>NZ_JAFATE010000387.1 GCF_019244115.1 Bradyrhizobium sp.
TCTCGCGCGGAATGCCCGCGCCCAGCAGGCACTCAGCGAGCTCCGCGCCGGCAGTTTGCCGTCATCCTGAGCCGTCGCGAGATCGCCAGGTCAGCGCGTCCTTGCTGATCTCAAGCCTGGACGGAAGGACTCCCGACCGGCTGCAGCAACATCGTCGCGTCATGGGTGAGCAGGCGATCGATCACGCCCTCATAGGCATCGAGCGCGATCTGCGGCGTGAACTGCGCGGCGATCTCCGAGGCATGCCGGCCCTTGGCGCGCGTTTCGGCGGCGTGCGAGGCGGCGCTCCTGATTGCGTCAGCGATCGCCGCCGGCTGCTCGGGCGGCACGACCCAGCCGAGATCGTTGTCGTTGACCAGCATCGCCGCCTCGGCGTCCGGTTCCGAGCACATGATGATCGGCCGGCCGACCGCGAGCAGGTTGTAGATCCGGCTCGGCACGGA
Source organism: Bradyrhizobium sp. (assembly GCF_019244115.1). GTDB lineage: Bacteria > Pseudomonadota > Alphaproteobacteria > Rhizobiales > Xanthobacteraceae > Bradyrhizobium. Next base: position 444 of record NZ_JAFATE010000387.1, read on the forward strand.
CACGCCGGTGTTGTTCTTGCGATAGGGAATGATCCACAGATCCGCCGACGACAGGAATGATTCCAGCTCGGCCTCGGGCACGCGTTCGATCAACGTGATGTTCAGGAGCGGGCTCGCCGCCTGCATGTCCTTCAGCCCGGTCCAGCCGACACCCTCGCCGGAGAGCAGAAAGTGAATGCGCTGGTCGTCGACAAGTAGCCGCGCCGCCTCGAACACCGAGGTCGGGTCGTGGGTGAAGCCGGCGTTTCCGGACATCGCGACCAGAAATTCCGCCTGGCATGCCTTCCTGAAGGGATTGTCCGAATCGATCTCGCGGTAGTGGACCGGAAGCGTCGCCCAGTTCGGAATCAGGTTGATCTTGCGCGAGCTCATGCGCGGGTAGGACATCAGCAGGGCATTCATGTCGCGCCCGATCGTGATGATCGCGTCGAGACATTCGAACATGATGCCGTTGGCCCGGCGGAGCGAGCGGACGAGAAACGAATCGCGCCGGAGAAATCCGGCCATGATCAGCGTGTCGGGATAGAAATCATAAATGATCACCGCGGCCAGGACTTTTCGCAGCCTTGCTGCCAGGGCTACGGCATAGGGCAAGGTGAACGGGGTGGTGACGCAGATGATCGCGTCGCCCGGGCGGGCATGCTTGAGAATCGCAAACAGGGCCTGCACCGCAAACAGCGCGGCTGCGAGCGAGCGCGAGAACAGCGCCGATTTTCGCGGCCACCAGCTGCGGATCTCGACGATCTCCGGCTCGCCCTCTTTGGGCGGATGGTCGGAGCCGGAGCCCGGCGAGCCGGAGAGAACGACGACGCGGTGGCGGCTGGCGAGCGCCTGGGCGATGTCAGTCATGTAGCCCGACGTCGTCGAGGGATAGGGCGCGTAATGCTGGGTGACCAGAAACACCTTCTTGGCCCGCATTGCGGAGCGGCAGAGGCGGTCGTAGAGCGCCACGATCGACTTGCCGATGATCTTCGCCGACCGCTTCTCGACCACGAACTGGCGCGCGGCCTGGCGGTAGCGCTCGCGCAGCTCGCCCGAATTCGCAAGCGTCAGGATCGCGGCGGCGAGCCGCTCCGGGTTTTCGATGGGGACAAGCAACCCGGTCTGTTCATGAAGGACGATTTCCCGGCAGCCGGGCGCGTCGGCTGCGATCATCGCCCTGCCGCAGGCCGCCGCTTCGAGCAGGCTCATCGGCAGGCCCTCGCGGTGCGAGGGCAGCACGGCGAGATGGCACTGCTGCCAGAGCCGGACGATGTTGCCGATGTGACCGAGCCAGGTGACGCCGGGCCGCCGGCTCCACTCCTCGGCCTCCCGCCGTGGAATTGAGGCCGGGTTGGCCGGATCCGGATTGCCGGCGATGATCAGGCGGATGTCATGGCCCTGATCGCGCAGCAGGCTGTGGGCGGCCACCAGCGCACGGATGCCCTTGTCCGCGAGCAGGCGGCCGGCGAAGCCGATCGTGATCGGGCCGTCCGGTTCCGGCAGCGGCTTGAGGTGGTCGGTGTCGACGCCCGAACCCGGGATCAGCACGACGCGGCTCGGCTCGATGCCGAGACGTTCGAGGTCGGCGCGATCGTCTGGATTTTGCACCAGCACCTGGCTTTGCGCGGTGTTGAGCAGCCACGGCAGCAACATGGCCATCGTCCGCTTGAGCAGCCGCGTCCTGAGCGTCTGCGAGGTGAAGATGTAACCGAGCCCGGTGATCGCGTTGATGATCGGGGTGGTGTCGCCGAGCGCGGCGATCGAGCCGTAGACGCAGCACTGCAAGCCGGAGTGATGCACGATGTCGGGACGGATGCGGTTTTTCAGGCCTCGCAGCGCAATGATGGTCGGGATCGCGGAAAACGGCGACAGGCCGCCGCGCCGGAACGGAATCCGGTGCAGGAAAAAACCTTCCGCCTCGATGGCGGCCGCTCCCTGATCGACGCGGGTTGCGACATGCACCTCGTAGCCGGCCTCGCGGGCGGCGCGCGCCATCGGCAGGCGATTGAGCAGGAACGCGTAGTCCTCCGTGACGACGTAGAGCAGCCGTCGCGGCGGATCAGGGATTTTTGCGGTCATGCAGAGCCGTGCTTGAACATACAGGTCTCGGTCCATCAATCCGTGCTTGCTTCATAGTCCGAGGGGGATGCGTTCCACAAGCTATCGCTTCCGCCCGACGGCGCACCAGAACGGTGCATCCTCCGAGAAGCGAATCTCGGCAAAGCCCGCATCGAGGAGCATCCGCTCGATCTGCTGCCGCGAAAAACGCTGCTCGAGACGGGTGCAGAACCGGTCATAGGCGTCGGTTCGCATGACATAAAAATCCCGGTCGCGATAGGCCTGGAGCGGCACCATTTTCGAGGACATCCCGGCGTGTTCCAGAAGCGCCGCAAACCGCGCGAGCGGCCAATAGATGGTGGCCGCGAGGAACTGGCTGGTGAGAAGCTTTCCCTTAGGCGGCAGGCGGGAGATCAGGAGCCGCATGAGATTGCTGAGCTGCCAGATCGCACGGAACCAGCGGGGACGGTTGTCGAGCGCATAATAGAGATAGACCAGAAACGGCGCGCCGCGTTTCAGCTTTGCGGAGACGGCGCAGATGGCGGCCGCGGTATATGGCACGTGATGCAGAACGCCGAGCGAGAAGGCGAAGTCCAGCGACCCATCGTCCAGGGGAATGTCACCGACGCTGGCGTGGAGGAACGTCACGTTGCCGGCCTTGGCGAGATTGCGTTTCGCCACACTGAGCGCGGCCTCGCTCGCATCGAGCAGGTGCAGATGGCCGACCCTTGGCGCGACCATGACGGCCCAGCGGCCGCTGCCGCAGCCGACGTCGAGGCCGACCGGATCGGCCGGCAATTCGTCCCAGGGAAAGATTTGGAAATAGCTCGTGAAGATGGCTTGCCGGTCCGCCATCGACAGTTCGGCTTCGCTCTGGTCGAAAGTCGACCACTCGCGGCCGAATCCGGCTGCCACGACCTTGTCCAGATTTTCTCCGATGTCATTCATGGCATTCGCTCGCCCTAGCGAGATGCTACTTCTGCTGCGCCCATTCCAGGTTCGCGCCGTGGACGAAGGCGTGATATTCGTCGAGTACGGCGTCGAGGTCGCCGAGTGAGACCACGCGCCCGGTATGCATCAAGGCGGCCTTGTTGCACATCGAGCGGATCAACCGGTCGGAGTGGCTCGCGATGACGACGATTCGGCTGCGTGCCAAAAAGTCCGCCATCCGCTCCGCGGCGCGATCGGCAAAACGGGCGTCGCCGGCGCCGATGCCCTCGTCCATGAGCAGGATGCCGGGCTCGATCGAGGTGGCAAAGGCGAAACCGAGGCGGGTGGTCATGCCGGTCGAGTAGGTCCGCACGGGCAGTCCCATGAACTCGCCGAGCTCGCTGAACTCCTCCACATTGGTGGTCAGTTTCTCGATCTGATCCGGCTTCAGCCCGAACAACATGGCCGAGGTGCAAATGTTCTCGTAACCGGTGTCCTCGCTGTCGAGGCCCGGGAGCGCATCGAACAGCGGCGTGACGACGCCATCGACCAGGATCCGGCCTGACACCGGCTGGTAGACGCCGGCGAGCGTGCGCAGCAGGGTCGACTTGCCGGCACCGTTGTGGCCGATGAGACCGAGCCGGTCGCCCTCGTGGAGCTCGAAAGAGACGTCGGTGAGCGCCCTGATGACCGTGCGATTGGCGTTGCGCGCATCGCTCGAGATGACGCCGCCCGCAGCACGCTCGAACAGCGCCTTCCTGAAGCTGCGCTGCGTCCCGTAGATGGGGAAGTCCACGTTGACGTGCTCGGCGATCAACCGCATACGTAGTCTCCCATCAAAGCCAGTAGGCGATCCGCTTGCGGAATTTGCCGTAAACCACGAATGCCAGGGCCCAGCCGGCGACCGTAATGATCGCGACAGCGACGTAGGAGTTGAGGTTCGACGGTCGGCCGAGCAGCGGATCGCGCACGATCTCGAGCAGGTGATAGAGCGGGTTGAACCCGACGAAGATGATCCGGCGAGATCCCTCCAGACTGTCGGGCGACCAGAACAGCGGCGTCACGAACATCGCCACCTGCAGAACGCTCTGCACGATCTGCTGCACGTCGCGAAAACGTGCGGTCAGGGTGCCAACCACAAGGGCGATCCAGACGCCGTTCACCATCAGCAACGCGAGCCCAGGAACCGCCAGCACCAGCCGCCACGTCGTCAGCGCATGCGGCATATAGATGAGCATGATCGCGACATACACGACCATGTTGTGAAGGAAGGCAATGAAATTGCGCCAGACCAGCCCGTAAGCAAGGACCGAATATTCGAAGTTCATCTGGCGGATGAGTGGAGCTCCGTTTGTGAACACGCTGCCCGATTCGCTGATGATGGCAGAGACCATGCTCCAGACGACTAGGCCTGCCACAAGGAACGGCAGGTACTCGCTGGAATCGCGGCCGAGCAGGCCGGAGCCGACGCTGCCCATGACGATCACCAGCAGCAATAGCGTGAACGACGACCAGAACGGGCCGAGAGTGGTGCGGCGGTATCGGCGCTTGACTTCGAGCCAGCCGAGCCGGCCCCACAGCTCCCATCGGCGCGCACCGCTGAAGATGTCTTCGGCGGCGCTGATGGACAGGGGCTTCAGGCCCGAAGTTTTTGGATCGATCGCCATCGCGGCCTCCCGAGTGCCGGCCGCTGTTATCGGCTGAAGCTTGCGCTTGTCAATCACGGTTCATCTCTGGGCTGGG
>NZ_JAFATE010000656.1 GCF_019244115.1 Bradyrhizobium sp.
TGCTGCCTTCCCGAACGCATCAGCGCCACAGCCGCTGTACCCAGAGAGCTGCCGACTTCCTGCACCGCCAGATTTCGGCAGCGGTGGGCAAATCGCGCACCAACAACGTCAAGACCCGGTGGTGTGGATGTTGACTGATCCCAATCCTGATGGCGTCAGGTCCCCTGCGGATGGAAGAACTCAAAGATCCGGCGTGCGCTCTCGGCGCTGACCCCGGGGACCTTGCCGAGATCGGCAATCGAGGCCCGTTCGATTTCCTTCAGCGTGCCGAAATGATGCAGCAGCGCCCGTTTGCGTGACGGGCCGATGCCCGGAATCTCCTGCAAGCCGGCCTCGCGGATGTCCTTCTTGCGCAGTTTGCGATGCGAGCCGATCACGAAGCGATGCGCCTCGTCGCGCAGCCGCTGGATGAAATAGAGCACGGGATCGCGCGGCTCGAGCTTGATCGCCTCGCGGTCCGGCAAGAACAGCGTCTCCCGTCCGGCGTCGCGCTCCGGCCCCTTGGCGACTGCCATCAGCGCGACCTGGGTGAGCCCAAGACTCTCGAAAATCTTCCGGGCTGCGCCGAGCTGGCCGCGGCCGCCGTCGATGATCACGAGGTCGGGCCATTGCGGCACGGATTCATCGTCCGCCTTCGCCTTCCTGGCGTCGGTCTCGGGAGGCGCCAGCAATCGTTTGAAACGCCGCTGCAGCACCTCGCGCATCATGGCATAGTCGTCGCCGGGCGTGAGGCCGTCCGACCTGATGTTGAACTTGCGGTACTGGTTCTTGATGAAGCCGTCCGGGCCGGCCACGATCATGGCGCCGACCGCATTGGTGCCCTGGATGTGGCTGTTGTCGTAGACCTCGATACGCCGGGGCGCTTGCGGCAGTTGCAACGTGGTCGCGAGCGCGTCGAGAAGGCGGCTCTGGGTCGCGGTATCGGCCAGCTTGCGACCCAGCGCCTCGCGGGCGTTGGTCAGCGCGTGCGCGATCAGTTCCTTCTTCTCGCCGCGCTTCGGCAGCGAGATCTCGACCTTGCGGCCGGCCTTGACCGAGAGCGCATCGGCGAGCAGCTCGCACTCCTCGATGTCGTGCGAGAGCAGGATGCATTTTGGCGGCGGCTTGTCGTCGTAGAATTGCGCCAGAAAGGACGACAGCACCTCCTCCGGCGTGTAGGATTTTTCCGCGCGCGGAAAATAGGCGCGGTTGCCCCAGTTCTGTCCGGTGCGGAAGAAGAACACTTCGACGCAGGAATAGCCGCCCTCCTGATGGATCGCGAACACGTCGGCCTCCTCCACCGTGCGCGGATTGATGCCCTGCTGCGACTGGATCGCCGACAGCGCGGCCAGCCGGTCGCGGTAGACCGCGGCCGTCTCGAACTCCATCTCGCTGGAAGCCTTCTCCATTTCGCTTGCGAGCAGCTGCTTGACCCCCTGGCTCTTGCCGGACAGGAAATCGGTGGCCTCGCGGACCAGCTCGGTGTAACCGGGAAAATCTATTTCACCGGTGCAGGGTCCGGCGCAGCGGCGGATCTGGTAGAGCAGGCAGGGCCTGGTGCGGCTCTCGAAAAAGCCGTCGGTGCAGGAGCGGATCAGGAACGCACGCTGCAGGGCCGTAATGGTGCGCCCGACCGCGCCGGCCGACGCGAACGGCCCGAAATAGCGCCCCGGCCGCGTCTGCGCGCCGCGATGTTTCAGGATCTGCGGCGCCCAGTGATCGCCGGTCATCAGGATATAGGGAAACGATTTGTCGTCCCGCAGCTGGACGTTGAAGCGCGGCCGAAGCTGCTTGATCAAATTGGCCTCGAGCAGCAGCGCCTCGGTCTCGGTCGTGGTCGAGATGATCTCCACGCTGACGGTCGCCGCAATCATGCGCAGGATGCGCGCCGGGTGCGGCGCATTGGGGCGCGCATAGGAGGTGAGGCGCTTTTTGACGTTCTTGGCCTTGCCGACATAGAGCACGTCGTTTGCCGCGTTGAGCATGCGATAGACGCCGGGCGAGGTCGGGGCCAGCCGTACCGCCCTTTCGATCGCATCATGGCCGGCCGCCAGCGGTCCTTCGGCGACCGTATCGGCGATCTCCTCGGGGAGTTCCGGCAAGCGCGCCTCGTCCTCGTCCTCGCCCGTTGACGTCGCTGGATCGACGTCGGGAGCGGCGAGTTCATCGGGCAAATCGGTCTCGGCGCGGCGCCGTCGCTTCTCGGCAGCGGGCTCTTTCGGCGGGTCGGCAGAATCGTGAGGCATGGGCCTAAACTAGGCGCTGGCGAGCTGCATCGCCAGCGCGCGGTAATCCTTCGTTAACAATGCTGAGCGCGCGGTAACCGCCCTTAATGAGCCTTTAACTTAAGACTCTCGATAAACCTTAGCGGAAAAAAGATCGAGTTTCGTAACCTTTCGGTTCGCTTACCGCCTCGCATGAGGTGTGCGCGCGGGGCCCGAGGACGTTGCGGCGGTTTGCGTTGGAGAGTGCGATGAAAAGGTTTGTCGTGGGTGCGGTCACGTTGACCGCTGCGAGCCTGGGCGCCGCGTCCGCTGGCGCCGCCGATCTGCCTTACGCGCCGCGCACGGCCTACACCGTCAACCAGCCGCTCAACGCCTTCAGCTGGGCCGGGCCCTATCTCGGCGGCAATCTCGGTTATCAATGGGGCTCAGTCAGCAACAACCCGACCAAGCCGTCCGGCTTCGAGGGCGGCGTGCAGGCCGGTTACAACTGGCAGTCCGGCCCCTGGGTGTTCGGCATCGAGGGCGACCTCCAGGTGACCGGCGCCGACGACACGTTTGCGCCGTGGAAGTTCTCCAATCCCTGGTTCGGCACGGTGCGCGGCCGCGCCGGCTATGCCTTCAACAACATCCTGTTCTTCGGCACTGGCGGTCTTGCCTTCGGTGAACTGCGCGGCGAGACCTTTGGGCGCGCCGAGCAGCACACAACGGCCGGCTGGACGCTCGGTTTCGGCTCAGAAGTCGGCCTCGACTCGCACTGGAGCGCCAAAATCGAATATCTCTACATCGATTTATCGGAAAGCCAGTTCGGCATCACCGGCACGTCTAACGGCTATCGCTCCAGCGTGGTGCGCGCCGGCATCAACTATCACTTCTGATTTCGACCAAGAAAATACCGGACACACAACTCCCGGCCGCGCGTCTCGCGCTGCCGGGATTTTTTTGTCCCATGCTGGGCGAGGCAACAGTGCTCCTTCGCGGATCCGATCCGGCGTTGGATGCGCGAGGAGTGGGGCGCGCGGGGCTTACGAGTTGATCACGAGATTGACCGCCTTCGGGCCCTTGCCCTTCTTGTCCGGTTCGACCTCGAATGTGATGCGTTGTCCTTCGGAGAGGTCCTTCAATCCAGCCCGCTCGACCGCGGTGATGTGCACGAATACGTCACGACCGCCGTCGTCAGGCTTGATGAAGCCGTAGCCCCTTTCTCCGTTGAAGAACTTGACCGTTCCAGTCATGGCCATCGGGAAAACTCCTCCCCCCGCATTGCTTCGCCGTCGCGCGCGTCTTGCGCACCGGCCCGACCCGGCATTCGCTGTCGGAAAGCTTTGGCCACCTTGGGCGGGCCGCCGGTCAACGCCGGTCCGCCTGGATTTTGTTTTAGGCCTTGATCACTCCGCCGCAACCATTCGCGGAAGCGGAACGTAAAGCCAGTCCTCTGGAACAAGCATAATACGGTTCGCCGCGGATTGACTACGGATTTTCAAAGGCAAATCCCGGCCACGACGCTGGCCCGGGGCACAACGGGCAGGGCCCCGATCGCGGCGAAAAGATCATGCTTCGACAGAAAGTTAGAGCGGGCCGAAAAATCGCCCTCGCAACAAGCGCGTCGCGTGAGTGTTCGGTTTACGACATTGCCTCGAGCCGGTAGCGGCCCGGGCCGCCCTGGCCGAGCGGTTTTGTCAGCTCGGCAAGGATGGTCTTCAGTTCGCTTGCGAGGGTCCAGGGCGGGTTGACGATCAAAAGCCCGGTGGAGGTGAGTGCGCTCTCAGCGGTCTGTGGCGCGATGCTGAATTCGAGCCGCAGGCCCTTGCCCGCGGGCCTCGCCGATGCCGCGGCCTCCGCGACGCGGTCCGCAAGCTCGTCGCTCGCCCGCCGGCTCTTGGCCGGGTACCACAGCACGTAAGTCCCGGTCGGCCATTTCGCAAAGGCCCTGGCAAAACCCTCCGCCATTCGTTCGAACTCGTCCTTCGCCTCGAACGGCGGATCGATCAGGACGAGGCCGCGCCGCTCGTTGGGCGGCACGAAAGCCGGCAGCGCCGTCCAGCCGTCGAGATCGACGACGCGGGCCTGCGCATCGCGCCGGAGCGCGTCGATCAGATGCGCCCGCGCGCGCGGCTCGATCTCGCAGGCGGTCAGCCGATCCTGCGGGCGCAGCAGCGCTCGCGTAAACAGCGGCGAGCCGGGATAGGCCGCAAGCTCGCCCCCGGTGTTGAAGGCCCTGACGATGTCGAGATAGGGTTTTAGCAATGCGAACGCCGCGTCCGAGAAACGCGCCTGCATGATCCGCGCAATCCCGGTCAGCCATTCGCCGCTGCGTTGCGCCTCGTCACTGGTCAGGTCGTACAGGCCGGCGCCGGCATGGCTGTCGATCACCCGGAAGGCGGCCGGCTTCTCCTGCAGATAGATCAGGATGCGAACCAGCACGATGTGCTTGATGACATCGGCAAATCCCCCGGCGTGAAAGGCGTGGCGGTAGTTCATGGCCGTGGGTTACGACATCGGGAGGCGAAAGCAACCCCACGTCATTTGCGAGCAGCATAGCTGCGAAGCAGCCCGGCATGTCCCCAAGTCGTCATTCCGGGGCGATGCGAAGCATCGAACCCGGAATCTCGAGATTCCGGGTTCGCCTCTGCGAGGCGCCCCGGAATGACGTCGCGACCAACTACCCGCCCCGGACCGGCGGCATGGTTACCTGGTCGCGCTTGCAGGCGCGGCGATCGATCTCGTCGCAGGCGCGGAACTGCAGGTCCTTGCTCAGGCAGATCCGCACCTCGGACAGCCGCGTCCGGTTGCAGGTGACGGCGATCGCCGCGTTGGTGAGGCCCGGATTGAGCTTGACGAAGGCGTCCTCGATGTCGCCGGGCGCAACCGTCTTGGTGTCGGCGAGATCCAAGAACTCCGGCGGAATCTTCACTGCCGCGCGCGCCTTGCGAATGGTTTCGAAATAGGCGCGCTGCTGCAGCCCCGAGCAGGTACCGTGCTTGTCCCATTCGTTGTAGATCAGGCCCGGAGCCGGCATCAGGTCGAGCATCGAGACCATGATGTTGCGGTCGAGCCGCGGCGACGGGCGCTGGCAATATTCGGGAAAGCCGCGCTCATATTGCGGCCAAAGCCCGTGGACCACGAAGGAATAGGGCCGCGCGCCGCACTGGGCCTGTATGCCGCGGCCGCTATTGCCGCGCTCGGCCGCGTCCTCGCAGAAGGATGGCGACCAGGACAGCGACAGCACGTAATAATCGAATTCGCCCGGCGCGTTTTGGCGCTGGTCCTGCGCCGCTGCCGGAGCCGTCGCCGCGCTCCCAATGATCCCGATCAACGCCAGGACCAGAACCGCGCCAAGCACGGCCCGCGATCGCCCACCCAATGCATGAAACATAAAAACGCTCCCACGGCTGATATGCCGTCAGCCTAGCAGGAGAAAGGAACATTTCAAGAACAAAAAGCGACGTCTCATCGGGGCCGCAGGAGCCGAGCGACCCCGTCAAGCCGAAGCAGTCAGGCTGCGATCAGGGCAGGGCGGCCTTGCAACTCGGGTTATAGGCCCAGTTGCGGTCGAGGCCCGTAACGCACCAGTCGACGCCCTGGCCGTAGCCGGCAAATCCGCCGTCCTCGATGATCGAGAAATTGACGATGCGGTTGACGCCGTCGCTGGTCTGGACGTTGCCGCTGCAAAAACGGCGCGGCATGTTGTCGGACTGCCAAGGCCGGAAGGCGACCTCGTGGATGTTGCCGTAGGCGGTGATCGTCAGCGACGAATTCCAGTACATGCTTTCTTTCTCGTGGAACTGCGACGTGATGGTCGACAGCGCCGACTCGCATGGCGCAACCCGCCCGTCATATTTCGGACCCGAGAGCCAGAAATTCAATTCCAGCGGGTTGGCAGCCTGCGCCGCGTTGAAGGAGGTTGCACCCAGCAGCGCGCCGAGCGCGGCAGCCAAACAGAGTTTCGGGCTGATCTTGTTCTGGAGTTTTGGGGCGCGCATGGGCAGTCCGCGAGAATGGCCGAGGATCTGCAGACGGTGCCGCGAAGCCGGGGCGCGGTCAAGTGCAGCGTAGCAACACCCATAGCACAAGTTCTCCATCAGCCGCATTCCCGTCCTTTTCTTGGCACAAGACGCGCCTTAAGATGTCAGGAATCGAAGGAGTCGGCGATGCGAAGGATTTGGGCGGCGAGCCTCGTGGCGATGGTCGGAGTGGCAGGCGCGCCGGCCAAGGCCGACTGGGTGCCCGCATTCAAAGGCAACGACACCGGCGGCATCATCGCCTATACGGTGGCCCAGCAAGCCGATGCGCGGCAACTCGCGGTGGCGCATTGCGCGTCCTACGGCAAGGTGGCGCGCTTCCTGTCGGTCGACGCCCAGTATGGCGGCTATCTGTCGTTCGCCTGCCGCTGGGTGCCTTATGGTGCCGAAGGGCAGGCGCTGAAAACCCTCGATTGACGGTCTGATCCTCTTCAGCCGATCGATTTTCCCTCATTGATGGTTCACGTGCCGGAGCGCGCGATATGACGCGACATCTTCTTGCTTCGAGTGTTCTGGGCTGCCTGGTGCTGGCGGCATGGCCCTGCCTGACGGCCGGGGCGCAGGAGCTTCCAGTCCGCAGGGCGGGGCTGTGGGAAATGAAAATCGTCAAGACCGGCTCGTCGGTGCCGGACATGGCGATGCAGCACTGCACCGATGCCACCACCGACAAGGACATGGCCAACAGTTTTTCGCCGATGGTGAAGCAGGTCTGCTCCAAGCAGGACATCCAGAAGACCGCGACCGGCTATGTCACCGATTCCGTCTGCAGTGTCGCCGGCATCTCGGTGACCTCGCATGCCGACATCGTCGGCGACTTCAACTCGGCCTACACGGTCTCGAGCACCTCGCACAGCGACAAGGGCCCCTCCGGCAAGCCATTGGACACCACGACCAAGATCGAGGCGAAATGGCTCGGCGCCTGTAAGCCGGACCAGAAGGCGGGCGACATCATCATGCCCGGCGGCTTCAAGATGAACATCAAGGACATGGAAAAGCTGAAGGGGCTGATCCAGCCCGCGAAGTAAGGCTCGCTAACCTCGCTCCGCTTGCTCGCTCGTCATGCCCGCGCTTGTCGCGGGCATCCACGTCTTTGTTGCCGTGGTTCAAGTCGTGGATGGCCGGGACAAGCCCGGCCATGACGACGTGCGAGTCCCTTGCAAAGTTGCGAACACTCTCCCGCGGCGTCGAGTGGAAGGCTCACACCGGGACGCGGACGATGGCGCGAAGGCCGCCCATCGGGCTGTCGGCCAGCGTGATGTCGCCGCCATGGGAGCGGGCGATGTCGCGTGCGATCGCCAGCCCAAGGCCAGTGCCGCCCTCGTCCTGGTTGCGCGCCGAATCCAGCCGCAGGAACGGCTTGAACACGTCCTCGCGCTTGTCGGGCGGAATGCCCGGCCCGTCGTCGTCGATGGTCACCGTCAGATAGCGATGATCCCGCCGGCCATTGATCGAGATCGTCTGCGCGTGCCGCGCCGCATTGGAGACCAGGTTGGCGAGGCAGCGCTTGAACGCGGCCGGCTTCACCGTGACCACCGGCAGGCCCTGGAAGGCGACGGTCGCCTGATGGCCGTCGCGCTCGGCGTCGCTGCGGAGTTCCTCCAGCGCCAGCGCCATGTCGGTCGGCTGCGCGTTCTCGCCGGAATCGCCGCGCGCAAAGGCGAGATAGTCTTCCAGCATGCCCGACATCTCGTCGACGTCCTTGCGCATCGCGTCGACCTCGGGACTGTCGCCGATCAGCGCCAGCTCGAGCTTGAAGCGGGTCAGGATGGTGCGCAGGTCGTGCGAGACGCCGGCCAGCATCGCGGTGCGCTGTTCCATGGTGCGCTCGACGCGCGCCTTCATCTCCAAAAACGCATGCGCGGCGCGGCGCACCTCGCGGGCGCCGCGCGGCCGGAAATTCGGCGCTTCCCGTCCTTTGCCAAAACTCTCGGCGGCGTCGGCAAGGCGCAGGATTGGCCTGACCTGGTTGCGCAGAAACAGCACCGCGACGATCAGCAGGATGGTGGAGGTGCCGACCATCCAGAACAGAAAGATCTGGGAATTGGAGGCGTAGGCCGCGCTGCGTTCGGCAAACACCCGCATCACGGCGTCGTCGAGCACGATGCGGATTTCCACGAGATTGGAATTGCCCACCGTGTCGATCCAGAACGGCCGGTGGATCTGGCGGCCGATCTGCACCGAGAGCGACTGGTCGAGCAGGTTGAAGAACGGCTTTGGTCCTGGCGGCGGTATGTCGCCCGCAGGGAGGAAATCAACGACCAGGTTGAGGCGCTGCTGCGCGATGCGGCGGATCTGCGCGCGGTCCTTGTCCTGGGGATAGCCCTTGTAGACGTCGATCAGCGCGGCAATGTCCTGCACGACCGCCGTGGAAAGGCGCCGCGTCACCGTGTTGTAGTGGCTCTCCATGAACACGCCGGCCACCACGCTCTGCAAAATCACCATTGGGACTATCATGATCAGCAGCGCGCGGGCATAGAGCCCGGTCGGCATCCAGCCCTTGAACGCGTTGCCGAGCCGGCCATTGGCCGCGGAGACGCGCCCCGCCGCCGAGCGGAGCAGCGTCAGGCCGGTATCGAGCGTGGTCATGGGGACGCGACCAGGCGATAGCCGATGCCGCGCACCGCTTGCAGAAACAGCGGATTGGCGGGGTCGCGCTCGATCTTTCGCCGCAGCCGGTTGATCTGCACGTCGACCGCACGCTCGTTCACGGTGCCGTTGCCGGTCAGCGCGCCGCGCGGAACCGTCTCGCCGGGGGCGGCCGCCAGCACGCGCAGCATATCGCGTTCGCGGTCGGTCAGATGGATCACTTCATCGCCCTGACGGAGTTCGCCGCGGCCGAGGTGAAACACGTAGGGCCCGAAGGTGATCTGCTCCAGCGCGCCCACAGAGGGTGGCGGCGCGCTGCGCTTTAGGATGTTGCCGATCCGAAGCGCCAGCTCGCGCGGCTCGAACGGTTTTGCGACGTAATCGTCGGCGCCGATCTGCAGCCCCTCGATACGCGCCTCCGCCTCGTGGCGCGCCGTCAGCATCAGGATCGGCACTGTCGAGGTCTTGCGGATGGAGCGCGCGAGGTCAAAACCGGTCTCGCCCGGCATCATCACGTCGAGAATCAGGAGATCGAAATGCAAGCCGTTGAGCTTGGAGCGGGCATCGCCGGCGCTGGCCGCCGTCGTGACGCGATAGCCCTCGCCGCACAGAAAGCGCGACAACAGGTCGCGGATGCGGCGGTCGTCATCGACCAGCAGCAGGTGGGGGGCATCGTCGGCCGGTTGCGGCGGTGTACGCGGGGCCTGGGCAGCCAAGGGCACGATCACTCCTTTGCGGTGGGGGCCTTGAAAATCGTCTCCAGCACCTTGTCCGGATCGTCGCGATCGATCATCGCGCGCAGGAAACGGCGGACGGTTTCGGTGCCGGCTGGCCCGATCTCCTCCAGCGCGCGGTTGATCCGCGTCGTCTGCAGGCCGGCCAGCCGGTCGACCAGCGCTTCGCCCTTCGCCGTGGCATACAGCAGGCGCTGCCGCCGGTCATTATTGCCGGTCTTCTGCACGATATAGCCCTCGTCGAGCAGCTGCTTCAGCACCCGCCCGAGCGACTGCTTTGTGATGCGCAGCACGTCGAGCAGGTCGGCGACCTTCAATCCGGGATAGCGGTAGACGAAATGCAGCACGCGGTGATGGGCCCGGCCGAAGCCGAAGGCTTGGAGCTCCTGGTCGGGGTCGCCAACGAAATCGCGATACGCAAAGAACAAGAGCTCGATGATGTCCCAGCGCAAATCAGCCCGCTGAGCCGCGGCGCGCGCCTCCGAGCCCCGCGAATCGGGATTGGCGGCCGGGTTGGAAAAATTTATGTCAGTCATGTTGACATATCTTGGGTTCAATGTTACAAAACCATCGACGCTGGCGAAATATTAGATCGTGTTTGCCTGCATCGATATTTCGAGATGGCCCACCACAGCCGTCCGCGGCAGGGAGAGCCGCGGTCGGATCGATCGTCCGAAGTCGGGCGAGCGTGGCAGGCAACATACTGGACTTCGGCATGGCGCAAAAGCGTGTCCGCGAGGACCGCCAAGCGTGCATCCGGAGGTCCAGCGTAGTAAACCGCGCCAAAGCGCGCCTCTTTTGCCGGGAGAAGGTC
>NZ_JAFATE010000602.1 GCF_019244115.1 Bradyrhizobium sp.
GGCCGAGCAGCATGGTGTTGCCGAAACCGCGCCAGAACTCGCCGCTGGCGAACACCGCCTGATAGTGCTCGAGCGTGAGCATGTCCCATTCATAGAAGCCGAAGAACTTGAAGAACGAGCCGATCAGGAGCTGGCCGATAGGTAGCACCACCGTCACCACGAAGAACAGCATGCAGAAGGAGAACGTCACCCAGCGCCATCTGCCGAGCCTCATTACGCCGGGCGAATAGCCCTTGCCACTGATCGTGGTGAAGCTGCGGCCGCGCAGCAGCTTCCATTGCAGCAGCACGATGAGGCAGAGCAGCGCCATGATGACCAAGCTGGTCGCAGTCGCATACTGATATTGCGGCGGCGAGCGCTGGTTGATCGAGTCGTAGATCTCCGTGGTGATGACATGGATGCCGGCGGGCGAGCCGAAGAACAGCGGCGATTCGAAATTCTCGATGCCGCGGATGAAGCTCAGGATCGCCGCGCTGGTCAGGGCCGGCAGCGTGAGCTGCAGCGTCACAGTGCGGAAGGTGCGAAGCCGCGAGGCGCCGCACATTCGCGCCGCCTCCTCCAGACTTGGATCCATGGCGCGGAAGGCGTCGACGATAAGGAGAAACAGGAACGGCACGGAATATTGCATCATGTGCCAGACCACGCCGCCATAGGAATAGACGTTGATGGGCGCGCTCGCCGATCCCGTCAGCCATTGATAGAGCTGGTTGAGCAGCCCGACCTGCGGATTACCGAGCATGCCCCAGGCCATCGCCGTCAGGATCGGCGGCACAAAGAAAGGCAGCGTGACAAGCACCTCGAGCGTGCCGCGGAACGGCGTGTCGGTGCGCGCCAGGATCCAGGCCAGCAGCACCGCGATCACGAGCGAGGGAATGGTCTTCGCAAAGGCGATGCCAATGGTGTTGAACAACGCGACAACACTCTGCCGCGAGAGCACATCCTGATAGCCGTCGAGACTGAAGGTGCCGGCCATGCCCGGCGGTGTCGAATGCAGGCTGCCGTAGAGCAGCATCGACAGCGGATAGACCGAGAGGAACATGAGCACGGCAATGAGCAGCGCCGCGCCCATGAAGCGGCTCGCGGACGTTCCCTGCCAGCGGCGCAGGGAGGCCGACAGGCGCGCCGGCAGCGGTCCCCGCGCCGAATTTCCAAGGCGATCGTCGGCGGAAATGCTCAAGTACCGCCGCTCAGGGATAAAGCTTTTTTGCCAGCGCCATCATTGACGGCCGCTCCGCGAGCTTCGCGGGCCCGATCAGCTTGGCGTTGGCGAAGGGCTGCGCGTCCGGATTGGCGCGTTCGGCGACTCCCGCAACGACCGGCGGCATCCAGGCGTTGGCGTAGATCAACTGCGATTCCATCGAGAGGAAGTGCTGGATGAAAAGGCGCGCGGCGTTCGGATGCGGCGCATTCTTCAGGACCGCCAAATCCATCTCGGCATAGGGCGCTCCCTCCTTGGGGATGACGAGCTTGACCGGCAAGCCCTTGAGGTCGGAGGTGAAGGCGAAGATCTGCGGAACATAGATCGCGTATTCACCGCGTGCGACGCGACGGGCGTCGTTGCGCATATCGCGGCTGAAGACCGGCTTCTGCCCGGCCAGCTTCTCGTTGAATTCCGCCCCCATCTGGTGCTCGAGGATCGCGAACATCGTATTGCCGCTGCCGAGCGGACGCATGTCGTCAGACAGGATCTTGCCCTGCCACTTCGGATTGGTGAGATCGCTCCAGCTTTCGGGCACGTCCTGATCCTTCACCAGGCGCGTGTTGATCAGGATGCCCATCGGCTGGACGAAGGCGGGCACGCTGTAGTCGCTCATCTTGAACGGCGGGCGCAGATTAGCGGCATTCGGGATCGCCGGCAGCTTCTCGATAAATTCGCCGTTCTGGCGCTGCTCCTCGATCATGGTGGTCGTGATTATCTCGACGTCACCGAGAAAGCGCCCGGCGGACTGCTCGGTGCGAATGCGCTCGGCGAGTTCGCTGGCGCGAAGGTCGAGGCTCTCGACGGGGATGCCATATTTGGCCTCAAACGATTTCAGGACAGCGAGGAAATAAGGCGCACCGAGCGCCATGTCATAGACGACGACCTTGCCTTCCTTCTTGGCGGCATCGACGACGGCGTCCCAATTGTCCTCGGCGTGAGCGGGCACGATCAGGCCCGCAAGGCCAGCGAGGACCGCAGCCATGACCATCTTCATCATCACGCAACTCCCTCCCCGACTTCCTGCTTCTTCTGCGCCGGCTAGACTTCAACCACGACGTATTGCTTCTCGATCGACACGGGGAACGTCTCGGCCACGAGCGTCCCCTCTGCCGCAAGCGTCTCCCCGGGTTCGATCTTCAGATCATAGCTGCGCACCCTGGTGCGGTCCGGCTCGCACCAGGATTTGCCGGTGCGCAAGTCGAACTCCCAGCCGTGCCACGGGCAACGCAAGATCTCGCCGCGCCGGCTGAATTGATAGGAGCCGGGCTCGCTGGCCTCGACGAGGCCGACGATGCGCCCTTTGCACAGCGAGGCGCCGTTGTGCGGGCAGCGATTGCCGACCGCGAAATACTCGCCGGATATGTTGAAGATGCCGATCTCCCTTCCGCCGACGGTCGCGAGCATGCGCTCGCCCGGCGGAATCTGGTTGACGGTTGCGACGACATGTCTGGTCATGCGTCGAACCCGTAGAATATCCGTGCATTGCCATAGAGCAGCTGGTGCCGCTGGGCCTCGCTGAGATTGGCCTTGAACGCAGTGCGCGGATCGTCGAAATCCCAGTGCGGATAGTCGGTCGCAAACAAGAGCCGATCCCAGCCGATGCGATCGAACAGGTCGAGCAGGGCGGCCGCGCTTCCCGGCTCCTCCATCGGCTGAGTCGTGAACCAAACGTGCTCGCGCACATACTCCGATGGCGGCCGTTTGACCTGCGGCACTTCGCTGCGCAGCCGGTTCCAGTGCTTGTCCATGCGCGCCATGAAGGAGGGAATCCAGCCGAGCCCGCCTTCCATGATCACGACACGCAGTTTCGGGAAGCGTTCGAACACGCCTTCGAAGACCAGGCTTGCGAGCGCGCCCTGCATCGCCTGCGCCACCATGTGGTGCTCTTCCATGTAATAGGATGACCAGCCCCCAGCGGTGGAGGGATGACCGCCGGTGCCGCCGACATGAATGGTGATCGGCAGGTTATTGCGCACGGCGGCCTCGAAGATCGGCCAATAGCGACGGCGGCCGATCGGCTCGTCGGTCCGCGGCAGAATCAGGATCTGCGTGAAGTTCTTGTCACCGCCGCGCGCGTCGATCTCGGCGACGGCGCCGACGGTGTCCTCCTGCGCGACCAGCACGGAGGCGCGCAGGCGCGGCTCCTGCGTCACCCAGCGCTCGACCTGCCAGATGTTCATCGCCCGCGTCAGCGCCACGCCGAAATCGAGATTGCGCTGGCTGCCGGGATTCCAGCGCAGCGGAATCAGCATGCCGGTCTCGACGCCATTGGAATCGAGATGCTGCTTGCGCATCAGATCGAGGCTCGATCCGGGAGGACCGCCCTCCTCCGGATAGGCATCGACCCGCGCCGCATCTGGCGACATGCGTGGATGCGACAGCGCCTCGGAGAAGGCGTGGCGCAGATGGCTGCCATAGACGGTGAGATGATCGATCCAGCGCTTCTCGAGATAGGGATGGATCTCCTGCCACGAGGTCATCGCCGGATGGATGTCGCAGTCGATGACGTGCAGCTTGTATTTCGCCTCTCGGCTGCGTTCGGCGTCGATGATGCTCATAGTGCAATCTCCATGGCATGATCCGCCTTCGACAGGCGCGGATAGGTGGCGAGCGCGTTCTCGC
>NZ_JAFATE010000890.1 GCF_019244115.1 Bradyrhizobium sp.
AGATGACCTCGACGAGCGGCCTCGGCAACACCACGATCACGCTTCAGTTCGATCTCAACCGCAACATTGACGGCGCCGCCGGCGACGTTCAGACCGCCATCAACGCGGCAAGCGGGCTGTTGCCCAAGGATCTGCCTAGCCCGCCCACCTACAAGAAAACCAATCCGGCGGAGCGCGCGATTCTCATCTTCGCGGTGTGGTCGGACGCGCTGCCGATCTATCGCGTCGACGACTACGCCTATACCGTGCTGGCGCAGAAAATGTCGGTGATCAGCGGCGTGGCCGAGGTCGACATCGCCGGCCAGCAGCAATACGCCGTGCACGTGCAGGTCAATCCGATGGCGCTCGCGGCGCGCGGCATCGGCCTCGAAGACGTGCACACGGCGCTCAACAACGCGACCGTGAACGAGCCGAAGGGAAACCTCGAGGGCCGCAATCAGGTTTACAGCCTCGACACCAACGACCAGCTGTTCGACGCCCGCTCGTTCTGGAACGTGATCGTCGCCTATCGCAACGGCGCGCCGGTCAAACTCAAGGACGTGGGCGAGGTGATCGATTCCTCGCAGCTGCCGCGCACCGCCGCTTGGTTCAATGGTAAGCGCATCGAGCTTCTGCTGGTGCGCCGCGCGGCCGGCTCCAACACCCTCGACGTGGTCGATCAGATCAAGGCGGCGATGCCGCAACTCCAAGCCTCGATTCCGCCGTCGGTCCACGTCGATTTGATCTCGGACCGCTCGCAGAACATTCGTGAATCGGTCCAGGACGTCGAGTTCACGCTGATGCTCACCATCGGCCTGGTGGTGATGGTGATTTTTCTGTTTCTGCGCAACCTCTGGGCAACCATCATCCCGAGCATTGTCGTGCCGCTGTCGCTGGTCGCCACCTTCGGCATCATGTACGCGGTCGGCTACAGCCTCGACAATCTGTCGCTCATGGGCCTCACCATTGCGGTCGGCTTCGTGGTCGACGATGCGATCGTCATGATCGAGAACATCGTGCGCTACCTCGAGGAGGGCGACAGCCCGTTCGATGCCGCCATCAAGGGCGCCGGACAGATCGGCTTCACCATCATCTCGATCACCTTCTCGCTCATCGCCGTGTTCATCCCGCTGTTGTTCATGGGGGGCATAATCGGGCGGCTGTTCCGGGAATTCGCCGTCACCGTCACCACCGCGGTGCTCGTGTCTGGCTTCGTGTCGCTCACGCTCACCCCGGTGATGTGCTCGTTGTTTCTTACCCGCGAGAGCCAGCACGGGACCGGCCGCTTCAACCGTGCGGCGGAACGTTTCTTCGATTGGCTGATCGCCGGCTACGACCGCGGGCTCAAATGGGTGTTTCGCCACCAACCGCTGATGCTGATCTCGACCTTGGCGCTGATCGTCGTCACCGGTTTCCTCTACGTCTATATCCCGAAAGGTTTCTTCCCCGAGCAGGATACCGGGTTCATTTTCGGCCAGGCGGAGGCGCGCCAGGACATTTCCTTCGAGGCGATGTCGAAGATCGAGAACGACTTCGCCAGGGTGATCCTGACCGATCCGGGCGTCGCCGGCGTGGTCGGCTTCAACGGCGCGACCGGCGGAAACGCGGCCGAGAACACCGCGCGGGTGTTCATTCAGCTCAAGCCGTTGAGCGAGCGCAAGGCGACCGCGCAGCAGATCATTCAGCGGCTCCGACCCAAGGTAGCGCAGGTGACTGGCGCGAAATTCTACATGCAGGCGGGGCAGGACGTGACGATCGGCGGCCGGCTCACCCAGACGCTTTATCAGTATACCCTCACCGACACGGACACCGCGGAACTCAATCACTGGGCGCCGATCATCCAGCAGGAAATGCAGAAGCTGCCGCAGCTTCAGGACGTCGCCACCGACCAGCAGATTGCCTCACCCCACATCGCGATCGAGGTCAACCGCGACGCCGCCTATCGTCTCGGCCTCACCGCCGCGGTGATCGACCAGACGCTCTACGACGCTTTCGGGCAGCGTCAGGTCGGCACCATCTACACCTCGAGCCACCAGTATAAGGTCATCCTCGAGGTCCAGCCGCAGTTCCAGGACGACCCGAACGCGCTCTCGCGCATCTATCTCACGACGCCGACCGGCACGCGCGTGCCGTTGAGCGCGATCGCGAAATTCACGACCAAGATCGAGCCGCTGACCGTCAATCATCAGGGCCAGTTCCCATCG
>NZ_JAFATE010000001.1 GCF_019244115.1 Bradyrhizobium sp.
ATGTTCGGCAAACACGCCGCCCAGCACCGGGCCGCCGATGCCGGCGAGCATCCAGACGCCGGAGAAATAGGCCTGGTACTGGCCGCGCTCGCGCGGCGAGATCACGTCGGAAATCACGGTCTGCACCACCGGCATGATGCCGCCGCCGCCGAGGCCCTGCAGGCCGCGGGCGAGGATCAGGACCGGCATGTTCGGCGCCACCGCGCAGAGCACGGAGCCGGCGACGAACAGGCTTAAGGACACGATGATCATGGCGCGGCGGCCATAGATGTCGGAGAGCGTGCCGAACACCGGCGCGACCGCGGTCGAGGCCAGAAGGTAGGCAGTGATCACCCAGGACAGGTTGGAGACATCGGCAAATTGCCGGCCGATGGTCGGCAGCGCGGTTGCCACGATGGTCTGGTCGAGCGCGGCCAGAAACATCGTGAGCAGTAGGCTCATCAGGATGGTGCGGACCTCGCGCTGGCTTAAGGGGACGCCCTGAAGCTGAGGGGCCGCGCTCGCCGCCTTGACCTGGCGTGAGATGTTTTGCAGATCGACTGCGACGTTTTCAGGCAGCGCTGTGCGGTCGGCAGGGTGACGGCTCTGCCGTTCGAACCTGTTCATGGGAAGCGTAGAATCTTATGTGCGCGGCTGACGCCGCTGAGAGAATCAACGACTACCAACATAGGCGGAAAGTCTAAGCTCGGGCAGGCGCCTCAGCGCATGGGTGGGTCCCAATCGCGATCGCGTGAGGGGATATGAGCGATTAATGAAGTGTTAAGCTCGCGGCGTCCGCGCATACCTCGTCATGCCCGGCCTTGTGCCGGGCATCCACGTCCTTCTTCCTTGTTGCGTCAAAGACGTGGATGGCCGGGACAAGCCCGGCCATGACGACGGGGAAAGCTCAGCGCCAGCGTCACGCCTTCGGCCGGCGCTTCAGGCGCGCCTGGCGCGGCAGCAGTGTCGGCCACTGCACGATGTGGTCCTCGAGCTCGGCATCCGGGATCTCGTCCTCGGTGCCGACCACCCGCCCCCGCACCGAGACGCCGGCTTCATGGACGGTATTGGGATCGCCCGAGATCAGCGGGTGCCACCAGTAGAGGTCGCGCCCCTCCGCCACCAGGCGGTAGGCGCAGCTCGGCGGCAGCCAGTTGATGGTCCTGACATTGGCGGGCGTCAGGCGGACGCAGTCAGACACGCGTGCGGAGCGATTTTCATAGTCCTTGCAGGCGCATAGACCGGAATCCAGCAGCGCGCAGGAAACATGGGTGAAATAGATTTCCCCACTGTCCTCTTCTTCCAGCTTCTCCAGGCAGCAGCGCGCGCAGCCGTCGCACAGGCTTTCCCATTCGCCGTCGGACATCTCTTCCAACGTCTTGGTTTTCCAGAAGGAACCCTCCTGACCCGAGGGCCGCTTGGCGGGCGCGGTCATGAATCCCTCGTCATCTCCGGGAGTTAACGCTGAAACCTTCTAGGAGGTTGTGATGGCCGCACGCAAGAGGTTGATTGGACGGAACCCGACTTGCGCCTCAAAGATCTTGCGCCTCAAATGACTTGCGCCTCAAAGAAAGGGGATTAGGGCTACGCCATGAAAATGGGGGTGGCCCATGAAATCGGAAGCCGGGCCGTTGGTTTATGCCCCCTGCTCGGCTAGATAGAACGGAGTCGCCCGACAACAATGCCTTGGGTTTGCCGCAACATTCCCGCAAAGACGTCAGCCTTACCCGGCTGGGTGGAAGAGAGCCGTTAGGTCAGTGCGCGAGATCATACCGCCCGAGTGGAAGACAAGGATCCGGCACGCGATGCTGGATGTCGACGCGCGCATCGACTCCACGCTGTTCTCCTCGGCCAAGGGCGCGCGCGAGCTCTATGAGCGCTTCTCGACCTTCATGGACCGGTTCTATGTCGGTGGGTGGAAGCGCTGGGTTTTCGTCGAGCCGTTCTCCGAGGCTGCAACCCTCGGGCTCGGCGGCCTGATCGTCCTGCTGGCGCTCGCGATCCCGGCGTTCCGCGAGACCGCGGATGAGGACTGGCTGAAGAAGAGCGACCTCGCGGTGAGCTTCCTCGACCGCTACGGCAACCCGATCGGCAGCCGCGGCATCAAGCACAACGACTCGATCCCGCTGGAAGACTTTCCGGATAACCTGATCAAGGCGACGCTGGCGACCGAAGACCGCCGCTTCTACGACCATTTTGGCATCGACATCGCCGGCACGGCGCGCGCGCTGGTGACCAATGCCCAGGCCGGCGGCGTGCGCCAGGGCGGCTCCTCGATCACCCAGCAGCTCGCCAAAAACCTGTTCCTGTCCAACGAGCGCACCATCGAGCGCAAGGTCAACGAGGCGTTCCTGGCGATCTGGCTGGAGACCCGGCTGACCAAGAACGAGATCTTAAAACTCTATCTCGACCGCGCCTATATGGGCGGCGGCACCTTTGGCGCGGACGGCGCGGCGCATTTCTACTTCAACAAGTCGGTGCGCGACGTCAATCTCGCCGAAGCCGCGATGCTGGCCGGCCTGTTCAAGGCGCCGACCAAATTCGCCCCCCACATCAACCTGCCCGCCGCGCGCGCCCGCGCCAACGTCGTGCTCGACAATCTGGTCGATGCCGGCTTCATGACCGAAGGCCAGGTGTTCGGCGCTCGCCGCAACCCGGCCTTTGCGGTCGACCGCCGCGACGAGAACTCGCCGAACTATTATCTCGACTACGCCTTCGACGAGATGCGCAAGCTGGTCGACACGTTTCCGAAATCCTACACCGAGCGCGTGTTCGTGGTGCGCACCGCGATCGACATGAACGTGCAGAAGGCCGCGGAAGAGGCGATCGAGAACCAGCTGCGCCAGTTCGGCCGCGACTATCACGCCACCCAGGCGGCGACGGTGGTGGCCGATCTCGACGGCGGCATCCGCGCCATGGTGGGCGGGCGCGACTATGGCGCGAGCCAGTTCAACCGCGCCACCGACGCCTACCGGCAGCCCGGCTCGTCGTTCAAGCCCTATGTCTACACGACCGCGCTGCTCAATGGTTTTACGCCAAAATCGATCGTCGTCGACGGCCCGGTCTGCATCGGCAACTGGTGCCCGCAGAATTATGGCCACTCCTATTCCGGCGCGGTTACGCTGACCCAGGCGATCACGCGCTCGATCAACGTGGTGCCCGTCAAACTGTCGATCGCGCTCGGCGGCAAGGAGGGTCCAAAGGCCGGCCGGGCCAAGATCGTCGAAGTGGCGCGCCGCTTCGGCATCAAGGCGCCGCTGCCCGATACGCCGTCGCTGCCGATCGGCTCGGACGAGGTCACCGTGCTCGAACATGCGGTGGCCTATGCGACCTTCCCCAACAAGGGCAAGTCGGTAACGCCGCATTCGGTGCTGGAAGTGCGCACCGGCCAGGGCGATTTGGTGTGGCGCTGGGACCGCGATGGTCCAAAACCCCGGCAGGCCATTCCGCCGAATATCGCAGCCGACATGGCCGGCATGATGAGCCATGTGGTCTCTGAGGGCACTGCGCGGCGCGCGGCGCTCGACGGCATTCCGACCGCGGGCAAGACCGGCACCACCAACGCGTATCGAGACGCCTGGTTCGTCGGCTATACCGGCAATTTCACCTGTGCGATCTGGTACGGCAATGACGATTACTCGCCGACCAACCGCATGACCGGCGGCTCGCTGCCGGCGCAGACCTGGCACGACATCATGACGGCCGCCCATCAAGGCGTCGAAATCCGCGAGCTGGCCGGCGTCGGCATGGGCGAGAAGCTGCCGCAAACCGCCCAGGCCGCGATGGCTGCCGCGGGCAAGGAGAAGGCGCTGGAAATCAAGCCGGGACCGCCGCCGGTGCTGACCCGGCGCGGCGCCGACATTCTGGTCCGCGTGGAAAAGCTGCTGGACGACGCGGCCAAGACGCCGATCAAGACCACCATGGACGAGCCGCCGAAGGGGGCCAAGTCGACCTCGTCGAGCGCGGTCCCCTTCTCCGACAGTTTTGCTGCGGCAACGCCTGACAGCGCGGCATCGGCGCCGCGCAA
Organism: Bradyrhizobium sp.; assembly: GCF_019244115.1. Taxonomy (GTDB): domain Bacteria; phylum Pseudomonadota; class Alphaproteobacteria; order Rhizobiales; family Xanthobacteraceae; genus Bradyrhizobium. The sequence goes on from NZ_JAFATE010000001.1 coordinate 4,007, forward strand.
GAACTGATCAAAGACCTGATGCGACTGCTTTTCGTCACCGTGCTGGCGCTGTCCCTCGCCACCTTCGTCGGCATCGGCACCACCTGGATGACTGCGACCAAGGGCACCGATCTCGGTACGCTGACGATCGGGTCGTGGACCGCGCGCCCAAAGACCGGGACCGCCGACATCGATCCCTATTCGCGCGCCACCATCGTGCGCAATGGCGAGCTGCCGATCGGCACCGGCGATGGCGTCGCCTTCACCACAGCCAGCGACGACAAGAAGAGGCCGCTGGACGGCCGCTGCGACGTCGTGCTGTCGGGCGTGACGCCGCCGGCGCGGTTTTGGACCTTGACGCTGTATGACGGCAAGGGCCACCTCGTCGCCAACGCGCTGCAGCGCTACGGCTTCACCAGCCAGGAAATCGTGCGCGCCGCCGACGGTTCGTTCGAGATCCACGTGGCGTCGCGCTCGCGCTCCGGCAACTGGCTGCCGACCGGCGGCATCGAGCGCTACCAGCTGATGCTCCGCCTCTATGACACGCCGGTTGGGGTCGCGACGCGCTCGCAGCGCGAGGCGCCGATGCCGGCGATTACGACGGTTGGGTGCCCGACATGATCCGCCTCGCGCTCACCATCGTCGCCGGCGTCATCCTCGGCGGCATCGTGCATCTGGTCAGCGTGCTGGCGCTGCCGCGGATCGCAAGCCATGATGCCTATTCGCGGCTGACGCCGATGACGGAGCTCAATGCGGTCACCGCGCTGCCATCAGCCGATCCCTCCAGATCGCCGATGCCGTTCATGGACCCGGCCTTTGCGATGGCGATCTGCCGCTACGACCTCTCGGCCGGGCCACTGAAACTCACCGTCCCGGTCAGCCAGGCCTACACCTCGGTGTCGTTCTACACCCGAAGCGAGATCGCCTATTACGCGATCAA
>NZ_JAFATE010000005.1 GCF_019244115.1 Bradyrhizobium sp.
GCGCCATCAATGCCGGTCAGTTCAACGATCGCGACCTTTATCCCTGGGTTCACACCATCGAAGGGACGTTGCATGTCGCAAACGGCGCGTTTCCGGGCATCCGCGGCAAGAACCTGCACGACATGCGGGATCAGGACGGCAAGTTCACGACCCAGGACTTCATGAGGATCGCCACCACGCCGCCCTATCACGGCTGGAGCGATTTCCGCTGGAAAAATCCGCAAACCGGCTCGATCGACGACAAATCGGCCTGGGTCGAGCGCATGGGCGATTATTTGGTCGGCGTCGGCATCTACAAGGGCGAGCAGCCCAACAAGAACACCATCGGCCTGATCTCCGGCAGTCCCAACTCGGACGACACCTATCTGCAGATGGCGTATGATCTCGCCGACGTCCTCAACGACGGCGACAATCTGCGCATCCTGCCGATCGCTGGCATTGGCGGCCCGCGCAACATCCGCGACGTGCGCTATGTGCGCGGCGTCGATATCGGGCTGACGCAAACCAACATCCTGAACAATTTCCGCCGCTCCAACGAGCGGCTCGGCCAATTCGACGACAAGATCGTCTACATCGCAAAACTGTTCAATGAGGAGGTCCATCTCGTCGCAAGGCCCGACATCACCTCGCTTGCGCAGCTCAAAGGCCTCAAGGTCAACCTCGACGCAAGGGGCAGCGGCACGAGCTACTCGATGCGCGACCTCTTCAATGCACTCGGCATCGATGTCCAGGAAGTCAGCCTGTCGCAGGTCGAAGCCATCGAAAAGGTCAAGAGCGGCGAGATCGCCGCCACGGCGCTGATCGCGGGCAAGCCGGTCCGTTCGATGTCGAAACTCGGCGGCCAGGACGGGCTGCATCTCGTGCCGATCCCCTATCCCAAGCAGCTCCAGGACGACTACCTGCCGGCGGCCCTCACCCATGAGGACTATCCGGAACTCATTGCACGCGGCGAGACCATCAACACCGTAGCAGTCAGCGCGGTGCTGATCGCGTATAACTGGCCGAAGACCAATGTCGATCGCTACGAGCGCGTGCAACGCTTCGTGGAGGCGTTCTTTCCAAAAATCGCCGAGTTCCAGAAGCCGCCACGCCACGTCAAATGGCGCGAGGTCAATCTGACGGCGACCTTGCCGGGCTGGAAACGGTTTGACGCAGCGCAGGCCTGGCTCGACCAGCACGTGGGCGGCGACACCAATGGCGGCCTGTCGGCCGGCGCCGAGCAAGCCGCCGGCTCGCGCCAGGCCGCTGCGTCCACCGGCGTGTCTGCGGGTAGTGGCACCACCCTGCCGGATCGGAGCACGGCACTCTACCAGGAATTTTTGCGGTGGCGGCAGGCGCGGGGCAAGTGACAGGCGCGGTTCCGCGCGCCGAAGCCAACGTCGTTCGGATGAGCACAGCGATATCCAGGTCTGTCGTCGGCTTGTGTACCCGAATGTCGCGCCGCTCATCCGGGCTGAGTTTCACGGGGCAGATAGAAGCCGGCCACGGCCACTATCTTTCCGACGATCGAAAGACCGCTGGGCGCGACTTCGAGACAGAGCGATGCGCCAACGAATTTGGCAAGGCGGCAAGTGACCCAACTCTCACCCGGTTCATCCGCCTTGCCCGGGCCACATCGGCCAGGGCACGATCGAGCTTCCCCATTCGATAAAGCACGATGCCACGATTGATGTAGGCGATCATGAATTTCGGGTTGAGTGCGATCGCCCGATCGAAGTCCGCAAGCGCAAGTTTCAGGTCGCCGTTGCGATAGGCATTGACTCCCTGCGCGTGCATCACTGCGCTCGAATCGGTCTTGTCATGGGGTTCGACGGCAATCTTTGTGCCGTCCGCATCTTCGTGCCGTGCCGGCGGGATTGGGTCTGGCATGGGGACGTCCGGCGTCTCCGGCTGTTTCGCCACCGTCGCAGTCTTCGCGTTGCGGTCGGCGGGCGCGTTGTTGTCGTTGGCGCCCAACGGAGGCGGGAGATCATCCGGAGGTTTGGCCTGCGTTGCGATCTCGGCGTTGCGGTCGGCCGCCGCGTTCTCCTCGTTCGCATCCGGCCGGGACGCGACCTGATGCTGTTCCTCCGCCGGCTTGTCGGCCTCGGCCTTTCGATCGGCCGGCCCGTCGATGTCGTAGGCGCCCCATCGCTTGAGGAAGTCATCCCGCGTCTCTGCCGCTCCGGTGATTTCCGGGCCGCGGCTTGCGCTGTCCTCGTTAAAGTCCGGCCGGGCGGAACGGCTGTTGAATGCAATCTCGGCCGGCCCGCGGGAAGGCTCATCAGCCTGTCCGGCCCGAGACGGCACCGCGGCCATCGGCGCGAACAGAACATGCATGCAAACTGCGACAATCGAAATGCCCGCAAGTCCGATCATCGTATAGGCGAAGTTGCGGATCCTCGCGGCTCTCCGTTCCTGCTCGAGCTCGCGGCGCGCCTGCTCCAGCAGATGATCATAGGCAGCGCGCTGATCGGTGTCGCCCAGGATTTCCATGGCGCGGACGATGAGCCGGAAATTCAGCGCCGCTTCGGGATCGTTCGGACGGATGTCGGGATGAACGCCCTTGACTGCCTCGCGAAAGGCTTTCCTGAGATTGCCGGCGTCGTCACCGGGAAGCGCTTCGAGCAGATTATAGAGCGTCGTCATGGTTCCGCTGCCCGTCGAGGCTTTGCGATTGCTCCGCAAATGGCTCTGTCTGAAAGTCGGCACACGGACGTGCAAAAGACGAGAGCGAATGGGGGAATCGTGCGAATCCAGTACGGCGGAAAAGTGGCCTGAAACGCGCAGCAGTCGAGTGCCATGCGTTTCGCTGCTCATCGACGCGCGCCAATACATGGCTCCAGCCCGTCGGACGGGCTCGCGGACTTCAAGCGCGATGGAATGAGGTCACCGCCGTCTCACTTTGGGGCCTTGATTGCCCATCTGCGGAAAACCGCTAGATTGACCGCTGCCGTCTCAGGGCGAAATGCAGGTCGAGATGCCGCCGATTGGCCGAAGGCGAGCACGGTTCCATACGCATAGCGTTCAGCGGCGGCCCAAAACGTCGAGAAGAGACGCTCGTCGGCGTTTTGGCAGCAAGAGACGATTCGCTGGAGGTTTGTCGATGATCACTGACGCGCAGTTCGAGTCGTTACGCCAAGACGGCTGGGCGCTATTCCCGGGCGCCGTGTCCAGTAATCTCGTCAGGCCGGCGATCGAGGCGATCAAGGCGGACTGCGCTCACAACTGTGATCCCGCGCGGCAGCGGGAGTACGACAACATTTCCTTCTGCCCCGATCTTCGCGACAAGCCGCCAATCAGTGAACTCCTGACTCATTCGACGGCAAGGCCCATCCTCGATCGTGTCCTCGATTGGAACGAGATCGAGTTTTCTCCCGGACAGATCGCAATAAGGCAGGCCCATAACACGGACAAGCCCTACCCGCCCGTGCCGCATATCGATGGCACCGGCACCGGGGCAAACGGCCGCCCTGCCGAAAGCCCGATCAGCAACTTTACAGCTCTTCTCGGAGTGTTCTTGACGAGGGTGGACGGCGAGTTTGCCGGCAACTTCACGGTCTGGCCGGGCTCACACCACCGGCTTGAAGCTTATTTCCGAAATCGCGGTCCAAGGGCAATGCACGAGGGAATGCCACAGATTGACCTCGGGCAATCGAGGCAGCTTTTTGCCAATCCCGGCGATGTCATTCTGTGTCACTACCAACTGGCCCACGCTGCCGCGGTCAATCTATCGGCCAATGACCGGATCGCGATCTATTTTCGCGTCTGGTTCAAGGGAATCGAGACACGGCGGTGGGAGCTTTTGACCAACATCTGGGATGGTTGGAAAATCTGAATTCGGTCATCGAGCAAACTTATGGTTATGGCCCGATGCAGCCGATTGGCTTGATCGGGCCAAGCACCAGCTTCTGAATGAAGACCGCGCCCGCTCAACGTTCAATAACGACCACCATTGCGCTCCTGTTGCTTGATCCAGTCCGATAATGTCGTTGGTGCTGATCCGGAGCGCGCGCGACCCGATTGGCTCGACTTTGCTTTGGGGTTGTTCCGGATTGTCTGTTCTCGCTGACGCAACGCGGCCTCCGTCGGCGAGGCAGCTTTTGCAGCAACGGCGAGTTTGTCCGCGGCCTCCTTTTCCAGACGAAGTTTTCTGAGGCGCTCCATCTTCTCGCGTTCCGCCTCCAGACCCGGGTCTGAATGCGTCTTCTGATGCGCCTCCTCGGCCGAGACCAACAGCGCGATGATGGCGCCTTCGCCAAGCGCTTTGCAGGCTTCCAATCGATGCAGCCCCTCGACCAGCACGAGGCGGTCTTCATCGGGCCGAACGAGAATTGGAGTCTGTTGCCCGATTTCCAGCATGCTCTCCGCGATTTCCTGAACCACCTCGGGCTTAAGCGTTTTCCTCCGCTTCACGGGAACGTAGATCTTGTCGATCGGGAAGCTTTCCGGTTTGAGCACAGCTTCACCTCCGTCATGGTCGAGCCCGTCCAACGCACCAGACTGCTTGGACTATGGGTCCGAAAAGCGGAGCCGCCACTCGCGGGCGAATGGAGGCGCCGGGCGCGAACCCATACATTAATGACATGCCGTTGCCTCCCGCAAGCGTGGCGGGCTTGCCCTCGAACTGGAGCAGTGATTCGTCCAAGCGGCCCCAGTTGCGCGATTTTCGGTGCCGCAACCCCTCGCGTTGGTTCCGGACACAGCAAAATCCGGGTGTTAAAAATCAAATGTTCGAAAGCGATGCAGCGTTGATTCTACCGTCAAGCCCCCTGCGAAAAAATATTTTGCTTCCGTTTTTCGGAAATATGTGGTTGTGTATCGGCGTCCCGTGCTCATGAAGAGGGGCGGACGCGTCGTCACGAACGTGGAGCGCGGGATGCGATGGACGTAGCGGTGTCGCGCGACGAGCGATATCGGTACGGACGGCGAAGTCGTGTGGTCCCGGCCTCCCGACGCTGAGGCCAAGCGCGCAGGCGTTACGAACGCAGCGCGCGACGGGGGCAAGAAAGCCCGGTCCCCGAGGAGAGCACGAAGGACACCGTTAAAACCGTTGCGCAGGGAAGGCCGGTTGATTGGCTGAACCTGTGGTAACTGCCGCCAGCTTTTTCTTTGCTGGCGGGCCATGGGTGCGGCCAGCCACCCGGCCTTCCCCATAGGCGTTAAGATAGCACGGGCATCGATTGATATCGACGTTTTCGTGGAGGCTCGTAGAGATGCCTGCGGAGTGTCCGTTTGCAGTGACGCAAGCAGCGGATGGTTGGCTGTGGGATAATTGCCTGTCGCA
>NZ_JAFATE010000047.1 GCF_019244115.1 Bradyrhizobium sp.
CCTGCGCCCTCGTTTTCGAGGGTGAGCTTGAAGTCAGCAACTCGGGCGCGATCGCGCCGCGAGAACGCTGAGGTTCGTCTGGAAATTGCTCGTCACGCTCTCCGCTGTCTTGCCCCGCTTTAAGCGGGGCATCCAGTATCCCAGAGACGGCAGTGCTTGAGCGGATAAGCCGCGGCGTACTGGATCGCCCGGTCGAGCCGGGCGATGACACATCGGAGATTGCGGCTCGCAATAACGACCGTCCAATAACGACCGTCGTGAGGGCCTCACAGCCACGGTGCGGGCTTGTCCAGCGCGATCAGTTCCTCGACCTCGATGCGCGGGCGGACCACGGCATATTGATCGTCCTTGACCAGCACCTCCGGCACCAGCGGCCGCGTGTTGTAGGTCGATGCCTGCACCGCGCCATAGGCGCCGGCCGTCATGATGGCCAGGAGATCGCCGGCCTTCGGCTCGGGCAGCTTGCGGTCGAGCGCGAGATAGTCGCCGGTCTCGCATACCGGGCCGACCACATCGGCGACGATCGTGCGCGTGCCCGGCGCGGGCTGAACAACGGGGAGGATGTCGTGATGGGCCTCATAGAGCGTCGGGCGGATCAGGTCGTTCATGGCGGCATCGATGATGATGAAATTCTTCGCATCGCCCTGCTTCACATAGATCACGCGGGCGACCAGAATGCCGGCATTGCCGACGATCATCCGCCCCGGCTCGAACATCAGCGTGCAGCCGAGATTATGAGTGATGCGCTTCACCATCGCGGCATAGGCGTCGGGCGCGGGCGGCGCCTCGCGATCGTGATAATAGGGAATGCCGAGCCCGCCGCCGAAATCGACGTGCGAGATCGCATGCCCGTCGCTGCGCAATTCATGCACGAACTCGGTGAGAATCCGGAACGCGGTCTCCATCTTGGAAAGATCGGTGATCTGGCTGCCGATATGCACGTCGGTGCCGGTGACCGCGATGCCCGGCAGTTTGGCCGCCCGGGCATAGACCGCGCGCGCCTGCGCGAGCGGAATGCCGAACTTGTTTTCCGACTTGCCGGTGGAAATCTTTGCGTGCGTGCCGGCATCGACATCCGGGTTGACGCGCACCGAAATCCGCGCGGTGCGTCCGGTCTCGACGGCGAGGCGCGACAGCAGCTCCAGCTCGGGCTCGGACTCGATGTTGATGCAATGGATGTCGGCGGCGAGCGCGGCGCGCAGCTCGGCCTCGGTCTTGCCGACGCCCGAGAACAGGATCTTGTTCGCCGGAATGCCGGCGGCGAGCGCCCGTTTCAGTTCGCCGCCGGAGACGACGTCCGCACCGGCCCCGAGTTTTGCCAGGGTCCGCAGCACGGACTGGTTGGAGTTCGCCTTCAGGGCGTAGCAAACCATCACCTTCTCGCCCGCGAAGGCCTCGGTGAACACGCGGTAGTGCCGCTCCAGCGTGGCGGTCGAGTAGCAGTAGAAGGGCGTGCCGACAGACTTGGCGAGATCGGACAGGCTGACAGCCTCGGCGTGGAGCACGCCGTTACGATAATCGAAATGATTCATGGTGGGCTCAAATATCCCGGAGGCCGGCGCCCCAGGACTTTCGGTTTCGATTCAGTTCGCTGCTATTCAATTACGCGACGGGCCGCCGCTGTCGAGCAGCGGGTCGAGAATGAACGGCCGTTTGGGCCCTCTTCCAGCGGTCGGCGGCGCGTCCATTCCATAGCTCGGATTGTACACGCTCGGTTTGCTCATCGCCTCGCTCTCCGTGTCGGTCGGCGCGGGGGCGCTGTTGGCGCTGGCGATGGCTGGCGACGAGGCGTTCGGCGGCAGATCCAAAGGCCCCTTGCGTCCGCAAGCCGCAAGCGCGAGCGAGGCCGCACACAAGACCAGAATGGCCCAGCCAGGCGCGGCCGGGCGACGGTTACGATTCACGACGAGGGTCCCCATTTGGCTGGCACAATACAGAGATTGCACTGCCGCCACCACCCTGAAATTGCCCGCGCGAAGTGAAACCCAGCCCTATTTTCGTTGTTTTTCCAGCCGCTTCAGCCAGCCTTTCGCCTGCGCGAGGACGTTTTTCGGGGCCGTGCCGCCAAAGCTGGTCCGGCTCTTCACGGACGCCTCGACCGTGAGCACCTTCAAGACGTCGGCCGTGATGTTCGGCTCGATCTCCTGCATCGCTTCGAGCGGCAGCTCGTGCAGCGCGACGCCCTGCTTGGCCGCCAGCGACACGATCCGGCCTGTGACGTGGTGAGCGTCGCGGAACGGCATTTTCAGGGTCCGAACCAGCCAGTCGGCAAGATCGGTCGCGGTGGCATAGCCCTCGCCGGCGGCCGCCTTCATGCGCGCCTCGTCGGGCACGAGGTCGGCGACCATGCCGGTCATGGCGCGGATCGCCAGGCCCGCGGCCTCGAAGGCCTCCATCGCGCCCTGCTTGTCCTCCTGCATGTCCTTCTGGTAGGCGAGCGGCAGGCCCTTCATCACGATCAACAGGCCGGTCAGCGCGCCGATCACCCGGCCGGTTTTGGCGCGGACCAGCTCCGCCGCATCCGGATTGCGCTTTTGGGGCATGATCGACGAGCCGGTGGTGAACTTGTCGGAGAGCCGCACCAGGCCGACCAGCGGCGAGGTCCAGATCACGATCTCCTCGGCAAGCCGCGACAGATGCACCGCGGTGATTGCGGCCGCCGACAGCGTTTCCAGCACAAAGTCGCGGTCGGAGACGGCGTCCAGCGAATTGGCCATCGGCCGGTCGAAGCCGAGCGCCTTGGCGGTGGCGTGGCGGTCGATCGGAAACGAGGTGCCGGCGAGCGCCGCCGCACCGAGCGGCGATTCGTTGAGGCGCGCACGCGCATCGGCAAAACGGCCGCGGTCGCGCGCGGCCATCTCGACATAAGCGAGCAGATGATGGCCGAAGGTGACAGGCTGCGCAGTCTGCAGATGGGTGAAGCCCGGCATCACGGTCGCGGCGTGCTCGATGGCGCGCTCGACCAGAGCGCGCTGCAAGGCCGCGAGACCCTCGTCGATCGCGTCAATGGTGTCGCGGACGAACAGGCGGAAGTCGGTCGCGATCTGGTCGTTGCGCGAGCGCGCGGTGTGCAGCCGTCCGGCGGCGGGCCCGATCAGCTCGGCGAGCCGGGCCTCGACATTCATGTGAATGTCCTCGAGCGCGCGCTTGAAATCGAACGCGCCCTTGCCAATCTCTGACAAAATCGTGTCTAGACCCTTGCCGATATTTTTTGCATCTGAGGCCGTGATGATGCCGTTGGCCGCGAGCATCGCTGCGTGCGCCTTGGACGCGGCAATGTCCTGGGCAAAGAGGTGGCGATCGACGTCGATCGAGACG
>NZ_JAFATE010000063.1 GCF_019244115.1 Bradyrhizobium sp.
GGCGCTGGCCTCGGGCACGCCCGCAAGCTCGCGCGATACTTCGCCGAAATGCAGCTCCCTGCCGTCGGCGAGTGCGGCCTCCATCGACAGCGTGTTGTCGCGCATCGTGCCGTAGCGCAGGCTGCGCCCGCCGCAGGAATTGTTGCCCGCCATGCCGCCGATGGTGGCGCGCGAGGCGGTGGAAACGTCAACGGGAAACCACAGGCTGTGTTTCCTGAGCTGGCGATTGAGATCGTCGAGCACGATGCCCGGCTCGACCACGCAGCAGCGGTTTTCGACGTCGAGCGAGATCAGCCGGTTCACATGCTTGGAGAGATCGATGACGAGGCCGTCATTGACGGTCTGGCCGCATTGCGAGGTGCTGCCGCCGCGCGGGGTGACGATGCGCCCCTCCTCGCGCGCGAGCTCGAGGGCGTGCAGCGCCTCACTGGCGGTGCGCGGCACCACGATGCCGGCCGGCATCACCTGATAAAAGGAGGCGTCGGTGGCGTAGAGGCCGCGGCTAAAACTGTCGAACAGCACCTCTCCCGTGATGTTGGCCCGCAGGCGGCGTTCGAGGGTCGACGTGCTCGTCATTTCAAATCCAGACGGTCCAATTGCGTTTGCTCCGCCTCTCCCTCTGCGAGAAGCGACCCGTGTCCAGCTACTGGAGCGCAACCTAATCTCATCGCGTTTTGGGATGCAATCGTTTTCCAAATGACGCGAATAATGAGTTCATAACTGGCTTGGCGGCGTCATGATCTCAGCCGGCGCGCCCATCTGTTCCACGGCCGCTGTGCGCTTGTTGCGCAGATGGTGGAACAGGATGTCGGCGAGTTCGCTCGCCGCCCGCCGCCGCAGCGCATCCAGGATCATTTCATGCTCGCGCATCGCCTCCGCCCAGCGCGCCCGCTTGCGCGCGAAATTGGCGGAATAACGCACCCGGCGGATCCGTCCAGCGAAGGTGGCGTAGGTGGCGCGCAGGGTCTCGTTGCGCGAGGCCGCGACGATCCGCTCATGGATGCGCTGGTTGATCAGGAAGTAGTTGTGCATGTCGCTGCGCAGGTAGAAGCCGTACATCTCGTAATGCAGCCGCTCGATCTCGGCGATCTCGGCATCGCTGACGTTCTCGCAGGCGAGCCGCCCGGCCAGGCTCTCCAGCCCGCCCATCACGTCGAACAGTTCTTCGATGTCGCGCTCGGACAGCGCGCGCACGCGCGCGCCGCGGTTCGGCAACAACTCGATCAGCCCTTCGGCGGCGAGCACCTTGAGCGCCTCGCGCAGCGGCGTGCGAGAAATGCCGAACAACTCGCAGAGCTGCCGTTCTGGAACGCGGCCGCCATCGGGAATGTTGCCCTCGACGACATGATCGCGCAGCCGGATGAGGATTTCGCCGTGCAGCGACGCCTCGGCCGCGCGACCGCCGTCACCGCCGCCGCCGATCGGCTCTCCAGTTTCGAGAATCGTCGATTTCATGCCGAGAAGGTTAGTTGGGAGGCTTGAGGCCGTCGATCAACCAATTTGTATTTAAGAAATGGATTGATTACCACAAAAATGAATGCAAAAATTGGTAGCCCGATAGGACAACGTCGGCGAGTCGGAGGCCAGCATGCAGCACGGACGGCATTTTCTGCAAATTCCGGGGCCGAGCCCGGTGCCCGACCGCGTGCTCCGCGCCATGGACATGCCGGTGATCGACCACCGCAGCGCCGAGTTCGGCGAACTCGGGCGCACGGTGCTGGAGGGCAGCCAGAAGATTTTCCAGACCTCAGGCCCCGTCATCATCTTCCCGTCGTCCGGCACCGGCGCCTGGGAGGCCGCGATCGTCAACACGCTGTCGCCAGGTGATCTGGTCCTGATGGTCGAGACCGGGCACTTTGCGACACTCTGGCACAACATGGCCAAGCGCTGGGGCGTCGATGTCGAGTTCATTCCCGGCGACTGGCGGCGTGGGGCGGATCCCGCAGCGATCGAGCAACGGCTCGCCCAGGATACGTCGCATGCGGTCAAGGCCGTGATGGTCGTCCACAACGAGACCTCGACCGGGGCGACCAGCCGCATCGGCGAGATCCGCACCGCCATGGACCGCGCCAAACATCCGGCGCTGCTGATGGTCGACACCATCTCCTCGCTTGGCTCGGCCGACTATCGCCACGACGAGTGGAAGGTCGACGTCAGCATCTCCTGCTCGCAGAAGGGTTTCATGCTGCCGCCGGGGCTCGGCTTCAACGCGATCTCCGAGAAGGCGCGTGCGGCGTCGAAGACCAACAAGATGCCGCGCTCCTATTGGGACTGGGAGGAGATGCTGAAGCCGAACGCAAAGGGCTTCTTCCCCTACACGCCGGCCACAAATCTGCTGTATGGCCTGCGCGAGGCGATCGCGATGCTGCTGGAAGAGGGCCTGCCGAACGTGTTCGCGCGACATCAGCGGCTCGCCGCGGCAACCCGCGCCGCGGTGAACCATTGGGGCCTGGAAGTGCTGTGCCAGGAACCGAAAGATTTTTCGCCGGTCCTGACGGCGGTCTTGATGCCACCGGGCTATGACGCCGATGAATTCCGAAAAATCGTGCTCGAGAACTACAACATGTCGCTGGGCTCGGGCCTGTCGAAGGTCGCCGGAAAAGTGTTCCGCATCGGCCATCTCGGCGAATGCAACGAACTGACGCTGCTGGCGGCGCTGACCGGCGTCGAGATGGGGCTGTCGGTCGCCGGCGTGCCGCACCGCGCCGGCGGCGTCGACGTCGCGATGAAAGCCCTCGAGCAGCGCCATCAGGGCAATTCGCCGCTGCTGAAAGTGGTGGGGCATTAGGAGCGTCGCTGTTGAATGAAATGTTGTCGGCGCGAGTTTCGGTTCACCTCTCTCCGCTTGGCTGGTGATGCCGAGGTGATGCGCCAGCCGGGGGGGCGGCCACGAGGGTCGTCCCTACGAGGTCGGCATGGCGTGGGGCGCCCCTCGTGGGCGCCCTGCACGCAGCGAAGAACATTGGATGAGGCTGCGTGCCTCGAGAACATACAATTGGGGCCGGGAGTGAAGATGAGATTGCGGTTCAAGGCCACGCATGTGGTGCTGGCGATGCTGTGCGTGATGTATTTCATCACCTATATCGACCGGGTGAACGTCGGCACGGCGGCAAGTGAGATCCAGAAGGAGCTTCACCTCACCAACACCCAGCTCGGCCTGGTATTCTCGGCCTTTGCTTACCCATATCTCCTGTTCCAGGTGATCGGCGGCTGGGTCGGCGATCATTTCGGGCCGCGCAAGACGCTGTTCTGGTGCGGCATGATCTGGGCCGCGGCGACGATCGCGACCGGCTTCGTCGCAGATCTCGCCACGCTGTTCATCGCGCGCTTCGCGCTCGGCTTCGGCGAGGGCGCGACGTTTCCGACCGCGACGCGCGCGATGCAGTACTGGACGCCGGCGACGAGCCGCGGCTTTGCGCAGGGGCTCACCCACGCCTTCGCACGGCTCGGCAATGCGGTAACCCCGCCGATGGTGGCCGCGCTGATGCTGTGGCTGACCTGGCGCGGCGCCTTCGTCGCGCTCGGCCTCGTCAGCCTGATCTGGGGCATCATCTGGGTCTGGTATTTCCGCAACGAACCGAAGGACCATTCGGCGATAACAGCGGAAGAGCTTGCGGCGCTGCCGCCGCGCCCCGCCGGCGGCCGGCCGCAAGTGCCGTGGGGGCCGCTGCTCCGCCGGATGTGGCCGGTGACGCTGACCTATTTCTGCTATGGCTGGACGCTGTGGCTCTACCTGAACTGGCTGCCGCTGTTCTTCAAGAACAGTTACAGCCTCGACATCAAGAACTCGGCGCTGTTCGCCTCTGGCGTGTTCTTTGCCGGCGTGATCGGCGACAGTCTTGGCGGCATCCTGTCCGACGCCATCCTCAAGCGCACCGGCAATGTCCGCCTCGCGCGGTTGTCGGTCACGGTGCTCGGCTTTGCCGGCGCGCTCGCCTCGCTGTTCCCGATCCTGTTCACACGCGACATCACGTTCGTCGCGGCGTGTCTGTCAGCCGGCTTCTTCTTCGCCGAACTGGTTATCGGCCCGATGTGGTCGGTGCCGATGGACATTGCCGCAAAATATTCCGGCACGGCCGCCGGACTCATGAACACCGGCTCGGCGCTGGCGGCGATCGTCTCGCCGCTGGTCGCCGGCTTTGTCATCGACATGACCGGCAACTGGTACCTGCCGTTCCTGATGTCCATGGGGCTTTTGGCGGTCGGCCTTGTCTCGGCTTTCCTGATGCGGCCGGAGAGGCCATTCGAGGACAGGGAACCAGCGGTTCTGCCCGCCGGAAAAGTGGTCGCGGCCGAGTAGCCTCCGAGAGGATTTGGCAGGAAAACCCTAGTCTTAGGCGTTGACGCGAACCATCCGGCGGGGGACAAGCCCGACGGATCGTGATATCTGGACCGCCCGCGGACCGACAGCCGCGAAGCCTAAAAGACCGGGAAGGACGCCATGACGCTGCATACGGGACGGCATTTTCTGCAGATTCCAGGACCGACCAACATCCCCGACCGGGTGTTGCGCGCCATGGACATGCCGGGTCTTGATCATCGCGGTCCGGAGTTCGCCGAGCTCGGTTTTGCCGTGCTGGAGGGCATGCAGCGGATGTTTCGGACCACCCAGCCGGTGATCATCTATCCGTCCTCGGGCACTGGCGCCTGGGAGGCCGCGATCGTCAACACGCTCGCGCCCGGCGACAAGGTGATCATGGCCGAGACCGGGCAGTTCGCCGTGCTGTGGCGCGGCATTGCGGAAAAATTCAAGCTCGACGTCGACTTCATCCCGGGCGACTGGCGCCGCGGCGCCGATCTCGCCGCCATCGAGGCGCGGCTTGCCGCCGACAAGGCCCACGCCATCAAGGCGGTCATGGTCGTGCACAACGAGACCTCGACCGGCTGCGTCACGTTCCCGCTCGAAGTCCGCAAGATCATGGATGGCGCAAAACATCCAGCGCTTTTGATGGTCGACACCATCTCCGGCCTCGGCTCGCTGGAGTACGAGCACGATGCCTGGGGCATCGATGTCTCGGTCGCGGGCTCGCAGAAGGGATTGATGCTGCCGCCGGGGCTCGGCTTCAATGCGGTGTCGGAAAAGGCGCTCGAGGTCGCGAGGAAGAATCCGGGCCTGCGCTCGTATTGGGAATGGCAGGACGTCATCGCCTTCAACAAGCTCGGCACCTTCCCCTATACGCCGGCCTGCAACCTGCTCTATGGCCTGCGCGAAGCGATCAAGATGCTGGAAGAGGAGGGGCTCGAAAACGTCTTCACCCGCCACAAGCGCCACTCGGCGGCGACGCGGGCCGCGATGAAGGTCTGGGGCCTGGAGACCCAGTGCCAGGATCCGCATGCGCATTCGCCGGCGCTGACCGGCGTCGTGGTGCCCGAGGGGCACGATGCCGACCATCTGCGCAAGATCGTGCTGGAGACTTTTGACATGTCGCTCGGCACGGGCCTGAACAAGATCAAGGGCCGGGTGTTTCGCATCGGCCATATCGGTCATTTCAACGATCTGATGCTGATGGGCACCCTGGCCGGCGTCGAGATGGGGCTCGATCTCGCAAAGGTGCCGCATCGCGCCGGCGGCGTGCTCGCCGCGATGGATGTGCTGAAGGGTCGGGATGTTGTCGCGATGCCGAAAGCCGCCGTGGCGTAACGCCACGCCCAAAACAAGAAAGTGCTGTCATGAATGTCCAGGCAAACCCAGGCGATGATCTGCTCTATTCCGTCGAGGATGGAGTCGCGCGGATCACCTTCAACCGGCCGCAGGCGCGCAATGCACTGACGTTTGCGATGTACGAACGCATGGCCGCGATCTGCGAGGAGATCAACGCCGACCGCTCGATCAAGGCGCTGATCCTGACCGGCGCCGGCGACAAGGCGTTTGCCTCGGGCACCGACATCTCCCAGTTTCGTGCATTCAAGACCGCGCAGGATGCGCTGGACTATGAGGCACGGATCGACCGCGTGCTCGGCACGCTGGAGCAGTGCCGGGTGCCTGTCATCGCCGCGATCGCCGGCGCCTGCACGGGCGGCGGCGCCGGCATCGCCGCCTGCTGCGACATCCGCGTCGGCACCGAAGCGACGCGCATCGGCTTTCCGATCGCGCGCACCCTCGGCAACTGCCTGTCGATGTCCAACATCTCGCGCCTGGTCTCGCTGGTCGGCCCGGCGCGGACCAAGGACCTGATCTTCAAGGCGCGGCTCGTCGAGGCGCCGGAGGCGCTGGCGCTCGGGCTTTTGAATGAAGTCGTGCCGGATGTGGAGACGCTGCAGCGCCGCGCCACCGAGACCGCGCAGCTCGTCGCCGGCCACGCACCGATCACGCTCGAGGTGACGAAAGAGGCGGTGCGCCGCATCCGCCGGACGCTGTCGCGCGAGGAGGGCGAGGACCTGATCCTGCGCGCCTATATGAGCGGGGATTTCCGCGAGGGCATGGACGCCTTCCTGAGCAAGCGGTCGCCGAACTTCAAGGGCAAATAGGCCCGGCGTTCAGCGCGACGTTTCGCCTCTGCTCCCATGCCAAAGTCATAGCCGGCCTCCCGGGCCGCCGGCTTGCGCTCGTCGCCACAACCTGAGCATTCTACGGTAAACCAAGACCGTCTCCGGCGGACGCCGGCGACTCGTGGGACGACAGATATGGGCAAGATCAACGCTGCGGCTGCACTCGCGGCCGTGCTTTTGAGCACGCCGGCGCTGGCCGGGTGGGAACCGACAAAACCGGTCGAGATCGTGGTCGCAGCGGGGGCCGGCGGCGCCTCCGACCAGATGGCGCGGATGATGCAGGCCGCGATCCAGAAGAACAGTCTGATGAAGCAGCCGATGGTGGTATCGCTGAAAGGCGGCGCCTCCGGTGCGGAAGCGCTGATGTACATGAAGTCCAGCGAGGGCGATCCGAACAAGATCCTGATCGCCTATTCGCTGATCTACATGCTGCCGCTGTCGGCCAAGATTCCGTTCAACTGGCGCGACCTGACGCCGGTCTCGGTGATCGCGCTGGACCAGTTCGTGCTGTGGGACAATGCCTCCGGCCCCAAGACGGTGAAGGAGTTCATCGAGGCGGCCAAAACCGCATCCTCGCCGTTCAAAATGGGCGGCACTGGCTCGAAACGCGAAGACAACGTGCTCACCGTGTTCATCGAGCAGAAGACCGGCGCAAGATTCCTCTATCTGCCCTACAAGTCCGGCGGCGAGGCGGCGACGCAGCTGGTCGGCAATCACACCGAGTCCAACGTCAACAACCCCAGCGAAAATCTCGAGGTCTGGCGGGCGGGGCAGGTGAACCCGCTCTGCGTGTTCGACAGGGAGCGCATCTCCTATACGTCCAAGGTGACCGAGACGCAGTCCTGGCACGACATCCCGACCTGCAAGGAGGAAGGCCTCGACGTGCAGTATCTGATGCTGCGTGCCATGTTCCTGCCGGGCAAGGTGACGCCTGAGCAGCAGGCGTTCTATGTCGACCTGTTTCAGAAGGTGACGCAGACGGCGGAATACAAGGACTACATGGAAAAACAGGCGCTGAAGCCGATCTTCCTGACCGGCAGCGACATGCTGAAATTTCTGGAAGAGGATGATGCGCTGAACACCGAGCTGATGACGAAGGCCGGCTTCGTGGCGAAGTAGGAGTGCGCTGGATCATCCGCGAAAGCGGATGATCCAGTACGCCGAGGCCGTCGTTATTCTCTCGAACTCTCTGCAATACTGGATGCGCTTTCGCGGGGATGACCAAAGGACTGCCTGCGCGAACTGCCCAGAGAAAACGATGTCCGACACCGAGATTGAAATTGCCGTCGACGATCCCACCGCGCCGGAGGCGGACTCGCCGGCGGTCACCAGCAATCGCACCGTCGAGGTCATCGTCTTGCTGCTGCTGCTCGCGCTTGCGGTGACGCTCGGCTACGACAATTTTCGCACCGGCATCGGCTGGGACTCAACGGGACCGCAGGCGGGCTATTTTCCGTTCTATTTGTCGGTGATCCTCGCCGCCGCCTCGCTCTATGGCCTTGCCGCCGCATTTTTTTCGCGCAAGGAGACCAGCAAGGTCTTCGTCACCCGCGCGCAGGCCCGCCGCGTCATGGCTGTGTTCGTGCCGACCTTCCTGTTCTGTCTGGCCACGCAGTTCCTGGGGCTCTATGTCGCGAGCTTTCTGTTGATCGCCGCCTTCATGCGCCTTGTGGGCAAAATCGCGCTGTGGAAATCGCTGCTGACCGCCTTCGTGTTCACGGCCGCGATGTTCGTGACGTTCGACATTGCCTTTGACGTCATCATGCCGAAGGGGCCGCTCGAAGCGGCCTTCGGGTATTAGCACATGCTGAGATCAAACTCGAGCCGCATCGGCGGTGAACTCCCTCTCCCCGCTTGCGGGGCGAGGGTTGGGGTGAGGGGGAGTCTCCAAGAGCGCGGTCGTGGAGAGTCCCCCTCACCCACATCGCTAAAGCGATGCGACCTCTCCCCGCAAGCGGGGAGAGGTGACATTGAAGTCGCGGATGGAGGCTCTCAACCACGACGCTTCACGCCAGCACCGAGTGCGAGATAGAGATGGAAGCGTTCGGTCTGCTGCTTCACGGCTTTGCGGTGCTTCTGACCTGGAAGACGCTCGCGCTCATGATGGTCGGGCTCGTGCTCGGCATCTTCGTCGGCGTCTTGCCGGGGCTCGGCGGGCCGAACGGGGTTGCGATCCTGTTGCCGCTCACGTTCACGATGGATCCGACCTCGGCGATTGTGATGCTGTCCTGCATCTATTGGGGTGCGCTGTTCGGCGGCGCCATCACCTCGATCCTGTTCAACATCCCCGGCGAGGCCTGGTCGGTCGCGACCACCTTCGACGGCTACCCGATGGCGCAGCAGGGCAGGGCGGCGGAAGCGCTGACGGCGGCATTCACGTCCTCCTTCATCGGCTCGCTGGTCGCGGTGCTCTTGATCACCTTCCTTGCG
>NZ_JAFATE010000071.1 GCF_019244115.1 Bradyrhizobium sp.
CCGGACAAGCTCCTCAACCTCCAGGTCGGCCAGAGCGTCTCGCCGCTCGATAAGTTCGACAGCTACGAGTTCGCCATCAATCCGGAAAGGATCGCGCCGATTCTTCGGCGCCTGATCTCGCCGACCAAGACCCGCGCCCGCATCTACGACCCCAATGGCGGCATGATCCTCGACAGCCGCAATCTGGAGAACGTGCTGCGCTTCGACCTGCCGCCGCCGTCGCCGGAAAAGCCCGGGATTGCCGAGCGCGCCATGATCGCGGTGCGCACCTGGCTCAACCGCGGCGACCTGCCGCTCTATCGCGAGCTCGGCCCGGAGAACGGCAACGGCTATGAGGAAGTCACCGATGCGCTGAAGGGCCAGAAGCGCAGCATGGTGCGGGTCAATTCGCGCGGCGAGGTGATCGTCTCGGTCTCCGTCCCGGTGCAGCGCTCGCGCGCGATTCACGGCGCGCTGATGCTCTCGACCCAGGGCGACGACATCGACCAGATGGTGACCGCCGAACGGCTTGCGATCCTCAAGGTCGGCGGCGTGGCCTCCGCGGTCATGATCGTGCTGTCGCTATTGCTTGCCAGCACCATTGCCGGCCCCGTCCATCGCCTCGCCTCCAGCGCCGAACGCGTCCGCCGCCGCATCAAAACCCGCGTCGAAATCCCCGATTTCACCCAGCGCCGCGACGAGATCGGCCATCTCTCCGGTGCACTCCGCGACATGACGGATGCGCTGTACAACCGCATCGAGGCGATCGAGATGTTCGCCGCCGATGTCGCCCACGAACTGAAGAATCCCCTGACTTCGCTGCGCTCGGCCGTCGAGACCCTGCCGCTGGCGCGCACCGAGAGCAGCCGGGCGCGGCTGCTCGAGGTGATCGAACACGACGTGCGGCGCCTCGACCGGCTGATTTCGGATATTTCGGATGCGAGCCGGCTCGACGCGGAGCTGCAGCGGCAGGACATGGCGCCGGTCGATATAAGGCGCCTGCTGACGACATTGACCTCGGTCGCCAATGAAACGCGGCTCGGCCACGACGTCGCGGTCGAAGTTCGCTTCGAGGCCAAGGCGCCGGGCGATATGTTCTCCGTGCCCGGCCATGATTCGCGGCTCGGGCAGGTGATCACCAATCTGGTTTCCAATGCGCAGTCGTTCTCCGATGCCGGCGGCAAGGTGCGCATCGTGTGCCGCCATGTGCGCGCCGAGATCGAGGTCGTCGTCGATGACGACGGTCCGGGAATTCGCGAGGATGCCCTGCAGCGGATCTTCGAGCGCTTCTACACCGACCGGCCGCACCAGGGCTTTGGACAGAATTCAGGCCTCGGGCTGTCGATCTCAAAACAGATCATCGAGGCCCATGGCGGACGCATCTGGGCGGAAAATCGTCCGGGTCCCGCGGGGCCTGATGGCGCACCGACAGTCGCCGGTGCGCGTTTCGTGGTGAGGCTGCCGTCGCAATGAGCGGTCCTGGTGTCGCGAGCGTTCACGCCTCCGCCGTCAAAGTCGGGCTTCGGGCGGTCCTGATCCGCGGGCCGTCGGGCGCGGGCAAATCGCGCCTTGCCTTCGATCTCATTCTGGCCGGGCGCGCCGGGCAGATTCCACCGGCCGTCCTAGTCGGGGACGACCGCGTCCACCTCGACGTCGCGGGCGGTCAACTGGTCGTTCGACCGGCGGCCGCGCTTGCCGGTCTGATCGAAATTCGCGGATTAGGTCTCCGCTGTTGCGAATATGCATCAGAGGTTCCCGTCGGCCTGGTTGTCGACCTCTCGGCTGATGACGCCGAGCGCCTGCCCTCTCCGGGTTCGCTGTCGACCCGGATAGACAGTATAGTCGTACCGCGTATCCCCGTCGCGTCAGGTTTTTCACCACTTCCGCTGGTGATCGCGGCGCTAACAACAACCGAAAGTTCATGGTCCGGTAACCATTCCGGCCATTGTTGGAAGGGAATTGGTAACCATATGCACCCCACTATCGCGACCGAATAGACCGGCGCAGCCCCTCCTCCTAGCGTAAGATCCAGGGAGATTCGCTCAGGACCCCCTTGCGCGGGGGCTCTGGATGGTCAAAGTGGCGCGTTCGTGCGGTGCACCAAAGGGGCGCCCGCGAGGAGTTTTCGATGATTGGTCTGGTATTGGTGACCCACGGGCGCCTCGCCGATGAGTTCAGGGCGGCGCTCGAACACGTCATGGGTCCTCAAAAACAAATCGAGGCAGTCACGATTGGAGCCGAGGACGACTCTGATCTGTGTAGAAGCGACATCATCGAAGCGGTCAATCGCGTCGACAGCGGCGATGGCGTAGCCATCCTCACCGACATGTTCGGCGGCACTCCGTCCAACCTCGCGATCTCCTGCATGAGCCGCCCGAAAGTGGAAGTGCTCGCGGGCATCAACCTTCCCATGCTGGTCAAGCTCGCAAAGGTACGCGAGGAGCGCTCGCTGCCCGACGCCATTGCGATGGCGCAGGAAGCCGGCCGCAAATACGTCACGATCGCCAGCCGGGTGCTTGCCGGCAAATGACCGACGAGGACGCGTCCTCTCCCAACGACCCCGGGCAGAGCGTGCCCAAAGGGGCGATTTTTAGAGAACTCCTGATCATCAACAAGCGCGGCCTGCATGCGCGGGCGTCCGCGAAATTCGTCCAGACGGTGGAGCGCTTCAACGCTGACGTCTGGGTGACGCGTGGCGGCGAGACCGTCGGCGGCACCTCGATCATGGGATTGATGATGCTGTCGGCCGGGCCGGGAACGAGGATCCTGGTGTCTGCGAAGGGCCCCGAAGCCGAAGCGGCAATGGAGGCGATCACCACGCTGGTCGCCGACAAGTTTCACGAAGAGACGATGTAGCATCGCCCCGCTCACGCGGGCGCCGGTAGGGTGGGCAAAGGCGCATCTTCGCGCCGTGCCCGCCATCTTGCCGCGACCGTCACTCGCGACGTCACTCGCGATGGTGGGCACGCTTCGCTTTGCCAACCCTACAGCAGCTACTGTCCCGGCGGCACGATCCAGATTTTCCAGGCGATCGAAGGGCCGGCATGGCCGCCGAAGAAGCGCTGCGTGGTCATCACGAGCTGCTCGGCATTTTTAGCGTTGTTATTCATCCAGGCTTCGCAAACCGGCAGCCGCGGATCGGTCGTATCGCAGATGCCGATGAAGCCGAGGCGTTTGGCTTCCTCGAGCGAGGTCAGGCCCGACGACCAGAGCTCGCCCGGCGTATAGGGCGCCGGATGATCTGCGCTATAAAACGTCATCGGCTCGCCGACTTCGGTAGTGCCGGCGACGACGGCCCAGCGCGACACGAACCGCGTGTGCCAGGCCTGCGTCAGCTCGCGGGCGAGCTGCGAGCGCGCGCCGTAGCCCGATGCGCCGTTGGGATTGGCAGTCATTTCGAGCACGGCAATCTGCGGCGATGCCGCCAATGTCGCAAGCGACAGCACAAGCCACACCACGACGATGCGAAACAGCGCCATCTCGCGCAACCGCAAGCGCGGCAGCGCGACCACTGCCAGCGGCACCAGGAAGAACAGGGAGATTCCCCAATCGGTCTTCATGTAGACCGTGAACAACAGACCGCCGAGCGGCGGGCCGACCGCGACGATGGCCTGGATCATCCAGACATTGCGCGCCTGCGCCGTGTTGATGCCGGGATTGGGGCCGCCCGCCCAAATCCTCCTCGCAAACCGCGGCGGCCACATCAGCACCAGCGCCGCCAGCGCGATCGGCAGTGCCAGCAGCGCCAGATTGTGCCCGATATAGCCGAGCACCAGCTTTGCACTCTGCGCGCGGCTGGAGAGCCCATAGACATCGCCGGCATAGGTGAGCGGGACGAAGTCCACCTCCTTCAGCCAGATCAGATGCGGGATCATCGCGACGATCAGCGTTGCGATTCCGACCCATGGCGCAGGCGAAGCCAGAAAACGCCAGCGCTCGGGATGGATGAGTGCCGCAAGGCCGATGGCGCCGATCATGGTCAGCACCCAGTATTTAGTCATCAGCGCGGCGGCGCCCGCAAGTCCGAGCAGGATGCCTGATAGCCACGAGCGCTTCTCGAACGCGTTGAGATAAGCAAGCACCAGAAGCGGCAGCGTGACGAGCTGCAGCAGGTCAGGATTGTACTTGAAACCCTTGAAGTTGAAGATTGGATAGAGCGCCAGCACCACGACGGCAAAGAACGCACGTCGGCGGTTGACGACCCTGAGCGCGATGAACCAGGAGATGACCAGCCCGCAGCCGAGCGTCGTCATCGCGAGCGCATAGGTCGCCCAGTCCTTGACCGGGAAAAACGAGAACCACAGGCCCGCGATCCAGCCCGCCAGCGGGGGATGCTTGCCATAGCCGAGCTGGAACTTCTGGCCCCAGGCAAAAGCTTCTGCGACGTCCATGTGAACGTCCTGCGCCGCCTTCAGATTGATCAGAGCCAGCGTCCAGATGAAGCCGTGCACGAGCGCAAAGGTGACCACCAGCCAGAGACCGGTGTCCGGATCACGGGCGCGCAGCGCAAGCCAGGCCGCGAGGCGGCGGATGCGGAAGCTCCGGCGCGCACGCGTGGTGGCCGGCAGGTAGGACGTGGTCGACATGGCCCCACCGGTAGCGTGTTTTGACGTCAGGTGGAATCAGCTTGGCGTGAGGTTGGGCCCGCCGCATGACGAGATGAGGTTCGATTCGAGCCGCATCGGAGGTCCCCTCCCTCCCCCCTGCGGGGCAGGACTGGGGAGGGGGGTATCAGACCCCTCCCCGCAACGGGGAGGGGAGAAACAGCGTGCTCGTGGGTAGATGCGATTCGACCAAGTTTCATCGAACTATAGCGAGCCCCATTATGGTTGCCGCTTCATGGTTCGAATGCTATCCCGCCGGCCATGACGACCGCCCCCATTCCCAACATCCGAAACTTCTCCATCGTCGCGCATATCGACCATGGCAAATCGACGCTGGCCGACCGCCTGATCCAGATGACCGGCGGCCTCTCCGACCGCGAAATGGCGGGCAAGGAGCAGGTGCTCGATTCCATGGACATCGAGCGCGAGCGCGGCATCACCATCAAGGCGCAGACGGTGCGGCTCGCCTACCGCGCCAAGGACGGCAAGGATTACGTGTTCAACCTGATGGACACGCCCGGCCATGTCGACTTCGCCTACGAGGTGTCGCGGTCGCTGGCGGCGTGCGAGGGTGCGATTCTGGTGGTCGACGCTGTGCAAGGCGTGGAGGCGCAGACGCTGGCCAATGTGTACCTCGCGCTGGACGGCAATCTGACGCTCGTGCCGG
>NZ_JAFATE010000184.1 GCF_019244115.1 Bradyrhizobium sp.
TCCGGGATTGCGCCGGCGATCGCTGCGGCCTCCTCGGCGATCCGGGTGGCGACGTCACGCGCCCGACTCTCCGATAGCTCGTGGATCTCGAGGCCGCGAAAGCCAAGCTTGCGGCCAATATCGTCGAACCGCTCGCGGTAGCGCTCGGCGAGCGCCCGCTCCGGTCCCTGCTTCAAGCGGCCGACAGCAATGACGATGACACGCATGCGCATGCAGCTAGCATGCGCTGCAGTGAAATGACATCGGCCGCCGCTTCAGACGATCGCTTCAGATCGTCTTGGCGGGCTTCGGCCCCTGAGTCCACATCCGTTCGAGGTTGTAGAACTCACGGACCTCTGGCCTGAACACGTGAACGATCACGTCGCCGGAATCGATCAACACCCAGTCGCAATTGGGCAAGCCCTCGATGTGGATGTTCTTGAGGCCGGTCTCTTTCAGGCCCTTGGCGACATTTTCCGCAATGGAGCCGACATGCCGGTTCGAGCGGCCGGTCGAGATGACCATGTAGTCGGAGTAAGCGGATTTGCCGCGGAGGTCGATGGTGACCGTCTCCTCCGCCTTCATGTCGTCGAGGCGGGAGAGGATCGTGCTCAGCGTCTTGTCGGCGTCAGGTTGCGCCTTCAAGGCCACATTCTGGGTCGATGTTTTACGCGCGGTCTTTTGGGCCTTGGGTAAAACAGACTTGGACAATACAGACGTGGTCAGGGACCATTCCTTTCACTGTATCGCGGGTTGCCGAATCCTCGTGCCCGCGGACCATTCTAGGCATGTGGGGTTAACGGTTTCAATACGCCAGACCCCCACTGTCCGAAGTTCGAAAGCCTTAATCCGGCACCCGGGGCAAACGTCGGAAAAGTCCCCGAGGCTGGCCTCTCCGTCCGGGGCGCGAGATGCCCGGACGTTACTCAAACAGCCGATAACGCGCGGAGCCGCCGTTACGTTCCGCCCGATGTAGTGCTCTTCCAGCTCCCGTCCGGATTGCGCAGGCCCGTCGACGACAGGTTGATCTTCAGTCCCGTGAGGAAAACCCAGGCCGGCGGGCGCTGCATGGGCAGCCGGCCCGCCTGGTTTTCGGGAATCCGATAGCGCGCGAGCGCCTGCGCCGCCGGCGCGGTCAGCGCGCGAAAACTCTGTGGAGGACGATCGATCACGGCGATCGGAACCTGGCTCGCGATGCGCTGCCAGTTCTGCCAGCGATGGAATTGCGCGAGATTGTCGGCGCCCATGATCCAAACGAAGCGCAAGCCGGAAGCGCGGCGGCGCAGATGGCTGATCGTGTCTGCAGTGTACCGCGTGCCGATGACGGATTCGAGACAGGTGATCTCGATGCGCGGATCGTCGGCCATCTGCCGCGCGGCTTCCGCGCGTTCGTAAAGGCCGTGCAAATGGCCGTTGTCCTTGAGCGGATTTCCCGGGCTGACCAGCCACCAGACGCGGTCGAGCTTGAGCCGCTTGAGCGCGAACAGGCTGATGGCGCGATGGGCGAGATGCGGCGGGTTGAACGAACCGCCGAGCAGCCCGATGCGCATGCCTTCGGTGTAGAGCGGGATGCCTTTGGCGATCGCCGGCCGGATTGCGGACGCTTCGCTCAACGCCGGCTCCGTCGCCTGCCGCGTCGCGATCTCATCTTGCCAACGGTCCGATCCTGTTTGCTCTGTTCGCAACAGCATGTCCGATCACGGTCGCGTCTGTCCGCTGCCGTGGATGCGATATTTGAAACTGGTCAGCTGTTCGACACCAACCGGGCCGCGGGCGTGGAATCGCCCCGTGGCGATGCCGATCTCCGCACCGAATCCGAACTCGCCGCCGTCGGCGAACTGGGTCGACGCGTTGTGCAGCACGATCGCCGAATCCACCTCTTTCAGGAATTTTTTGGCCGCCTTATCGTCCTCGGTCACGATCGCGTCGGTGTGATGCGAGCCGTGCTCCTGAACATGCGCGATTGCGCCGTCGACGCCGTCGACCACTTTGGCTGCGATGATCGCGTCGAGATATTCGGCATTCCAGTCGTCCTCGACCGCGGGTTTGACGCGCGCATCGGCGCGCCGCACCGCCTCGTCGCCACGCACTTCGCAGCCCGCATCGATCAGCATGCCGACCAGCGGCCCTAGATGAGTTGTCGCGCCTGCGCGATCCACCAGCAGCGTCTCGGCCGCGCCGCAGACGCCGGTGCGGCGCATCTTTGCGTTCAGCACGATCGCCTTCGCCATCTCGGGATTGGCGGCACGGTCGACATAGACGTGGTTGACGCCTTCCAGATGCGCGAACACGGGAACGCGGGCCTCGGCCTCGACCCGCGCCACCAGGCTCTTGCCGCCGCGCGGCACGATCACGTCGACCTTGCCACCAAGCCCGCTGAGCAGCAGCCCGACTGCGGCGCGGTCCCGCGTCGGCACCAAGGTAATTGCAGCTTCAGGCAGTCCCGCCTCCCGCAAGCCCTGCGTGAGGCATGCATGGATGGCGCGGCTTGAGCGGAAGGAGTCCGAGCCGCCGCGCAGGATCACCGCATTGCCGGATTTCAGGCACAGCACGCCGGCGTCGGCGGTGACATTCGGCCGGCTCTCGAAGATCACGGCGACCACGCCGAGCGGCACCCGCACGCGCTCGATGGTCATGCCGTTCGGCCGCTGCCAGCTCTCGGTCACCACCCCCACGGGATCGGGGATGGCGCGCACCGTGGCGATCCCATCGGCCATTGCCGCGATACGCGCTGGTGTCAGGGTCAGGCGATCGATGAACGCCGCGGTGCCGCCAGAGCTGCGAAACTCGGCGACATCCTCGGCATTGGCGGCGAGGATCGCCTCGGCGTTCTGGCGGATCGCGCGTTCCATGGCATCGAGCGCGCGATTCTTCTGCTCTTCCGAGGCGAGCGCCAGCACCCGGGCGGCAGCGCGCGCGGAGCTTGCGAGGTCGTTCATCAGGACGGCGAGATCGACGTTGCCGTCGATCGCCTTCAGGGAGGCAGTCATGGGGTTTGTCTTGGTCTTTGGCCTTCGATTAAGCCAAACGTCCTAGCACGGAAAAAGCCAGCTTGCGAAGTCGGTTCCCGCTTGGCTGACCCGCGCTCGGCCGGTCCGAGGTCGGCCATTGGCCCAATGCAAGCGTCGTCTCCGGGTCCCAATCTCGGCGGCCTTGCGTTCGCCTGCAGTATCATTAATTATCATAAGTTGATATCTCGGGAGCAGCTCGGCATGGCAAGCAGCTACAGCATCGGCAAGCATTTTGAGGACTTCATCGACAGCCTCGTCGAAAGCGGCCGCTACGCCACCGCCAGCGAAGTCTTACGGGACGGCCTTCGGCTGATCGAGGAGCGCGAGCAACGCCGCAAGGCCAAGCTTGACGCGCTGCGGGCCGAAATTCAGAAGGGCATTGACAGTGGTCCGGCCGAGGAAATCGATATCCACGAATTCATGAATTCAATCAAGACGCGCGGACGAGAGCGATTGGCGGCGCGCAAGCGTGGGGAATAGATTCCGAAAACGTGAGCAGGTCGACGTTGATCTCGATGCGATCTGGAGCTTCATCGCCCTCGACAGCGTCGATGCCGCTCATCGGCAGATCGATCGCATTGGTGACGTCTTCGAAATGCTCGCGCAAAATCCGCTCGCCGGGCGGCAGCGAGTCGATATCCAGCGCGGTCTGCGGAGCTTCCCAGTCGGGAGCTACGTGATTTTCTACGTTCCGCTACCTGACGGCATCGAGGTCGTTCGCGTCATGCATGGGCGCCAGGACATCGACGCCGACGACATGGGATCGTGATCAGGTCGACTCAGCGAGGCGCGTCCCGCCAAGCACGAGATCGTCGCGATGGATCATTTCCGAGCGCCCGGAGATGCCCAGAATCATCATCACGTCGGGCGAGGAGCGGCCCCTGATCTTTTCGGCGTCCTCGGCGTCATAGGCGACCAGACCCCGCCCGATTTCATCGGTGTCCGGGCCACGTACGACAACCGCATCGCCGCGCGCGAACTGGCCGTCGACCCGGATCACGCCGGCCGGCAAGAGGCTCCGTCCGGCGCGCAGCGCCCTGACCGCGCCGGCGTCGATAGTCAGCGTGCCCTTCGGCTCCAGCGAGCCCGCGATCCAACGTTTGCGGGCGGTGACGGGATTGGCGGGCGTCAGAAACCAGGTGCAGCGCCCGCCCTCGGCAATCGCGCGCAGCGGATGCTCGATCTTGCCGGAAGCGATCAGCATGTGCGTGCCCCCGGTGGTCGCGATTCTCGCCGCCTCGATCTTGGTGCGCATGCCACCGCGCGACAAGTCCGATCCGGCGGCGCCGGCCATCGCCTCGATCTCGGAGCTGACGGTTTCGACCACCGGAATCAGTTTTGCGTCGGGGTTTTGCGCCGGCGGCGCATCATAAAGGCCGTCGATATCGGACAGCAGGATCAACAGATCGGCGCTCGCCATGGTCGCGACGCGCGCTGCCAGGCGGTCATTGTCGCCATAGCGGATCTCGTTGGTGGCGACCGTGTCGTTCTCGTTGATCACGGGCACCGCGCGCCATTCCAGCAGCTTTGCGATGGTCGCGCGTGCGTTCAGATAACGGCGGCGCTCCTCGGTGTCCTGTAGCGTCACCAGGATCTGGCCGGCGCCGATGCCGTGCGCGCCGAGCACCTCCGACCAGATCCGCGCCAGCGCGATCTGTCCGACCGCCGCGGCCGCCTGGCTCTCCTCCAGCTTCAGCGGTCCGCGCGGCAGTTTGAGGCGGCTGCGTCCCAGCGCGATCGAGCCCGAGGACACGATGAGCACGTCGCGCCGCTCATAATGCAGCTTTGCGAGATCGGCGACGAGCGCGGCCAGCCACGACGCCTTGACCTCGCCTGCTTCGGAATCGACCAGCAGCGATGAGCCGACCTTGACGACGATGCGGCGGAAATTCTTCAGCTCGGGGCGGGCCAAAGCGACGGACATGGCAGCGGACATGCATCAGAGGAACAGGGAATGGGAATACCGCGCCCGGTGTTCCCAGCGCATCGCTTTTGCACTGGGAACATGCTTCGCGCAAGCGGCATTGCTTCAGGCCGTCCACGGCTCGGCTTCAGCGGCGCTCTTGTCCTGCTTGGTCTCCGGCGCCGTGCCGATCACATCCACCAACGCCTGCAGCGCGTCCTTGACGCCGGCGCCGGTCGCGCCCGAGATCAGCAGCGGCGTCTTCTTCGCCGCGCGTTTCAGACGGTCCTTCTGCTTCTTCAATTCGTCCGGCGTCGTCGCGTCGATCTTGTTCAGCGCAACGATCTCGGTTTTTTCCGCAAGCTGCCCGCCATAGGCTTCGAGCTCGTGCCGCACTGTCTTATACGCCTTGCCGGCATGCTCACAGGTCGCGTCGACGAGATGCAGCAGCACGCGGCAACGCTCGACATGGCCGAGAAAGCGGTCGCCGAGGCCGGCGCCCTCATGCGCGCCCTCGATCAGGCCGGGAATATCGGCGAGCACGAATTCGCGGCCGCCCGTACTCACCACCCCGAGCTGCGGATGCAGCGTCGTGAAGGGATAATCGGCGATCTTCGGTTTTGCGGCGCTGACCGCGGCGAGGAACGTGGACTTGCCGGCATTGGGGAGGCCGACCAGGCCGGCATCCGCGATCAGCTTCAAGCGCAGCCAGATCCAGCGTTCCTCGCCTGACTGGCCGGGATTGGCATGGCGCGGCGCGCGGTTGGTCGGCGACTTGAAATGCGCATTGCCAAAGCCGCCATTGCCGCCGCGCGCAAGCACGAACTTTTCGCCGAGCGCGGTGAAATCGTAGATCAGCGTTTCCCGGTCCTCGTCGAACACCTGCGTGCCGACGGGAACTTTCAGCACGATGGCCTTGCCGCCGGCGCCGTGGCGGTCCTTGCCCATGCCGTTCTCGCCCTTCTGGGCCTTGAAATGCTGCTGGTAGCGGTAGTCGATCAGCGTGTTCAGCCCGTCCACCACCTCGATGATGACGTCGCCGCCGCGCCCGCCATTACCGCCGGAGGGACCACCGAACTCGATGAACTTCTCGCGCCGGAACGCGACGCAGCCGTTACCGCCGTCGCCGGAGCGGATATAGACCTTGGCTTCATCGAGGAATTTCATGGAAATCTAGGTAAGGCAGCCGGGCCCGCCGGGCAACCCTCGGACCTCCCAAATGCACGCGGAAGCCCTAATTGCCCGGCTTGTCGGGCGCGCAAGTCCTCGAACCAGGGCTGCGTGTGCACCACACGGTCGCCGGATCGAAGTCCTGGATGTGGGACGTCCTGCAAAGGGCTTGATCATCAACCGGTACGGCCGGCGCGAAGCCGCTTCAATGATCTCCGTCAATCCAGGCGCGCCGCCTTGATGCTGGAGAAATGGTCCGCGAGTTGCTAATCGGCAGGGCTTCCGCTTTCGGACGTCCCGATGTCGCTGCTTGCAAAAATCTCGCCTCACAATGACGAGCGCTCGGCGCGCCTTGCCGGCATCGCGCTGATGCTGCTGTCGGTGTTCATGTTCTCGTTCGGCGACGCGCTCGGAAAATTCATCGTCGCGACCTATTCGGTCGGGCAGCTCTTGTGCTTTCGCGCCTGCGCGGCGCTCGCCATGCTGGCGCCGATGATCTGGCGACATCGCGCGGAGTTTTTCCGGCTCGAGCGGCCCTGGCTGCAGCTGCTTCGCGTCGTGCTCTCCACGCTCGAGGTCGCGGCGTTCTTTCTGGCCGTCGTCTATCTGCCACTTGCCGACGTCATCACTTATTATCTCGCCGGTCCGATTTTCGTCACCGCAATGTCCGCGCTGCTGCTTCGTGAAAAGGTCGGCTGGCGGCGCTGGTGCGCGATCGTGGTCGGCTTCTGCGGCGTGCTGATCGCGCTTCGGCCGTCATCGCAGACCTTCAGCTGGCCGGCGCTGATCGCGCTCGGCGGCAGCCTGTCGTTTGCGTCCTTGATGCTGATCACGCGCTGCTTGCGCGCCACCCCCGACGTGGTGATGGCCTCGTCGCAATTCATCGGCACCTTCGTGCTCGGCGCCGTCATGGCGCCGTTCGGCTGGGTGACGCCGCATGCCCTGAGCCTGATCCAGTTCGCGGCCGCCGGCGTGATCTCTGTAAGCGCGCTGTTCTGCGTCAACCGCTCGCTGAAACTCGCGCCGGCCAGCGTCGTGGTGCCGTTTCAATATTCGATGATCGTCTGGGCCGTGATTTTCGGCCTCGTCGTATTCGGCGACGTACCGCGGCCGGCAACGATGATCGGCGTCTCGATCATCATCGCCGCCGGGCTCTACATCGTGCTGCGCGAGCGCAGGCTCGGCCGCGACACGCCGGCAGTCAATCCGCCGGCGTGATCTGATCGCTCACGCCTCGCGCCGCGTCGAGCTCGCCCAGTTCTTCAGCGACGACCACACCCCGCGCGAGAGGCGGAACGAATCGACCGGGCTCGACGAGCCCAGCGCCTCGAAGCGGTGCAGTTCGACGCCGTTCCACTGGAAGCCGCATTTTTCGAGGATGTTGCGCGAAGCCGGGTTGGCGACGCGCGCGGCGGCGTGAAGCAGCTCGGCATCGGTCTCCTCGAAGAAGAAGTCGATCACCGCGCGGGCGGCCTCGGTGCCAAAGCCCCGGCCCCAATGGGCGACGCCGAGCCAATAGCCGAGTTCGGGCGCGTTCTTGCTGGCCGAGTTGATGCCGACCATGCCGATCGGGGCGTGATTGTGCTCGATCAGGAACGCCGCTTCGCGTGCACCGTCCGCGGTGGCGCGCACGAAGGCGACCGCGTGCTCCTGAACATAGGGATGCGGCAGGCGGCGGGTGTTTTCCGCGACGCGGCGGTCATTGGCGAGCTGCGTGATCGCCCTGACGTCCGCGAGCGTCGGCCTGCGCAAGGTCAGCCGCTCGGTTTCGAGCACGCAAGCCGGGGGCGCGCGCACGGTCGGCGTGGGAAAGTCCTGCAGCATTCTCAAGGCTCCGTCGATCAAGCTGTTCGGCTTGTTGCGAGTGTTGCGATGGAAAACCTCGAAACACGCGCAAATGAAAAGGGAGGCCGGTATCCCGCCTCCCCACTTGGAGCCTTGAAGAGCTCCGCCGGTTCATCGGGACCCGGCGGACTCGGATGTGTCCACCGTACTATTCGGCCGCGGCTTCGGTCAGCGGGCGTACCGACACGAACGTGCGACCGTTGGCTTTGGCTTGAAATTCGACGCGGCCTTCGATCTTGGCGAACAGAGTATGATCGGTGCCCATGCCGACATTAAGGCCGGGATGCCAGGTCGTGCCGCGCTGACGCGCGATGATGTTTCCGGGAACTACATGCTCGCCACCATAGGCCTTGATTCCAAGGCGCTTGCCTTTCGAATCACGTCCGTTGCGCGATGAACCGCCTGCTTTTTTGTGAGCCATGGCCCGTCTCCGATTATTGTATCCTTAGTTCAATTCCGTGAAGGAATCATCTCACTTTTGTTCACGCGCGATTTGCCGCGCATCACAATTGCGATCCCTTCACATTCTCGTCTGCGAGCGCCGCTCGCGCCTCACAGACCTGCGCCTCAAGCCGCGTCGCCCTCGGCGGTCGCAGCCTTCGCCTTCTTCGGCCGCGGTCCCACGGAAGGCTTTGCGCCGTCGGTCAGGATCTCGGTGACGCGGATCACGCTGAGTTCGTCGCGATAGCCGCGCTTGCGGCGCGAGTTCTTGCGGCGGCGCTTCTTGAACGCGATCACCTTCGGGCCGCGCTTGTGCTGCAGCAGTTCGGCTGCGACCGAGGCGCCCTGCACGGTGGGAACGCCGAGCATTGGCGTATCGCCGCCGACCACCAGCACCTCGCTGAGTTGCACGATGGTGCCGACCTCGCCGTCGATCTTGGTAATCTCGAGCACATCATCCGGAACGACGCGGTACTGCCGGCCGCCGGTCTTGATGACTGCGAACATCTTTTTCGTCCTTCGTGTTCGATCCCGGCCTCGGGATCCCGGGCCGGCTTCTTGTTCAGTCGTTATGGGTTCGTCTTATGGCTCGTCCTGGCGGCCGTCCCCTCAAAAGGGCCGTTGAAGGCTCAAACGCTGAAGGCTTGAGGATGTCGCGCAAAAACGAGCGGCGCGAGAACGCCCCGCGCCGGATTGGCGGCACTTATAGCGGCAATCAGCTGGGAGTCAAGGCGAAGCGGGGCAAAAACCGGCCGAAAATGAAGGGTTTGGCGCGGTTTTGCCGCTGACATGGACGCATCGCCTTGGCAAGCCGGGGCGGTGTGGCCGCCGCCCGAAAGCCGCCGGGGTTCCGCGAGCCTGCCGGGCAGACCGGCCGCAGGAGGACGGTAACCTTGACCGGTAAGGTTTAAATGGACTTCGCGTTGTCGCCGCCACTGTCCTCGCTAGCTTGCCCGGGCCGCACCTGCCGGCGTCCGAAACCTCAACCGTCGGCGTCGGCTTCTGCGGTGTGGGACCGCCAATCTGTGCTTGCGTATGGCGGTCCCAGCTTCTCTTCCGGCTGCGCTCTGGTTGCACGTACGGATTTTGTCAGTGGCGCGCTTGTCTGCCCCGCCATCCTCGCCTAGAACACGGCCCCGACCACGCACGGCTCGCGCCGTGATTTGGCGCCTTCAGGAGAGGTGGCAGAGTGGTTGAATGCACCGCACTCGAAATGCGGCATAGGTGCAAGCCTATCGGGGGTTCGAATCCCTCCCTCTCCGCCAGAAGCTCGTTCCAGCAAACAAGGGCAATCTCCACCCTGACCACGTCGGACCGGGACGCGAGCTACAATTGGTGCAAAATCGATTCGATCACAATGGGAAGCCGCCGCACACGCACGCCCGTAGCGTGCCAAACTGCATTCGCGATGACGGCAGGCAGACCAGTTATTCCGATTTCGCCCATCCCTCTCGCTCCGATGGGGCCGAAGTGCGGGTCTGGTTCGTCGATGAGGATCACCTGAATTTCGGGAACGTCCGGGTTCACGGGCACGAGGTAGTCGGCGAGGTTTCTGGTAACAAGGCGGCCTGTCGCAGGGTCGAAGCCGGTTCGTTCCATCAGCGCCATGCCGATACCCCATACTACGCCCCCTCGGATTTGGCTCTGAGCGGTACGATGGTTCAAGATTCGGCCGACATCCATGGCGGAGACGACGCGACGGACGCGAATGACAGCCAACTCCGGATCCACGGCGACCTCGACAAAGTGCGCCCCGAACGAGTGCGCTGAATACTGCTTTTCCAGTTCGCCGGGCTCATGATGGGCTTCGGCCATCGGCGCCCCTCCCGCTGATAACTGTGTTCGTAGCTTCAGGGCTGCTTCGTGCACGGCAGAACCGACGCTGGCAGAGGTGCTGGACCCGCCGGAGAGCGTCGCCTCGGGCAGGGCGCTGTCGCCTAGCTCGCAGCGGACCTTCTCCACTGGTACTCCCAGCGCCGCGGCCGCGATCTGCGCCAGGATCGTATAAGCCCCCGTCCCCAAATCCTGCGTCGCCGCGGTCACAACGAACCGGCCATCTGGCTCGGCTTCGACGCGCGCGGACGATGGGCGCATGTTCGCTGGGTAGGTGGCGGAGGCCATGCCCCACCCGATCAACATGCCATTTGCTGTCATCGAGCGAGGCCGCGGATCGCGGCGCGACCAGCCGAATGCCTGTGCGCCGCGCTCATAACAGGCGAGGAGGTGCTTTGAGCTGAACGGCTTGCCGGTCTCCGGGTCCGAGACCGCATGATTCCGCCGGCGCAGCTCAAGCGGATCCATGCCGATTGCTTCAGCCAGCTCGTCCATCGCGCATTCGAGCGCGTATACGCCAGAGGCCTCCCCTGGCGCGCGCATGGCGGTAGGCGAACCCGTGGTGACTCGTGCGACCTCGTGCGAGACCGCAACGTTGTCGCAGGCGTACAGCATCCCGGTCGCTATTCCACTCGGCTCGACATGCACGCCCGCCAGAGAGGTCTGCGTGAGGGTGTGATGGCGGATGGCGATCAAGCGACCGAGCTGGTCTGCGCCCAGGCTCACGGTCTGAATGGTCCGGCCGCGGTGTCCGTTGTTGCTGAACGTCGCCTGGCGCGAAAGAGCCAGTTTCACGGGTCGCCCTGTGGCTTTTGCGGCCGCGGCAGCCAAGATCGTTCGGGGCCAGACGTAGCCTTTCGAGCCGAACCCTCCTCCGACGTAAGGGCATATCACCCGCACGTTCCCGGCCGGCAGCCCGAAGAAGTGGGCAAGCACGTTCCGGGTGGAGATCACCCCTTGGGTGCTGTCGTAGACGATCAGCCGATCTCCCTCCCATAGAGCTGTCGTCGCATGTGGCTCCATGGGATTATGGTGTTCGACGGACGTTTCGTACGAGTGCTGCAGTCGAAACGGGGATGCCGAAAGCGCCTCATCAACATCGCCGCGCTGCGTCTGCAATTCGGCGATGCCATAGAAGTCCTTGGGGCGAAAACGGTCCGAACTCCGTTCAATTTCGGAGCGGGGTGTGCCCGGAGCATACACGATCTGAACGAGCGCGGCCGCCTCGTTCGCCAGCTCCAGGCTCTCGGCCACAACGAGGCCAACCAGCTGCCCATCATATTCGACAAGGCGGTCGGACAAAGGCAGCCGCGGTTCCCCAAGAGTGCCGCCCTTGAGATCGGTGAGCTGGCCAAGCGCCGGCATGTTGTCCGGCGTGAGCACCGTCAAGACGCCGGCCCGTTGCATCGCAGGCCGCGTGTCGATCGAGAGGACCTCCCCACTCGCGATGGTCGAGAGGACCGGCGCGGCGTACGCGATGCCCTGCGGGTGCTGATCCGCTGCGTAGGTCGCGCGGCCGGCGACTTTCAAAGGACCGTCCCGGCGGGGGATGGGATCGCCAAGGCTCATTGTTGAAGCTCGCTGGCGAGTTTCAGCGCCTTCACCAATGTTCGCTTGGCGAGCTCGACCTTGAACCCGTTTTCGCGGCCGGGCCGGGCTTCGCCGAGCGCGATCGCGGCGGCATCGCGGAACGCCGCTTCGTCGGCGGTTCGCCCGATCAGGGACGCTTCGGCGGTCGCAAATCGCAGCGGTCGGGTGGCAATGCCGCCGAGGGCGATCCTGGCGCCGATGATGCGAGATCCGTCTTGATGCAGACCGACCGCCGCAGAGGCCAAGGCGAACTCATACGAGGCACGATCGCGGACTTTCAAATAGACCGATCGCCGCGCCTCCGGAGGTAGATCTGTCTCCACGAAAACGATCAGAGCGCCCCGCTGCAGGCTCGTCTCGATCCAGGGCGTCTCGCCGGGCGGGCGAAAAAACTCGGAAAGAGGAATATTCCGTTGGCCGCTGATGTGTTCGGCTTGGATCTCTCCGCCGAGAGCCACCAGCGCGACCGCAAGGTCGGAGGGATGGGTCGCGACGCACTGGGAGCTGCCCTCCAAGACCGCATGACCACGATCGTATCCGGTGAGCGCCGCGCAGCCGGACCCGGGACTGCGTTTGTTGCATGCAAACGCCTGGTTTCGGAAATAGGGACAGCGCGTGCGCTGGAGGAGGTTTCCTCCCAGCGTTGCCATGTTCCGGATTTGAGGCGACGCGCCTGCGGCAATGGCCTGTGTGAGCATGGGGGCCGCCTTCATCAAGGCCGGATCGGTCGCAAGATCACTGTTCTTGGTCAAGGCTCCCAGCGAAGCTTTCCCTGAAGAGACGTTGATGTAATCGAGATCGGGAACACGTCGTATGTCGACGAGCAGCGAGGGTTTTTCGACACCCCCCTTCATCAAATCAGTCAGCGTCGTGCCGCCGGCCAGGAACGCGGCGTTTGGGCTTCGGGAACGGAGCTCAACCGCCTCCCGCATCGAACCGGCGCGCACGTAATCGAAGGGAGTCATTCGACTCCTCCGGCGGATATGCTGCGGATTGCCGCGACGATGCCCTCGTAGGCGCCGCAACGACAGATGTTTCCGGCCATTCCCTCGCGGATCGCATCGTCATCGGCAGGGCGTCCCTCCCGAAGCAGGCCGATAGCGGACATGATCTGGCCCGGCGTACAGTATCCGCACTGCAGGGCATCATGAGCAACGAAAGCGGCTTGAAGGGGATGAACACCATCGTCTCGCGCCAAGCCCTCGATGGTTTCGATAGGCTCACCCTGATGTTCGCTGATCGCCAAGATCAGACAGGCGAGCACGCGGCGGCCACCGACCAGCACGGTGCACGAACCGCACTGACCATGGTCGCAGCCCTTTTTCGTGCCGGTCAATTCGAGGTGCTCGCGAAGTGCGTCAAGCAAGGTCACTGAAGGGGCGATCTGGAATTCGCGCCGCTCGCCGTTTACCGTGAGTTCTACGGACCGCTTCTCAGGACGTGCTTGGGCCTGCTGCGACTCTGCCTCGGCGTTCGATCCCGGTGCGCCCAACCCCAGCAGCCCTCCGCTCGCGGTGAGATAGATCAGATCCCTGCGGCTCAGGTCAGGTGGAGTCACAGCCCAGTCCTTGTGAGAGAAGTCATGCCGTGTCCCCGCTAACGCCGCGCCCGAGGAAAAGGGCCGGGACCATTTTTCAATCTTGGCTTGACGAACGTGCGCGCTAAACCCCCAGACACTTGTGCCAGGGCGCCGGCTCCTTCACCTGCAAGGCGAGGTGATCGATCAGGCTTCGCACCTTGAGCGACATCGGATCTCGACTCTGATAAACGGCATAGATGCCGATCGGCGGAGCCAGATAATCCAGCAGGACCGGCCTGAGTCGCCCTGATTCAATCTCGGGGGCCGCTATGTAGGCGTGGAGCTGGCATAACCCGAGTCCGGCGATCGCCGCATCACGGAGCGCCTCGCCGTTATCGATTGCGAGGCGCGGCGCTACGCCATAGTCGAATGGAACCTCGTTCTTGGACAGCCGGTAGCGGTAGCTGAGGCCGCTGTGCGAGAAGGCCAGGCAAACGTGCTCGGCGAGGTCTTCCGGAGACTGCGGGACTCCGTGCTTGTCGAGATAACTGGGCGAGGCGCAAAGAACCAGCCGGCTCGATGTGAGGCGCCGAGCGACGAGATTGCTATCGCGTGGCTGGTCTCTGGTCATACGCAGGGCAAGATCAACTCCGTCGCCGACCAAGTCCGAGAATCGATCCTCGAGCTTGAGATCGACAACCACGTCCGCATGCTGTCGCTGATACTCGACCAGAAGCGGCAGCACATACATTCGGCCGAACGCTACTGGCAACGAGATCCGGACGCGCCCGCGGGGTTTCTCGCCCGATTGAGCGAGCATGCCCTCGACGGCCTCCAATTCGGCCAGGATACGGCGGCCGTGGATGAGGAGCGCTTCTCCATCGTCGGTGAGACTGAGCCCGTGCGAGTTACGGCGCACGAGCGGGACACCGACGCGCGACTCCAAGCGCCGAAGCGCTTTACTGGCGGCGGAAATCGTTAGGCCCAAGCGCTCGGCGCCGCCCCGGATGCTTCCGGCTTCGGCGATGCGTACAAAGGCAATGATGTTCTCGAGCTTTTCCATACGAGTCTGACAGCAGCAAGGTCGAGCGCACGTGTGGCGCGGACTTCCGATCAATCCTATCTTGAATTCTGATCCCGCGCCCGGAATTGCTTTCGGACGTTAAGCCACTATCTCCGGCGCGTTGGCAACGTCCGCGGAGCGTCGGGCAATGCCTGCAGGAATGCGCCAACCCCAAGCTTCACCCTTCCTGATCCGAGTTGTCTGGTCAGGATATCCCCAAGGCAAGGGTGTTGGCACAGAGGCATCGCTTCAACATGCGGAAACGAATGATTTGTCTGGGGATTCGGACATGGATCTCAATCTGGCGGCTAAGCGGGCGTTGATTACCGGAAGCACCGCCGGGATCGGAGTCGCAATAGCGCGGGCCCTGGCCCGTGAAGGCTGCGACGTCGTTGTTCATGGTCGCGATGTTGCTCGTGCAGAACACGTCGCAAAGGAAATCATGAAAGAGGGTCGTCGCGCCTTTCCGGTCATTGCCGATCTCTCAACCGAAAGCGGCCCATATGAACTCTATCGGGGAGCTGTCGAAGCCCTCGGTGGCATCGACATTCTCGTCAACAATGCCGGTGAATACGCTGGAAAGAACTGGTTCGAGACGACCCGAGAGAGCTGGGAGGCGTTCTATCGAACCGACGTTCTGTCGGCGGTGGGCCTGATCCTTGAAGCTGGCCCTGCCATGTCAAGACAGGGTTGGGGACGGATCGTCAATATTGCGACCGGCATGGCATCAACGCCGCAAGTCATGATGCCTGATTATGCCGCGGCGAAGGCAGCGTTGGTGAACGCAACACTCAGCTCTGCCAAGGCATTGGCGGGCAGCGGCGTGACAGTCAATACGATTTCGCCAGGCCTCATTCATACGCCCAACGTCGAGAAGATACTGCGTGACGAAGCCAAAAAGCGTTCCTGGGGCGACGATTGGGAGACCATACAGCGCAGATGGTTCGAGGACATCTTGGGCGACAGGACGCTCAAGCGGCTTGGGAGACCCGAAGAAGTCGCCGATTTGGTGGCGTTCGTGGTCAGCCCGCTGGCCGAGTATGTGAACGGAACAAACCTGCGGATAGACGGAGGAAAATCGCCGTCAATCAACTGAATGCGTCCGTGGGCGACAAGCGGGCCGAGGAGGGCTGACATCAACGCCCGCCCGCCACGCCATGATCGCACAAGAGCTTCCTCAAATGTATGGCTTTCTCGGCTCTGCACGACCCGATGACGGCGACTTGATGCGATCCCTGAATATGGAAAGCAGACGTTCGTTTTCTGACACGGCAGCCTCCTCTTTCTCAACGAA
>NZ_JAFATE010000259.1 GCF_019244115.1 Bradyrhizobium sp.
CTGCTGGCTCGCGCCCGCCAACTCTGCTAATCGACCCTCGACGCGCTCGTAGCTCAGCTGGATAGAGCATCGGATTTCGATTCCGAGGGTCGGAGGTTCGAATCCTTCCGAGCGCGCCAGGCCCGCCTTCGCCCCCCTTCGCCCACCATCGCTGGTCACCGTAACGACATGCAAGAAACCCTTGCGGCGTAAGGCTTTATCGCATTATCGGCGGCCGTTGGGCGCCTGCCGGCTATGATCGGCGGAGCCCTCCGCTACGACCCTTTAGCCGTCCCTCGATCTGAGTTAGAATCTCCCTTCGCGAAGTCGGCGGTTTTTCAGCGAGGGACAGGAGTTCGAATCTCCCATGCAGCTTCTAACTCAGAAACCCGAGATCACGGCCAAGAACTATCTGTCCGTCGGACCCGGCGAATATCCATGCGGCAACAATCTCTACCTTGTCGTTTCGCCGACCGGCGGCCGCCGCTGGGCGTTCCGCTATCAGCGCAACGGCATCGTCAAGAAGATGGGCTTTGGCTCGGCCAAGGAAACCGGGCTCAAGCTCTCCGACGCCAAGGAAAAGGCGATCGACGCCTTGCGGCTCCTCGCCAAGGGGATAGATCCGAGAGAGCATCGCGACGAAGAGAAACGCCGCGCTTGCGGGTCGCGCCTGTTCGGCGAGTTCGCCGAGGAATGGCGGCAGACCTACGAGACCGGAATGAGGCACAAGGCCGCGCGAGCCAAACTCAAGCGCATCGTGCAGGTCATTTGCAAACCCCTTCATAAGCATCGGCTTCACGAGATCGAGACCCC
Organism: Bradyrhizobium sp.; assembly: GCF_019244115.1. Lineage (GTDB taxonomy): Bacteria > Pseudomonadota > Alphaproteobacteria > Rhizobiales > Xanthobacteraceae > Bradyrhizobium. The sequence goes on from NZ_JAFATE010000259.1 coordinate 793, forward strand.
GCATGTCGTGAACGTGCTCATGACGGTTTGGCAACGGCCCGATATCTCGCGGACCACGCGTCAGATCATCAAGAAGATTCTCGATGCCGCGATCGCCCACAATCTGCGGCCGAAGGATAACCCCGCTGATTGGGCCAGCCGGCTCCAGCCGATCATGCCCAAGCAACGCCGGCGCGGAACAATTCGGGGTGGACACACGGCCATGGACTACAAGGATCTTCCGGCGTTCATGCAAAAGCTTGCCGGCACCTCCTCGCAAAGCGCGCGAGCACTCGAGGTAACCATCCTCACCCTCGCACGAACGGCGGAAGTGCAGACCATGCGGTGGTCGCAACTCGACCTCGACGGTGGAATCTGGAATCTGGGCGTCCTCGGCACCAAGAACGAGCGGCCCAAGCGCACGCCACTCCCGCGACAGACCTTGGCCTATTTGCGCGCGGCCCACGCGGATCGCGTCAGTGACGACTTTGTATTCCCCGGTCGCAGTCTGAAAGAGCCCATGAGCAACATGACCATGCTCAAGTATCTGAAGGAAATCAGCGGAGATGAATCCCTCACTGTGCACGGTTTCCGGACAACGTTTCGAACCTGGGCGCAGGAAGAGACCGACTTCGAGGAGGAGATCGTCGAGCACTGCCTGCATCACATCACGGGCGATGCGGCCGAAAAGGCCTATAAGCGGGGGGAGGCCCTCAAGAAGCGCCTGCTCGTCATGCAGACCTTCGCCGACTTCGCGACAGAACGACCCAAGAGCAATGTGATGCCGATGAGGGCTGCCTGAGGATTCGGGCTATCCACCTGGCGCGGACGAGGATGTCATCGCTCGGGCTGTTCGGTCTTGTTGGGCAGGTTTTCCAAGAACGACGTCAGATCCGCGCGCGTGATGATCGTGCGCGTGCCATATTTTCGGATTCGCAGCCGCCCTTCCCTGATGGCCTTGTAGAGGGACGTCTGGCCCAAGGATGAGAGTGCCGCGGCTTCAGGAACCGTCAGGCCGAGCCTTTCCACTGCAGATCGGAGCATCGATTCGCGTTTTGGCATCTTCGCGCGTCTCGCCTCAGTTGCGAATGGTGATCAGGAAGGCACACGGACCCAGTTGCTATGGCTGAAGCGAGCGCTCCGCAATATCCGGAGCCCCAGCGGCGCGATTTCGGTGGCGTTTTCGTACAATTTGGACGGTTCGCATGACGGCTCGATCGAGCGCTTTATTCCGGCAGGAACGCACCTTCGCCGGTGTCCGGATCATGAATGTGCGCAATCGTCGCGCCGTAGAGCGCTTCCAGCTGCCCGCGATCGAGCACGGCATGGACCTCGCCCTCCGCAAGACAGGCGCCGCTGCGCAGGAGGAACGCACGGTCGGCGGCGCGCAGTGCGTAGTTCGGATCGTGCGTCGTAAACAGCACGCCATGCCCTGCAGCGCCAAGCGCGCGGATCTCGCGGATGACACGTCCCTGATTGCCGAGGCTCGCAGTCGGCTCGTCCAGCACGATGAACTGTGGCTCCTGCGCCAACGCGCGCGCCAGGACCGTGAGCTGCCGTTCGCCACCGGAGATCTTGGTGTAGGGACGATCGTCGAGATGCGCGATCCCAAGACGCTCCAGCATGCGCCCAGCAATCGCGCGGTCGGCGGTGCTCGGCCCGCTGAACAGGCTGCCATGCGCCGTGCGTCCCACCAGCACCACGGTCTCGACGGTAAAGGCAAAGGTTGCCGCGTGCGATTGCGGCACATAGGCGATGCGCTGTGCGCGCTCGCGGGCGGTATAGGCCGCCAGCGGCCGATCGCCGAGCGTTACCTCGCCGCTGATGGGCAGCAGCAGACCAAGCAGCGTCTTGAGCAGCGTGGTCTTGCCGCCGCCGTTCGGGCCCAAGAGCGCCAGCACCTCACCCGTTTTCAGGGCAACGTCGAGATGACTTCCGACCACGCGATCGCGGTAGCCGATGGTCAGGTCATGGCCGGAGAGAATCATTCCATCGACCAGGTCTTCGAGACGCTGGCGAGCAGCCATACGAAGAACGGCGTGCCGACCAAGGCGGTGAGGATGCCAAGCGGAATCTCGACCGCGGCGATGGTGCGGGCGAGTGTATCGATCAGAAGCAAAAATCCACCGCCGATCAAAGCGGCCGCGGGGATCAGCCGGCCGAAATCCGGTCCCACCAGCGTGCGCGCGATATGCGGCACCACAGGTCCTACCCAGCCAATGATGCCCGCCGTCGCGACACTGGCAGACGTAACCAATGTTGCCGCCGCTACGATCGCGACCCGCAGCGAGCCCGTGGGCACGCCGAGCGCGCGCGCCTCTTCATCCGGCAGCGACATTACGTTCATGCGCCAACGCAGTGCAAGCAGCGCCAGCGTACCGAGCGCAACCGGCCCAAACAGCGGGATGAGATCGGCAGGCCCGGTCGCGGCCAGGCTGCCGAGCAGCCAAAAGGTCATGGCAGGAAGCTGGTTATAGGGATCGGCCAGATACTTTATCAGGCCGACACCTGCGCCCAGCAGCGCCCCGATGACGACGCCGGCGAGCACCAGGACCAGGACAGGATCCCGCGTCCGAACGGCCGATCCGATCGCGTATACGGAAGCCACAGCGAGGAGCCCGCCGCAAACGCCAGCGCCTGGATCGCGAACACGCCGAGCGAGACAAAGATGCCGAGCACGGCTCCAAGTGCCGCTCCGGAGGAAGCGCCGAGAATGTCGGGCGAGACCAGAGGATTGCGGAACAACCCCTGGAACGCCGTCCCCGCGACGGCGAGCGCAGCTCCCACGAGACTTGCCGCAAGGACCCGCGGCCCACGCACGTGCCAGATCACGTTCTCGACCGCAGGCGGCACGTCTGGCGCGTGGCCCGTGAGCTTGGCAGCGAGAACGGCGAAGAGTTCGCCGACACTAATCGGATAACGTCCGACTGTGAATGCGAGCAGCAGTCCCGCAAGAAGGACCAGGAAGGAAATCAGCAAACCGGGTGCGCTGGAGCGAGCCATTGCGGCAGGCTATCACCCGCGGCCCTCGAGCACACGGCCGATATCGGCATCGGAGGGCGCCACGTGATAAAAGCGGGAATAGAAATCGCGCGTCACCGCGCGAATATCCTCGTCGAAATGATCGGGATAAAAGATCTTGGCGAGCCACCAGAGCCCAATCAGCCGATTGACGGATGGCGGGAAATCGACCCAGCCGAAGGGAAGTTTTGGCGACAGGTAGACCCGGCCGGTGCGGACCGCTTCCACCTGCGCCCATTGGGGATCGCTCCGCACGCTGTCGGCAAAGTCGCGATCGATGGTGACGATCACCTGCGGATTCCAGACGAGCACCTGCTCGATCGACACCGTGGCAAGGCCACCCTGGCGCTCGGCGGCGACATTGCGGGCGCGGAGGAACTCAATCGTCTCTACGTTGATCGCGCCGCCCAGCCCGGTCTCCAGCCCGCGCGGTCCGCGGGCGTAGTAAACCCTTGGACGCTGATCTTCTGGAACGCGATTGACCCGCTCGTTAATCGTCGAGAGCGTCTTCTCGGTGTAGGCCGCAAGAGGTTCTGCATCGCGGTGGGTCAATGCGCCGAGCAGACGATAAGTAGACGCAGTCGCCTCAAAGCGGCCGTCGAGCAGCGCGTACGGAATTCCGGTCTGCTCCTGCACCCGCGCAGCAAGCGAGGCAAAGGTTGGCGTGGTCGAGCCGACATCGAGGATCAGGTCTGGTTTGAGCGCCAGCACCGATTCGAGGTTGGCGGTGTTGCCGCGTCCCGTGAGACGTCCCACCTCAGGACGAGCGCAGACGTCCGGAAGCATGAACGCGCACTCATCCGCCCGATTGGCACGGGGCCAGCCAAGCAGCAGATCCGGCGCCAGGGTGTAGAGCATGATCGCTGCCGGCGGTCCCGCTGGGAACACGCGCCACGGTTTCGGGAACCGTGATGATGCGGCCGGCAGTATCCGTGATGGTGGCCGCACGCGCGGCTTTTGGCACGAGCAGCGCCGCAGAGGCGGCAAGCAGGGAACGGCGCGTAAGGCTCATCGACTAAGGTCCATACTGGAAGGCCCATGGCGAATAGCGCCAGTCACGATCTCGCTGTCAATTTCGATCGTACATCGTGCTTTTTTACTTCCACGCCCCATTCACGCCGGCCTGAATCCCGCGCTGACCAGCGCCGCGCGAGCTTCGTCCGAGACCAGCGCGTCGAGAAACGCCTTGACTACCGGCCGGTTCTTGCGCGCCGTGACCAGCGCGAAATCATAGTGCTCTTCAGCGAGAGGAATAAAGCCGAGGTCCGATGCATGCGCGACCGGCGCGATCGTCATGCCCCAATCGGCGCGACATTGCGCTACCGCTGCGGCGACGGCATTGTGCGAGCGCGGCTGATTCCAGTAACCCTCCGGCCGAGCGCCGCCAAGCAGCCGGTCGATCAGGATGCGCGTGCCCGCGCCCTGGTTGCGGTTGACCATGATGCAGCCCTGATCGGCAAGCGCGGCACGCACCGCAGCTTCCGCATCCAGGCCTTCAAAGCGCTTATCGCCCTTGCGAAACACGATGCCCTGCATCCGCCGCCAGCCCGGCACCAGTTCGAGCCCCTCTCCGAGATGGGGCGTGTTGTAGGTTTCGGTCTTCTCGTCAAACAGGTGGATCGGCGCAAGATCACATTCGCCCCGCTTGGCCGCCGCGAGCCCTCCGAGGCTGCCGACCGCGATCGACCGCACCGTCAATCCGGCCCGCGCCAGCGGCGCCGTGACCAGGTCGAGTCCAGTGCAATGACTGCCGACAATGACGAGATCGGGCACCCGCACATGCGGCGTGATGGCGCCAGACCCCTTGCCGGAGGGATAGGCGATCAGGCCGTCCGCGCCTTCGACCAGCGACACCATCACGAACTCGATCCGGCCCAGTTCGGAGGCGATCCGCACCGGCAGCTTCGCGGTGACCTTTGCATCGGTGCGCGGCGGCAGGCCGGCCATGCGTCGTAGAACCGGCACGATCATGTCGTGAAAAGTGAACATTGCCGATGTCGGGAAGCCCGGCAGGATCACCACCGGCTTGTTCTCGCACACCGCCAGGCACAAGGGCTTGCCCGGCTTCAGCGCCACGCCGTGGGCAATGATTCCGGGCGGCCCGAGCCGCGCGATGATGCGGTGCGAAACGTCGCCCGCGCCTTTCGAGGTGCCGCCGGAGAGCACCAGCATGTCATGTCCTGAGAGCGCCTGTCGCATTGCGGCTTCCAGCGCGGCTTCGTTGTCGGCGACAGCGCCGAGAAAGTTCGCCTCGCCGCCGTTCTCGTCAATTGCCGCCGCGACAATCGCGCCATTGGTGTCGTAGATCGCGGCCGGGCGAAGGGCCTGACCCGGCTCCACCAGCTCATCCCCTGTGGAAAGCACCGCAACGCGCGGTTTGCGCACGACCTGAACTTGCGCAATGCCGCAGGCCGCCAGCATGCCCACTTCGCGCGATCCGATCACGGTGCCGGCGCGCAGCAGCGCCTCGCCGCGCGCGATATCGGAGCCGGCGTAGGAGACGAATTGACCGGGCGAGGCGGCGCGCCGGACCTCGATGCTCCGATTGCCTGTGGGTTGCGTATGCTCGACCATCACGATCGCGTCGGCGCCACGCGGCAGCGGGCCGCCGGTTGCGATCGGCGTCGCGGTTCCCGACAGGACCGGCCGGGACGGCGCGAAGCCGCAGGCAATGACCTCATCGTTCAACACGAGCCGAACTGGCGATGTTTCGGCGGCGCGGGCAAGGTCGGCGGACCGCACGGCAAAACCATCGACATTGGAACGATCGAACGGCGGCACATCGATCCGCGCCACGACATCTTCAGCGAGCGCACAGCCGAGCGCGTCCGCAAGCCGGCGCAGCTCGCCGGGCAGCGGGCGCGGGAACAGCGCGGCTTGGAATCGCTCGATCGCATCTTCTCGCGACAGGATGGTCAGGAACTGATCCTGATCGACACTGCCGCGGCTTCTCGTCTGCTGGTTCTGGCTCATTCTCGCAAGATATAGGCGGCAACCGGCGTTCCCGCAGCATACCCCTCGCTACCGCCCGGTATGAGGAGCCATGCATCGGCGGCGAGCATGGCCCCGTAGGGCAGATCACCGACGGCCAGCGGCACCCAGCTATCGTCCCTGCGCCCAAGCAATGTGATTTCTGCAATTCCGACTGAAGAAGCGATCTTGCGCGCCAGCGGCAGCCCTCTTGCCGGACGAGGCTGCCGGCCGGACAACCGATCCAGCGTGGGCAGCGCTAACGTCCACCAGGCGCCCAGCGCGTGATCGGCCGACCCCGATATGGCGATGACGGGCGTCCTCCCGATACGCCCAACGGCCGACGTGTGGCCCGGTCGCAATGCGATGCCGTGCGCAATTACTTCGCCGCGTTGGGCCAATGCCATGACGGTCGCGTCGGTGCGGCCGATGCCAGAGCCGCCGATCGTGATCAGCAGATCGCAGGCAGCGGGCTCGAACGCCGCTGCGACGGCCGCAGGATCGCGCGAAGTGGCCTCCACAAATGTTACTTCCCCACCAGCGGAGCGCGCACAGTCATGGATCAGCTGCGCCGTTATCACCTCACCGCTCGTCGCAGGAATATTCACAATGCGCAGCCTCGGTCGACGCACCCTGATTGTCTCCAGCCCGGCCGCCCGCGCGACCAGGAGATCGAGGGGGCGAAGGCGCATGCCAGATCCGATAACGGACCCCTCTGCGAGATCTTCGCCAACCCGGCGCACGCCCTGCCCGGGTATCGCCTCGACCAGCGCCTGGATGATGGGGCCCGTTTGGTCGACGGAATCGGGCTCGACCACGCAATCGCAGCCATTCGGCATGCGGTCACCCGCCTCGAGCCAAATCGCCGACGTGAGCGGCAGCGGTGAGAAAGAGGATGCGCCGACCAGATCGTTGGCTCGCAACGCCCATCCATCGGCCGTCGCGACATCGTACGGCGGATGCGCCTTGAGCGGCGGCAGGTCGGCGCTGATGCAGCCCAGCGCTTCCCCTACCGGAAGCTCAACGACTGCTGACGGCTCCAGCCCGCGAAGCAGAGCGGCGAGCGCCACGTCAAGCGGCGTGAGTGAAACCGGCAGGCGTTGTGCTGAGATCATCGCCCATGGTGGACCACGGATCGCCTGGGTTGGCAACCGTTTGGCCGGGTGTCCGGCTCCGACGTCGGCTCTTGCGATGTGCCAGCAACTTAGGTCGAGAGGGATGGATCACGCCATTGTCCAGCTGACGCGACCGAAGAGCCAGTACCGTCACGCTGAAGGCGCAAGCGTCATCTGGTTGACTCGGCGACGATCATCTCCGAGGGGGAGATGCGGCTCCTTCGCGCATTCGCGTTTCGATCAGGCTTGCAGTGCACGCGTTGCAAACAAGGGCGCACTCGTCCGAGACAAGGCCGAGCTTGACGTTGAGCCCGACCGCAAGGTCCTCATCGGGAAGAGCGGGAATGATGCGGTCGCAACATGAGCATCGATGCTGCGTGTCCGATGCGTTTTGGTTGGCAAGGTCATGTATCGCTGAAACATCACGGATCATTGTTCACCTCCGGGCCCATCTTCACAGCCTTTCCTTCCACCTCCGCTATATTCTCATAGATATATTGCATCCGGCAAGCCATGCGCGGTTATTCTACTGCCTTGAACGCTTAACGATCCCAGTGGCTTAAGCCGTCGGGCACCGACCAACGTCGTATTTCATCAAATATAACGTTGACGACGCGCGGGAGCGGAGCGCAGACTGGCAACGGTTTCGCTTGAGGAGCAATCCAACCGTGCCGCGAATCTAGACCCGCAATTCCTGCCCGCCATCAGGTCGGTCTCCGGCCGCCGGGACCGCAGACCAAGCGGGATCGGACCCGACAAGTTGAACCGCGATCCAGACGCCAAAAGGCGCTGTCACCATCAGGGAGAAATGCCATGTACCAGCAGGCTTTGGAGAAGATCTCGAAGCAGGTCCTCATCCGCGACCGCTATGACAATTTCATCGGTGGAAAGTGGGTCGCACCGGTCGAGGGCAAGTATTTCGACAATCCAAGCCCGATCACGGGAAAGCAGCTTTGTCAGGTCCCGCGTTCCACCGCGGCCGATATTGACTTGGCGTTAGACGCCGCCCACAAGGCCAAGGACGCCTGGGGCCGCACGTCGGTTCAGGAACGCTCCCGCATGCTGAACAAGATCGCCGACGAGATCGAGGCCAATCTCGACCTGCTTGCGCTGGTCGAGACGCTCGACAACGGCAAGCCGATCCGCGAAACGACTCATGCCGACATGCCGCTGGTCGTCGATCACTGGCGTTATTTTGCCAGCGTCGTCCGTGCCCAGGAAGGCGCCCTCTCCGAGATCGACCACGACACCGTCGCCTACCACTTCCACGAACCGCTCGGCGTCGTCGGCCAGATCATTCCGTGGAATTTCCCAGTCCTGATGGCGACCTGGAAGCTTGCACCGGCACTTGCAGCCGGCAATTGCGTCGTGCTGAAGCCGGCCGAGCAGACACCGCTCGGTATTCTCGTCGTCATGGAGCTGATCGCGGACATCTTGCCGCCCGGGGTGATCAATGTAGTCAACGGCTTCGGCATCGAGGCCGGCAAGCCGCTCGCACAGAGCAAGCGCATCGCGAAAGTCGCCTTCACGGGCGAGACCACGACGGGGCGGCTGATTATGCAATACGCCTCGGACAACATCATCCCCGTGACCCTGGAGCTGGGCGGCAAGTCGCCGAACATCTTCTTTGCAGACGTCGCAGCCGCCGATGACGACTTCCTCGACAAGGCGCTCGAGGGCTTCACCATGTTCGCATTGAACCAGGGCGAGGTCTGCACCTGTCCGAGCCGGGCGCTGGTCCATGAGAGCATCTACGACCGCTTCATGGACAAGGCGCTGAAGCGGGTCGAGGCGATCGTCCAGGGCAGCCCGCTCGACGCCGCGACGATGGTCGGCGCCCAGGCCTCGACCGAGCAGCTCGAGAAGATCCTGAGCTACATCGACATCGGCAAGCAGGAAGGCGCCACGGTGCTGACCGGCGGCGGCCGGGCCGATCGCGGCGGCGCGCTCGCGGGC
>NZ_JAFATE010000362.1 GCF_019244115.1 Bradyrhizobium sp.
CGGCGCCTACGGCAAAGCGCGGATCTGCGCCGGCATCGGCGGCCATGCCAACCTCCTGCTCGGCGAAGGCGCACGGGCCGTGCTCGAGGCCGAGATCGCGGCCGGCAACGGCCGTTTCCGCGGCATTCGCCACTCCTCGGCCTGGGACGCTGATCCCAGCGTCGCAGGCATGTATGCGACACGGCCGAAGGGGCTCCTGCTCGATCCCACCTTCCGCAAGGGCTTTGCGTGCCTGGCGCCGCTCGACCTCAGTTTCGACGCCTGGCTGTTTCACCCGCAACTCGGCGAGTTCATCGATCTCGCCCGCGCCTTTCCCGATACGCGAATCGTCCTCGACCATTGCGGCGGCCCGCTCGGCATCGGCGGCTACGCCGGCCGGCGGGAGGAAGTCTTCGCAGACTGGAGAGGCTCGATCAGGCAGGCTGCAAGATGTTCGAACGTCGTAGTCAAGCTCGGCGGGCTCGCGATGCGGCTTCTGGGCTACGACTTTCACGAGCGACCGCGGCCGCCATCATCGGAAGAAGCTGCGTCGGCCTGGCGGCCCTACATCGAGACCTGCATCGAGGCGTTCGGTCCGGCGCGCTGCATGTTCGAGAGCAATTTTCCGCCCGACAAGGGCCAATGCAGCTATCAGGTAATCTTCAACGCCTTCAAACGGATCGCCGCACAGTACAGTGCGGCCGAGAAGACCGCGCTGTTCTCAGGCACGGCGAACAGGGTCTACAACTTGGCCGCGAGTTGACCGTGGTCAGGCGAGGGCCCGCGACCGGCTCAGCGTCTGCGAAGGGAGTTCTCCGTAAGCGGACCGGTACGCGCTTGCAAAGTGACCGAGATTGGAAAAACCGCAGGCGAAGGCGATGCGGGACACCGACGTGGTCTCGTCAGGTCTGCACAACATGCGGCGCGCGTGTTCGAGGCGGACCTTCTTGACGAAGGTCATCGGCGAACAGCCGCGCGCCTTCTCAAAGGTCCGGAACAAGGTGCGGGCGCTGACCCCACAGACTTCGGCAAGCGACTCGATCATGATCGGGCCGTTCCAGTTCGCTTCGATATAGGCTTCGACCCGCCGCACATGCGTGGGTGCCGCCTCGCGCGGCGACTGCTCGAGGAGGTCGCTATAATTGTGCCGACCGGCGAACAGCAATTGCACGATTGCAGCCTGCTCCAGTTCGCAGGTGGCGGCCGGAACAAGGATCGATTCCTCATCGTCGAGCTGCGCCACGATCAGGTCCATCAGGCGCCGCATGCCGGCCAGCCTCGCCTGGCTGCTGAAATCGGCAAGCTCGAACTCGATGCTGTTGCGAAGCGGCATCCCGAGGAGCACCGAGAGCTTGCGCGCCATCGATTCCGACTTGACCCGGAGAAACAGGTGCTCGAAGTCGGCGCCATAGTGCAGCATGGTCGGACGGCCGGCTGACGTCAGGCTTGGCCTGCTCGCGTTGACCTCGACGGTGCGATTGCCACAGCGCGTCGCGCCCTGTCCGCGCAGCGGAAACTGCAGCCGGGCGAAGTCGCTTTCCGGGAAATGGATTCGTGCCGCCCCTCCGATGGCTCCAAACCCGAGGCAGGTGTCGCGCAGGCGCACGAAGTTGCCGCGGACGTCGAGCCCGGCCGGGTCTTCGACGTCGAAGCTCGAGGCACCGTAAATGTCGACGATTTCGTGCTCGAGTTCCTCCACGCGGGAGGTACGAATTACCGGATACCTGAAAAGCGGATCGCTTGACGAGGACATGAGCGGGTTATTTCCGTGCGGGATTGGGTACGTGCGGTAGGATTCGAGCGAAACAGCGGCAATCCCCATAGGTGAGCCCCTCGCCGAAGGCCGCATGTGGCTATGTCTTCGCGACCTCTGACAACCAGACCTCGATACCGTTTGTCGGAATGCACTGGCTGCGCCCACAGTCAGGCCGGACGACTGTACGAAGCGGCTGCTGACGGCCTATCGACGTGCTCCGTGGAGTTGCAGCACCGCGCGCGTCGCAGCTTCAGCGCAATCGGACAGCTCGCGCGGATCTGGTCGCTGGGCGATGCCGAGCAGCAGCCGCACCATTTGATTGCCCCAGAGCATTCCGGTGAACAGCGCCGCCATTTCCGCCGGGTTCCCAGCGAGCAGTCCGGCAGAGCAGGCGCGGCTCATGATGTCGTGCAGGGCCGCACGGCCTGCTTCAAGGCCGACCTTGTTGAGCACGCCTGCGACCTCGGGCGCACGGGTGGCTTCTGCGATCGCGAGCCGGAACATCGCGACCACGGCAGGCTCGCTGGTCTCGTGCAGGAGGCGGGTTCCGAACGCAATGAGGGTGCCCGCCAGCGCGTCCACATCGCGTGGCTCGGACCAGTCGTGTGGGATTTTCAGGCGGGTGGCGCGCTCGCCGATGCACGCCACCAACATCTCCTGCTTGCTGCCGAACAGCGCATAGAGTTCGCGCTTCGAGGCCCGCGCGCGCGTCGCAATCTCCAATGTCGATGTCGCCGCAAAGCCCTGGTCCATGAAGGCCGCGAAAGCCGCATCGAGGATGCGGCGACGGACAGGGATTTCGGTCGTGGTCTCGGCCTGAGGTGTGGCCTGATGCTTGGCCGTCTGCTGCTTCGCCATCCTGCCTCTTGACTTGGTACCCTATAGTACCATATGTTTTGCGGGCGGTACCATTCGGTACCAAAAAAGATTATGCACAGAAATATTCGAGGAGGCGAAGCATGGCACGACCCGTTCTCGTCACATCCGCAGCCGGCGGCAGGCAGGGCAAGACCGGCCGGCATCTCTCCGAAATGCTGCTGGCGCGCAAAATCCCGGTGCGCGCCTTCGTTCATCGCATCGACGACCGTTCGGAAAGGCTGCGCGCGCTCGGTGCCGAAATCGTCGAAGGCGATTTCCTCGACATCCGCTCGGTGCAGCGCGCCGTGCAGGGCACCTCCGCGATCTACTTCGCCTATCCAGTTCAGGACGGCCTGCTCGACGCCACCACGGCGATGGCGCTCGCGGCGCGCGAAGCCGGCATTACGAGGCTGGTCAATCTGGTCATGCTGCAATCCTCGCCCGATGCGCCGACCCCGCGGATGCGGCAGAATTATCTGTCCGAGCAGGTGTTCGAGTGGGCCAATGTCGGCGCCGTCCATATCAGGGCCACGGTGTTCTATGAGAACCTCGCATCGCTGGTGCGCCAGAGCCTGCCGGCGCAGGGCGCGGTGCGCCTGCCCTGGGGCAGCCAGAGCACGGTGCTGCCGCTGGTCGCGGGCGAGGACGTCGCCCGCGTGGCGGCGGGCCTCATGACAGCGCCATCGCTGATCGCGGGGACGACCTATCCCTTGATCGGCACGACGATCTCGCTGAAGGAGATCATTGCAACCTTCGCCCGTGTCCTCGGCAGGAGCGTGACCTATGAGGACATCTCGGACGAGGAGTGGAAGCGCCAGGCGCTGGCGCGCGGCTTCAATCAACACGCCGTCGAGCATCTCTCCTCGCTGTGGCGCGCGATCCGGGGCGCCGCGATTGATCCCAGCGATCCGCACTATGCGGTGGCCGACGCGATCGAGGCGATCGGCGGCGCGCCGCCCAAAACCTTCGAAAGCTTCGTTCGCGAGAGCCAGGGCGAGTGGCTGGCGAAGTCGGCCTGACCGCAGGACAAACCGACCTCACGCCCACTCGCCGCTGCGGAACACCGGCACGCGGCTGCCGTCGGCGCGGACACCGTCGATATCGGTCTGATCCGAGCCGATCATCCAGTCGATGTGGATCAGGCTCTTGTTGCCGCCCTGGGCCGCGATCTGCTGCGGCGTCAGCTTGGTGCCGTCGACGAAACACTTTGAATAGCATTGCCCGAGCGCGATGTGCGAGGCGGCGTTCTCGTCGAACAGCGTGTTGTAGAACAACAGCCCGCTCTTCGAGATCGGCGAGGAATGCGGCACCAGCGCCACCTCGCCGAGCCGCCGCGCGCCCTCGTCGGTGTCGAGCACCTTGTTCAGCACCTCCGCGCCGCGGCTCGCCTTGGCATCGACGATGCGCCCGTCCTCGAATCTGACCTGGATGTTATCGATCAGCGTGCCCTGGTAGGATAGCGGTTTCGAACTGACGACGTGGCCCGAGACGCGCCGGCAATGCGGTGTGGTAAAAACTTCCTCGGTTGGAATATTGGCGTTGCAGGTGATGCCGTTGTTGGCGGTCGAGGCGCCGCCTTCCCATTCATGGCCATCGGCCAGCCCGATCGTGAGCTCCATGTTCGGACCCGTGTAGTGCAGCGCGCTGAACCGCTGGCCGTTGAGCCATTCGGTGCGCTCGCGCAGCACCGCGTTGTGCCTGGTCCAGGCACCGATCGCATCGTCATTGTCGACGCGCGATGCCGCGAAGATCGCGTCCGCCAGTCTGGCAACCGCGACATGCTCGGCGTCATCGGGGAAGACCAGCCTGGCCCACGACGCACTGGGATAGGCGATGATGTTCCAGTTGGTATCGAAATTGACGATCTTCTCCAGCGCCGGCTGATAAGCCTTCGAATTGGCCTTGCTGGCGCGCGCGACCTTCTGCGGATCCTCGCCCGACAGCAGCATCGGATTGTCGCCGACGATCGCGAGCCGCGCGGTGTTGTCCGAAAACGCCTTCGCCATGCCGTCATAGAGCCAGCCGGCCGCGCGATCGAAACTTGCATCATGGCCGAAGCGATAGCGGGCCAGGGTGAACTCCTCGTCCGACAGGATCGGCGTCACGATCCCCGCACCCGCCTTGTAGGCATGTTCGGCAATTCTCCGCACCAGCGGCAGCGCTACGGCCGGCGCCGTCAAAAGCAGGTCCTGACCCTCCTTCAGCTGCAAGCCCACTTTCACCGCGACCTCGGCGAGGCGGTCGAGTTTGACGGGATCGATCGGGGCAGAGAGATGGCGCTGATGTGTAGTCATGGTGAGGCCTTTTTCAATGGGACTTCTATGTAAACCCGGCAGCGCAGGGCGCAATAGCTGCACTAGCCCTGCCAGGGACCGCCCGGCGGCCCCCAATCCCACTGCGGCATCGGCGCGTCGTGCGGCGGCGGTGTGACGCCATCCTGCGAGTTCAGGACAGCCAGCCGTGTGCCCCATTCCAAATAGCCGACAAAGGCCGCTCGAAATTCCGGATCGGAGGGGACCCCGACCTCGTCGGCGGTGTCGAGCATCAAGGCCAGCCACCGCTTGCGGAGGTCTTCGGTGAGATGCCGGCGAAGATGCCGACCAACCATATGCGAATGCGATCCGCGTTGTGAGGTGTATGCTGTCGGCCCGCCGAACACCTCCGTGATAAAGGCGGCGACATGTTCGGCATGACGCGGGTCCATTTGCGCGAATACCGGCGCAAGATGCGGATCGTGCGGAACCTTTTCGTAGAAGCGCTTTGTGAGCGCGCGCAGGCCCTCGAGGCCACCGGCCCATTCGGCAAGCGTCGGAACAGTTCTTGACTCTGTCATCTGGATTTTCTCCCTCGCGACGAGGATATGCGCTCGCGGCGGCACCAAGATCAACTCGCGATTCTGCGAGCTTTCCGAGCTCGCCTCGGTTCCGCGCCACGCGTGCTTACGGCGATATGGCGGCATTCGCCTTCCACTTCACTGGCGCCCCGCCAGCACGCGATCGACCATTTGCGGCGCCAGCCCGAGATAATTTTCCGGCTGGCTCAGCCGCTCGATCTCGACGCGGTCGATCCGCGCGGCGATGCGCGGATCGGCCGACAGCGCATCCGCCAGCGAAAGCCCCTGCTCGTTGGCGCGCCGGCAGGAGTCATAGACGACGTCGTGCGCATCCTGGCGGCCGAGCGCGGGCGCAAGTCCCATCATCACAGCCTCGGCGACGATCAGCCCGCGGCTGATCGCAAGGTTTTGCGCCATCCGCTGCGTATCGACGACAAGTCCCAGCAGTGCGAATTTGGCCTGGTTGAGCGCGCCCGCGGTCAGCACAAAACTCTCCGGGATCGCCATCCATTCTGCATGCCACGGTCCGGTGGCGCGCTCAAAATCCTGCACCATGGCATCGAGCATCAGGCCGGCGTGCTGGCGTACAGCCTTGGAGGCTGCGAGCATCAGTTCGGACGAGATCGGATTACGTTTTTGCGGCATGGTCGAGGACGCGCCGCGGCCCTTGACGAAGGGCTCACGGAGCTCGGCGAATTCCGTCGAGGCCATGATCATGATGTCCAATGCGATCTTGCCGAGCGAGCCGGTAACCAGCGCGAGAAAATTGACGGCTTCCGCAAAACCGTCGCGGGCGACGTGCCAGGTGGCCACGGGGACGCCGAGGCCGAGCTCCTCGCAGAGCGCGGCCTGCACCTCAAATCCCTTGTC
>NZ_JAFATE010000426.1 GCF_019244115.1 Bradyrhizobium sp.
CGGGCGGCACCGGCTATGTGCTGGAATATGCCGGCGAGGCGATCCGTTCACTGTCGATGGAAGGCCGGATGACGGTCTGCAACATGTCGATCGAAGGCGGTGCGCGCGCCGGCCTGGTTGCGCCGGACCAGAAGGCGTTCGACTTCCTGAGCGGCCGTCCCAAATCGCCGCAGGGCGCGGATTGGGATGCAGCGATGCGATACTGGGAAACGCTGCGCTCGGACGACAACGCACATTTCGATCACGAGATCCGGCTGGACGCGGCCAAGCTGCCGCCGATCGTCACCTGGGGCACCTCGCCCGAGGACGTCATCTCGATCTCAGGGGCGGTCCCTGATCCCGACAAGATCGAGGATGAGGCCAAGCGGCTGTCAAAACACCGGGCGCTGAAGTACATGGGCCTCGTGCCGGGCACGAAGATCACCGACATCAAGCTCGACCGCGTCTTCATCGGCTCGTGTACCAACGGCCGCATCGAAGATTTGCGCGCGGCAGCGAAAATCGCTGAAGGCAAGACGGTCAACGCCAATGTCAACGCCATGATCGTGCCGGGCTCGGGCATCGTGAAGGCTCAGGCCGAAGCGGAAGGCCTCGATAAGATCTTCATCAAGGCGGGCTTTGAGTGGCGCGAGCCGGGCTGCTCGATGTGCCTTGCCATGAATCCGGACAAACTCAAGCCGGAGGAGCGCTGCGCCTCGACCTCGAATCGCAATTTCGAGGGCCGGCAGGGTTTCAAGGGCCGCACCCATCTGGTGTCGCCGGCGATGGCGGCGGCCGCGGCGATCGCCGGACATTTCGTCGACGTCCGGGACTGGCGATAAATCGATCCTTCAATTCGGTGCCGTTCGGGCAACGGCTCCTTAATGAAGGGGGAGCAGACTCCTCGGCGTAAATGGCGTTGCGCCGAGGAAGCGAGCCATGTCCGATAAGCCGGGACCCGACAAGCTGGAAAACAGGAAGCCGGAATATGTCGATCTGTTCGAGGAAACGCTGCTGCCGGATGACCGGCGCGCGGCGCAGCGGGTCGTCATCGAGCCCGAGATCAAGGACAAGCGCAGGCTGAGTCATTGGCCGCCCACCCATCTCGAGGAATGGCGGGCGAGCAATCTGGCGCCATGGCGAGCCCGGTCCCGGAAGCGGGATTGGGACTGAGCATCCGGCGCCGGAGGCGATCCCGACGACAGCTCCGAAACTGCTCAAGGCAAAGGGCGCCCGAGGCGCCCTTTCTCATGTCGCAGCTGCGCTCGCCCGTTCAGTAGTAGTGCCGCCGATGATGACGGTGGTGCCAGCGATGCCAGTAGTGATGGCGATGCCAGCAGACCCGGCGCAGGCCGTAATAGGTCCGGACCAGCCGGCAACGCGGATGGTAATAAGACGGGTAATAGTAGTCCGAATAATACGGGTAATAGCCGCCGCCGACAAAGAAGTGGCGATGATGATGGTGGACGAAGCCGCCGTGATGAAACCCGCCGCCGTGGAATGCGGGCCCGCCGTGAAAGGCGTGGAAGCCGCCGCCGTGAAAGCCTCCGCCATGGAAGCCGCCACCACCGGCATGAAAGCCGCCTCCATGAAAGCCGCCGCCACCACGGAAACCGCCACCACCGTGGAAGCCACCACCGCCGCCATGAAAGCCGCCGCCACCGCGAACCTCGGTCACGAGACCGTCGGATGAGTGCTCAGCCAACGGCGTGGCGTGCGGTGTCACGAGCGACATCGCAGCCGCAGGCGTGTTCGGCACCGCGATCAGGGCGAGCAGCGTCGCCGCAACGCTGAAGAGGCCGAGCCTTCGAAATGCAATCGCCATCATGCGTTGAGTCTCCCTGCAAGCGGGCGAAGCACAGCGTTCGGCCGACATCGATCAACGATATCGGCGCGCGTTTCTCGCCCGCATATTTGCGATCATCCCGAATATTAAATTAGAGAAAGCGACGTGAACGCGGCATGAACGAACGCGCAAAAGCCATGACCGCGACTTGTGGTTGCATCGATCGTCAATTGCTGCCATGAAACAGGCGAATGCGCGGAGCTTTGTTCAGGTTTTACCGTCGCCTGCGATCTCGCGCGGAAAACTCGCTAGTCCAGCGGGTTCCGCCAATCGGGAATGAACGGCAGCCAGGGAAACAACGGTCCCGGCGAGTAATAGATCGGCCGACCGAGATAGTAGGACGAATAGGGCCGACCGCCGACATGATTGCGGCGATGCGCGTTCACGCGCGTCGTGTGGGATGGCCGCACCGTCTCCGCCGTGGCGTCAAGCGAGGCGGCTGCCGCGTGATCGCGGCCGAACACGCATGAGAGCGCAAGGACAGCGGCAGCCATGCTCGATCTCATCGCAATCTCCCTCGAAGTTTCGCGGGGATCGAGACTATCGGCACCTGTCAATGCAACCAAGACAAACAGGCCCGCCGCGGCGGACCTGTCAGCGGGATCGGCGATGCCGGCCCTTACCGCCAATGGCGGTGATGGTGCCAGCGATGCCAACGGTGATGGCGCCAGTGATGATGATAGCGGTGACGATAGTGCCAGCGCACTTCAGTGGTCGCTGGCCGCGAGCCCTGCTGGACCGCAGCGGCGCCTGGATTGATCAGGGACAGCGCCTGCGCGCGCTGGGCCGGTGCTGCCAGTACGAGACCGGCGCCGACCGCTGCGAGGCTAAGGACTCTCATCAACTTCATGGAATGGGCTCCTCGATTGCAATGCACCTCGCGCCGGCGGCTGCGCCGGCTGCGATGTGACTTTGAACAGCGGGCTGTTAATGCCGACGGCCGGAATCCGTTCCGCGCATCCGTGCGCGCCGGATCGCAAAGCGGACTGCCGCAATCGAAAAATCCTCTCCGGCCGTCGCACGGTGCGGCGCTGACGGCCGACCCGCGCTTCTAGCCGGGTCGCCAGACGCAGGCGACGCGCGGCACGATCACCGTACCGCTCGGCCGATACTCCTGCACGTAATGGGCGTTGCAGACACGCACCGCGTTCGGACCCGGATCGTAGCGCGGATAGACGTCATCGGGCCAATAGTCACGGTTCGGCGTGATGCGCAGCCTGTTAGTGACGCGGCGGCGCGGCGGCGGCGCATCGGCCTGGGCCAGCTGCACCATCGCAGGCCGCGCCATCTGCGCGCTATCCGCGGCAGGCCGAACCTGATGCGCCTGCGCCGCGGCGGTCAGCACAATCGCGCCGCCGAAAATTGCTGCCGTCATGATCCGGATCATCTCGCCCACCCAAGCGCTG
>NZ_JAFATE010000432.1 GCF_019244115.1 Bradyrhizobium sp.
GAAGAAAGTCGCAGAACGGCCGTTGCGGGATCGAGGCCGGCGAGCGACCGCGAGCGCATCGTGGCGTCTGATCCGCCAGCACCAGGCCGCAGGGAGCGGCGGTCCCAAGCCGTCAAGGAGAGCCTTGGTTCAGGCACCTTCCCCGCGATGGTCGGCTCACCCGCCAGCCGCAACGACAGCGCCATTTAATCATCCGAGGCAACGGCATAGTCGGCGTCCTCTCAACCGAAGGAGGCCCAATGCCAAAGCACAATCGCGGGATGCCGAGACGCGTGAAGGGGCGGCTGCACATGGCCGCTGCTTACGTCGAGGACTTCAAGAGCTGGCTGCGCGACGGCGGATACAAAGAAACAACCATCAAGGAGGGCGTGCGCCTGCTCGCCTGCTGGACCGACTGGGCCCACGCCGGCGGCTTTACGATCGACACGATCTTGGCCGGCTTCGAGGCATCAGCGACAGCATTCAAGGGCAGAAAGACTGCTAAGCGGACGCTGGGCGCCGCTGCACTGTTCATCCGCTATCTCCGGGACCGGAAGCTGCTTCCTCAACCGGAGAGGCCGCCCGCCGCAACCGAGATCTGGCCGCTTCTCGGCTCATTCCGCGAGTGGATGCGTCACCATCGCGGGATAGCCGATTCAACGCTCGGCCTCTGGCAGCCGATCGTTATCGACTTCCTCAAAGCTCTCGGCGACGATCCTAGCGCCTTCACCGCAGAGGCGGTGCGGACGTTCGTGCTTCAACGTGCCAAGCCGCATAGTTTGGCGCACGCGAAGAACATCGCGGTCGCCACCCGCGCTTTCCTGCGCTTCTTGGTGGCGACCGGACAGTGCCCGACGGGGCGGGAATATGCCGTTCCCAGCTTTGCCCACTGGCGGCTGGCGACGGTTCCGCGCTTCCTCGCCGCGGAAGATATCGCGCGAGCGATTGCGGCTTGCGCAGGCGAAAGCCGGCTTCGCGACAGGGCGATCGTTCTGCTGCTCGCACGTCTAGGCCTTAGAGCGAGCGAGGTCGCGAACCTCAAGTTCGAGGATTTCGATTGGAACAACGGGCGCCTTGCCATCTCGGGAAAATCCAGGCGTGAGGAGTGGCTGCCGCTCACACAAGAAGTTGGCGATGCGGTCGTCGCCTATATCGAACGGTCCCGGCCGCGCTTGCCGACAAGCCGGCTGTTCATCACGGATGCGGCACCGTTGCGGCCGCTGACCCGCATTGCCGTTAAATGCATCGTGCGCCGCACGTTGACGAGGGCCGGGATCGTGAGCGCCCACAAAGGCGCTCACGTCCTACGCCACTCTGCCGCTTCGGCAATGCTGCGGTCCGGGGTCAGTCTGACAGGTGTAGGCGCGGTGCTGCGTCACCGGTCACCCGTGATGACGATGCATTACGCCAAAGTGGACTTCGGACTTCTATCGGAGATTGCGCAGCCCTGGCCGGGGAGGCAGCCATGCTGAGCGAGGATATCGAACGCTATCTGGCGCTCCGCCAGTCGTTGGGCTTCAAGCTTGACCTGCCGTCGCGACGGCTGCGGGCATTCGCCCGCTTTGCGGCTGCCTCGGGCGATACGCATGTGCGGGCGGCCACAGCCGTGGCTTGGGCGGCGACGGCGCCTTCGCGAGGCCAGCGCCATCGATGGCTTGGCATTGTGGCGCAGCTGGCGCAGTTCCTTCAGGCCGAGGACCCCGCCCATGAAGTGCCGCCGGCGAACCTGTTCGCCACTCCGAAGACCAGGCCTTCGCCTTATATTTATACGCAGGAGGAGCTGATCCGCATCGTCGATGCGGCGGGTCGGCTCCGTCCCAACAAGCTCAACCCCCTTCGGCAGCAGACCTATGCGACGCTGTTCGGCCTCATCGCCGCGACCGGGCTGCGTGTGTCCGAAGCCTTGAACCTCAAGATTGACGATCTTCTGCCCGGCGGCATTCTTCGAATCAGGGAGACCAAGTTCTGCAAGAGCCGGCTCGTGCCCTTGCACGAAACCGTCGTCTCGGCGCTTGGCCGCTATCTCAAGATGCGATCCCGCGTCGCCGGCGCGGACGATCATGTATTTCTGTCGGCGGGAGGCAGGCGGCTCCCCCGCAACACGGCGAGCGGCGCGTTCTGGCAGGTTCTGCGGCTTGCCGACATCGCTCCGGGGCGGGCGCGACGGCCACGCATTCACGATCTCAGGCACAGCTTCGCGACGCGCGTCCTGGAGCAATGCGCCACACGGCGTGATGCGGTCGCGCGCCACTTTGTTGCTCTGGCGACCTATCTGGGTCACGCGCATGCCGGCTCGACCTATTGGTATCTCCAGGCTACGCCGCAGCTGTTGACCGATATCGCCAGTGCCACCGAGGCGCTGGCGCGCGAGGAAGTCGCATGACCCTCATCGCCCCGCTCATCACCGGCTTCCTGCGCGAGCACATGCCGCGCCAGCGAGGATACAGCACCCACAGCTGCGAGACGTATGCCCATGGCTTCCGGCTCCTGCTCGCGTTCGCTGCCAAGCGTACCGGGACACAGCCGTCCCAGCTTCACATCGAACAGCTTGATGCGGCTTTGATCCTCGACTTCCTGGTTCATCTGGAGGGCGAGCGCGGCAACGGTGCCGCCAGCCGCAACGCGCGCTTGGCGGCGATCAAGTCCTTCATGCGCTATGTCGAATACCGGGTGCCCTCCGCTCTCGAGCAGATCGGTCAGATCCGTGCCATCCCGACCAAGCGCCACGATCAGAAGCTTGTTCGTCACCTGGAAATGGAGGAGGTGCGCGCGATCCTGAATGCGCCGGACCTTGCAACGCGCTTGGGAGTCCGTGATCGGGCGATGTTGCATCTCTGCTTTGCTGCCGGGCTGCGCGTCTCGGAACTGGTCGGTGCCATGCTGGAGAACCTGTCTCTCCAGGGGCCGCCGAGCATTCTGGTCCGAGGCAAGGGCCGCAAGGAGCGATGTCTTCCCCTGTGGAAGGAAACGGCGGCCGATCTGCGGGCTTGGCTGACGGTGCGAGGCGATGTTCGCGCGCCCGAGCTGTTCGTCAATGCGGAGGGGAAGCCAATGACACGGGCCGGCTTCGAATACGTGCTGGACAAGCACGCTCGCACAGCCGCCGCGACTTGCGCCTCCTTGCGCGGACGCACCGTGTCTCCTCATCTGCTCCGGCACAGCTGTGCGGTGATCATGTTGCGGGCCACGCACGACATCCGAAAAGTCGCCTTGTGGCTGGGTCACGCCGACATCCGCACCACGGAAATCTATCTGCGGATGGACACCTCCGAGAAGCTGGAAGCACTCGAGGCCGTGCTACCACCGGAGCTGCGGCGGGGCCGGTTCAAGCCTCCGGATGCGCTGATCGCCTCTCTATTGGATGACGCGTCCGGCGCCGGTATGAGGAGAACCGCCAGCGCATCTCGATGACGATCCGCGTTGTCTCTCAGCCCCTCCGGCCGCTTGATTGCCAATTGCCGCCGCCACGCGCGGGCCCGGCAGGTGCAATTCTGTCGCGCGGCCGAAGCTTTTACATCAACGCGCGCGCGGTGATCTGGTGCTCAGCATGTGTTATCGCCGCGGGGAAGGTGCCTGAACCAAGGCTCTCCTTGACGGCTTGGGACCGCCGCTCCCTGCGGCCTGGTGCTGGCGGATCAGACGCCACGATGCGCTCGCGGTCGCTCGCCGGCCTCGATCCCGCAACGGCCGTTCTGCGACTTTCTTC
>NZ_JAFATE010000462.1 GCF_019244115.1 Bradyrhizobium sp.
CTGGGGTTCGCTCTCGATCTCGCCGAAGCGGAATTTGGGGATGCCCAAAAACTCCTCGACGTTCTTCTCGGTGATCTTGACCGACTTCTTCTTCGAGATCATGAGGTCCTTCACCACCTTGCGGGCGAGTGTGGACAGCTCACGCTCGAGATTGCGCACGCCCGCTTCGCGGGTGTAACGGCGGATCACCAAGAGCAGCGCGTCGTCGTCGATCGACCATTCCTTCGAGTCCAGGCCGTGCTTGGCGAGCGCGTTCGGGATCAGGTGCTTGCGCGCGATCTCGACCTTCTCGTTCTCGGTATAGCCAGCGATCCGGATGATCTCCATGCGGTCCATCAGCGGGCCCGGAATATTCAGCGTATTCGCGGTCGTGATGAACATCACGTTCGACAGGTCGTAGTCGACCTCCAGATAGTGATCGTTGAAGGTCGCGTTCTGCTCGGGGTCCAAAACCTCGAGCAGCGCCGACGACGGATCGCCGCGGAAATCGGCGCCCATCTTGTCGATCTCGTCCAACAGGAACAGCGGGTTCGAGGTCTTCGCCTTCCGCATCGACTGGATGATCTTGCCGGGCATCGAGCCGATATAGGTGCGGCGATGACCGCGGATCTCGGCCTCGTCGCGCACGCCGCCGAGCGAGACGCGCACGAACTCACGTCCGGTCGCCTTCGCGATCGACTTGCCGAGCGAGGTCTTGCCGACGCCGGGAGGTCCGACCAGGCACAGGATCGGTCCGGTCAACTTGTTGGCGCGAGACTGCACGGCGAGATACTCGACGATGCGCTCCTTGACCTTCTCCAGGCCATAGTGATCCGCATCGAGCACGGCCTGCGCCGCCTCGAGATCCTTCTTGACCTTGGACTTCTTGTTCCACGGGATCGACAGCAGCCAGTCGAGATAGTTGCGCACGACGGTCGCTTCAGCGGACATCGGCGACATCTGGCGCAGCTTCTTCAGCTCGTGCTGCGCCTTCTCGCGGGCTTCCTTCGAGAGCTTGGTCTTGTTGATCTTCTCCTCGAGATCGGCCAGCTCGTCGCGGCCGTCCTCGTCACCCAGCTCCTTCTGAATCGCCTTCATCTGCTCGTTGAGGTAGTACTCGCGCTGCGTCTTCTCCATCTGGCGCTTGACGCGCGAGCGGATGCGCTTTTCGACCTGCAGCACCGAGATCTCGCTCTCCATCAGCCCGAGCACCTTCTCGAGCCGCTGCGTGACCGACAGCGTCTCCAGAATGCCCTGGCGATCGGCGATCTTCACGGCCAGATGCGAGGCCACGGTGTCGCCGAGCTTGCCGAAATCGGTGATCGCCTGCACCACGCCGACGACCTCGGCCGAGATCTTCTTGTTCAGCTTCACGTAGCTTTCGAAGTCGGACACGACGGAGCGCGCCAGCGCCTCGGCCTCGACCGATTTTGCGTCGGTGTCAGCGAGCGCGACGGCGGTCGCCTCGTAGTAGTCGGCACGATCGGAATATTTCTGCACATGCGCGCGCTCGAGGCCCTCGACCAGCACCTTCACGGTGCCATCGGGCAGTTTCAAGAGCTGCAGCACGCTGGCAAGCGTCCCGGTCTCATAAATCGCGTTCGGCGCCGGATCGTCGTCGGACGCGTTCTTCTGCGTCGCGAGTAGCACCAGCGCGTCGTTCTTCATCACCTCTTCGAGGGCGCGAATCGATTTCTCGCGGCCGACGAACAGGGGCACGATGTTGTGCGGGAAGACGACGATGTCGCGCAGCGGCAACACCGGATAGGAGTGGCTCACGCCGTAGGGGATCGATGGCCGGGGTTTTGGTGTCGTCATGGCCTGTTCCTTTTGTTGTGCCCCCTTGCACGCGGCCCGCTACCTGCGCAACCACCACAAGGTGCCGAGTTGATCCGGGACACCGCGAAGCCGGAACGCCGACCGCGACTCTGACGGATCGTCATTGGAAGCGAATCTCTGAAGGGAAAAAGATATCGCCGACTGCATTAGGTGGCCATCCACCCGGGGGGAGTCAAGTCTCGGCAAACGCCGGGGAATTGCAGTGTGGCAGGATGTACAACCATTCATATTCCGGCTGCGGAAGGTATCCCGCAGCCGCTTGCTGAGAGCGGCCTCGAACGCGTCAGCGCGCGCGTCACGCGCTCGCCGAGCTTTCCACCGCGCGATCGGAGCGATCGGCGTAGATGTAAAGCGGGCGGGCGGTGCCCTCGACCACCTCGCGCGAGATCACGACCTCTTCCACGCCCTCCAGGCCCGGAAGATCGAACATAGTCTCGAGCAGGATACTCTCGAGGATAGACCGCAGGCCGCGCGCGCCGGTCTTGCGCTCGATCGCCTTGCGGGCGACCGCGCCAAGCGCCTCGTCGGCGAAGGTCAGCTCGATATTCTCCATCTCGAACAGGCGCTGATACTGCTTGACCAGCGCGTTCTTCGGATCGGTCAGGATCTTCTTCAGCGAGGTCTCGTCGAGATCCTCCAGGGTCGCGACCACCGGCAGGCGGCCGACGAATTCGGGGATCAGGCCGTACTTGAGCAGATCCTCAGGCTCGACGTGACGGAAGATCTCGCCGGTGCGGCGGTCTTCCGGCGCCAACACCTGCGCGCCGAAGCCGATCGAGGTCGAACGTCCCCGCGCGGAAATGATCTTCTCGAGGCCCGAGAAGGCGCCGCCGCAGATGAACAGGATGTTGGTGGTGTCGACCTGCAAAAACTCCTGCTGCGGATGCTTGCGGCCGCCCTGCGGAGGCACCGAGGCCACCGTGCCTTCCATGATCTTGAGCAGCGCCTGCTGCACGCCCTCGCCCGAGACGTCGCGGGTGATCGACGGATTGTCGGACTTGCGGCTGATCTTGTCGATCTCGTCGATATAGACGATGCCGCGCTGCGCGCGTTCGACGTTGTAATCGGCGGCCTGCAAGAGCTTCAGGATGATGTTCTCGACGTCCTCGCCGACATAGCCGGCCTCGGTCAGCGTGGTCGCGTCCGCCATCGTGAACGGCACGTCCAGGATGCGCGCGAGCGTCTGGGCGAGCAGCGTCTTGCCCGAGCCGGTCGGACCGATCAGAAGAATGTTGGACTTCGCGAGTTCGACGTCGTTGTGCTTGGTCTGGTGGTTGAGCCGCTTGTAGTGGTTGTGGACCGCGACCGACAGCACCTTCTTGGCATGACTCTGGCCGATCACATAGTCGTCCAGAACCTTGCAGATCTCCTTCGGGGTCGGAATGCCGTCGCGCGACTTCACCAGCGAGGACTTGTTCTCCTCGCGGATGATGTCCATGCAGAGTTCGACGCATTCGTCGCAGATGAAGACCGTGGGACCCGCGATCAATTTGCGGACTTCGTGCTGGCTCTTGCCGCAGAACGAGCAATACAGCGTGTTCTTGGAATCGCTCGTGCCAACCTTACTCATTCCTGTCTCCGTCCGCGGTTCTTCGTAGTTCACCCGCTCTGTCGCTCCATTTCGGCACGCTGTGTGCCGACCTATGACTGGAGCAAATCCTGTACCAATAACGTCTCAGCCTAGACTCCTTTGCGAATCATGGCCCTCAATTCCTCAGGCGATCATATAAGATCCTCATTAGCCAACCATGCTGTCATCCGACTATCAAGAATTCGCTAACCGGCAGCGTAGCCAGCACCGTGACAATACCGTGATTTCGGCCTTACGCACGCGAAAACCTTGCGAAATCCGCCCGGCGTTGCGCCGTTGCCACGTTCCCGCGGCGAGCACGAAACCGGAACTTTTCGCATTAAGGAGGCTCTCCGACCGATTTCCAGCCGGCCGGACCGGCTGTTCCGATGCATCCCGGTCTTGGTCCAAATGCACCAGTAGTGCTACGGGGGCGACCTCATGCGCTCTTCGCAGCTGCAGCGGCGTCTTCCGGCCGCTTGTCGATCACCTTGTCGACAAGACCGAACACTCTGGCGTCCTCGGCGGTCAGGAACTTGTCGCGCTCCAGCGCATCCTCGATGGCCTTGTAGGTCTGGCCGGTGTGCTTCACGTAAATTTCGTTAAGCCTTTTCTTCAAGTTCAGGATTTCCTGCGCGTGCAGCATGATGTCCGTGGCCTGGCCCTGGAAGCCGCCGGAAGGCTGGTGCACCATGATGCGGGAGTTCGGCAGCGTGAAGCGCATGTCCTTTGCGCCGGCGGTGAGCAGCAGCGATCCCATCGAGGCCGCCTGCCCGGTGCACAGCGTCGAGACCGGCGGGCGGATGAACTGCATGGTGTCGTAGATCGCGAGCCCCGATGTCACCACGCCACCCGGCGAGTTGATGTACATCGAGATCTCCTTCTTCGGATTCTCGGCTTCGAGAAACAATAGCTGCGCGACGATCAACGTCGACATGCCGTCCTCGACCGGACCGGTGACGAACACGATGCGCTCTTTCAGAAGGCGCGAGAAGATGTCGTAGGCGCGCTCACCGCGATTGGTCTGTTCGACCACCATCGGCACGAGATTCATGTAGGTTTCGACGGGATCGCGCATGTTTCACCCAAGGGTTGGCGGAGACGATCGTTCGGATCGGGCTTGCGACTGGCGGTGCCGACGACCGTCCCATGGTGCAGGACTTCGAAGACGGTTTCACAGATATGAGCCATTTTCCCGGCGACAAGACCGGGGCAATTGCCCACATGGCTAGGTCACTTCAAGCCGATTCGGACGCTGCCGCAAAGCAGCGCCCGAGGCTTTCACGGTTCATCATTAACGACGCGCTGACGCGACAGCGCAACGATGCGCCGACGGCCTTTAGGCCGCTGTCTTGTCCTCGTCATCCTTGAACAGCTCCTCCTTCGAGACCTTCTTCTCGGTCACGCTCGCGAGCTCCAGGATGAAGTCGACGACCTTGTCCTCGTAGATCGGCGCACGCAGCGAGGCCAGCGCCTGCGCGTTGTTGCGATAATATTCCCAGACCTCCTTCTCGCGGCCGGGCATCGAACGCGCGCGCTCGATCACGGCGCGGCTGACCTCGTCATCGGTCACGCTGATCTTGTTCTTCTCGCCGATCTCCGACAGCACGAGACCGAGCCGGACGCGGCGATCGGCGATCGCGCGGTATTCCTTCTTGGCATCCTCTTCGGTGGTGTTCTCGTCGGCAAACGTCTTGCCGCTGGAATCCATCTCGGCCTTGATCGAGCCCCACATCAGCTTGAACTCTTCGTCGATCAGGGACTGCGGCGCCTCGAATTTATGGGTCTCGTCAAGCCGGTCGAGCAGCGCGCGCTTGACGCGCTGGCGGGTGGCGCCGGTGAATTCGGCCGCAAGGCGCGCCCGCGCGGCCTCCTTCAACTTGTCGAGCGACTCGAGCCCCAGCGATTTGGCGAACTCGTCATCGATGGTGGTCGCCTGCGGGGCCTCGATCGTGACCGCCGTCGTCTCGAATTCGGCGTCCTTGCCGGCGAGCGTCGCCGTCAAATAGTTTTTCGGGAACGAGGCCTTCACCGTTCGGCTTTCGCCGGCCGCGATCCCGACGAGCTGGTCCTCGAATCCGGGGATGAAGGTTTTGGAGCCGATCACGACCTGGATGTTCTCGCCGGTGCCGCCCTCGAACGGGGTGCCGTCGATGGTGCCCTTGAAATTCACGGCGACGCGGTCGCCCTGCTCCGCCTTGGCGCCCTCGCCTTTGGCCGCATAGCTGCGGTTCTGGTCGGCGATGCGCTGGATCGCCTCGTCGACTTCGGCGTCGGTAACTTCGGCGACCGGCTTCTCCACGGCAAAGCTCTTGAAGTCGGCGAGCTGGATCGGCGGCACGATCTCGATCGCCACCGTGTAGGTCAGATCCGACTGTCCGTTCAGGATCTGCTCGACCTCGGCCTTCTCGGTCGGCATCGTGATCTTGGGCTCGGTCGCAAGGCGAAAGCCGCGCTCGGTGAAGATCTGCGTATTGGTGTCGCGGATGGTCTCGTCGATGGTCTCGGCCATGACAGAGCGGCCATAGACCTTCTTGAGATGGCTGACCGGCACCTTGCCTGGGCGAAAACCATTCAACCGCACTTTGTCCTTCAGATCGACAAGGCGGGCGCCGGCCTTGGCATCGAGGTCCGCGGCGGGAACGCTGATCTTGAACTCGTGTTTCAATCCCTCCGAGAGGGTTTCTGTGACCTGCATGGCGTCCAATCTTCGTTTTACGGCGTGGCCAGGCTTTTCGCCCGGCTCCTCCATTGTCCTCGTGTTCGGCGAACCCGCCTCGTCCCGCGGATGACAAGGCTCCGCTCCACCGGTATCTTAAAGCACACGCTGCGAGCGCTTGGTGCGGGCGGAGGGACTCGAACCCCCACAACTTTCGTCACTGGAACCTAAATCCAGCGCGTCTACCAGTTCCGCCACGCCCGCTTGGAAAGTGCATCAAAATCCGGCCGCGATGCCCGCGGGCGGCCGGGCTTATAACACGCGTGTTTCCGTCCGCAGCAAAAAAATGACTGCAATGGGAGGCCGTCCGGGCGGCCAACGTCTTATCTACAGATGGTCCGCACCGCTCCCCAAAACAAGCTTTCAAGACATCAAGGCAAGGTAGCATGTCCCTGACTGACCGCCGTGGCCTGCTGGCCGGACTGGGTGCGACAGCGCTTATGCCGGTGACATTTCGCCCGGCAGCCGCACAGGTAGTCCAATCGGTAACCGTGCAGGCGAAGGCCGAGCCTGTCGTGCTCACCCCGCCGGCGAAAGGTACGGGGTCGGTCCATCGCGCGCTGGCTTCGGCCTGGACGCTGCGGGGGCCCGGCCCCATCCTTCGCTTCAAGCGCGGCGGTTCGCTCGATATCGCACTGCGGAATGATTTACCCGTCCCGGTGGCTCTGAGCCTCCGAGGAATCGATGGTGCGGCAAGCTCAGAACCACTAGCGGCCCGGCCCGCAGTGGCGGCCGGAACCACGGCGAACCTGTCGGTCGCTCTGCGTCACGCCGGGACCTCCCTTTGCGACGTCCGACTACTGGCTGACGGTGCGGCGCAACCGTCGCGGCCGCTCCCCCTGGTTGTGCAGGAGCAAGAGGCCGTTCCGGTCGACCGCGACGAGGTGCTTTTGGTTGAGGACTGGCGGCTCGGCACCGATGGAACGGTGATAGCCGCGGGGGTCGACGCAGGGGACGCTGCCATCGTCTTCACCGTGAACGGCGAAATCGGACCGGAAATCAGGACTCGTCCCCATGAACGGCTCAGGCTTCGGATCATCAACGCCTGCCAACGCGCTGCGATTGCGATCAAAGTCGAGGGCGTCGAGATTCGCGTGATGGCGATGGATGGAGAGCCGACCGAACCCTTTTGGGCCCGGAACGGCGCCCTGGTGCTGGCACCAGGTAGCCGGGTCGATGGATTTTTGGATGCAACAACACCGGCGGGGTCGCGCGCCGCCATCCTCCTCAGCGACGGCAAGGAGGCGCGTCCAATTGCCTACTTGGCCACTGCAAACGAGCCGCCGCTTCGTCCCGCTCCGCTACCACCGGCGCCGCCTCTGCCTTCCAATGGCCTGCCGGAAAGACTCGACCTGAAAAACGCGCAGCGGATCGATCTGCCGCTTAGCGGCCCTGACTGGGTGAGACCGACGAGCTTCACCGCTTCCTTCGAACCCGCCTTCCGCGCCAAAACCGGCCGGACGGTCGTGCTGGCGCTTGCCAACCGCGCGCCAACCGCAACCGTCTTCCATTTGCACGGCCACCATTTCCGCCTGCTCGACCGGCTCGATGACGGCTGGAAGCCGTTCTGGCTCGACACGCTGGCGGTCGAGCCCGGCCAGACCCAGCGCATTGCGTTTGCGGCCGAATATGCCGGACGCTACCTGCTTGAATCAGTCGCAACCGACTGGGCCGCACCGCGTTTTGTGCGATGGTACGAGGTGGCATGAGCGCCCGCTCGTGCATTCCCTCGCCGCGCGAGGTCGCGCGCGCAGTCAGTAATCGATGCCGAACTCGTCGTAGATGCGCCTGAACACCGCGGGCAGGGTTTCGGTGAGGTCCTCCGCGATGAGACCAGGTCCCGCCTCGCGCGCGGCCTCGCCATGCATCCACACGCCGATGCTGGCCGCCTCGAACGCCGCAACGCCCTGCGCCAACAGGCCGGCGATGATGCCGGCGAGCACGTCGCCGGAGCCGGCGGTCGCAAGCCAGGGCGGCGCGTTGGCGGCGATGGTGGCGCGGCCGTCCGGCGCGGCCACCGTGGTATCGGCGCCCTTGAGCAGCACCACGGCGCCGGAGCGCTCGGCGGCGGCGCGCACCCGTTCGAGTTTCGAGCGGCCGGGATGCTTGTTGGAGATGTCGCTGAACAGCCGCGGAAACTCGCCTTCATGCGGGGTCAGGACGACATGGAGATCGGGCGAGGCCTTGATCTGTTCGAACAGGCGGTCCGGCGCATCCGCAAAACTCGTCAGCGCGTCGGCGTCGAGCACCAGATGCCGCTCGGCCGACAGAGCGGTGTGCACGAAATCGCGAGTGCGCTCGCTGATGCCGGCGCCGGGCCCGATCGCGACAGCATTGAAGCGCTTGTCTTCCAACTCGCCGGCGAACTCGATCGCGGTGTCGATCGCGCGCACCATGACCGCTGTGAGCGCGGCCGCGTTGACGGCCAGCGCATCGCGCGGCGTCGCCAGCGTCACGAGACCGGCGCCGGCGCGCAGCGCGCCTCGCGCCGTCATCCGCGCCGCTCCCGTCGCGCTGATGCCGCCGGAGACCACGAGGGCATGCCCACGGGCGTATTTGTGGCCGTCGGTCCGCGGCACCGGAAAATGCTTGCGCCAGCACAGCGGGGTGTTTTCGGCGGCGAGCGGATGGATCTCGTCCAATACCTTCTCGTCGATGCCGATGTCGGCAAGGCGGACCCGGCCGCAGTGGAGGCGTCCCGGCAACAACAGATGCGCCGGCTTCTTGCGGAAGAAGGTGACGGTCTCGGCCGCCTTGATCGCGATCCCCATGATGGCACCAGAAGTGCCGTTGACGCCGCTCGGAAGGTCGACTGCGAGCACCGGCGCGCCCGCCGCGTTCATCGCCGCGATCATGTCCTGGGCCTCACCGGTGACAGTCCGCGACAGGCCTGCGCCGAACAGCGCGTCGATGATCAGCGCCGGCCGGCCGATCGCCTGCGGGTTGAACGGCAGCACCGGATGTTTCCAGCCGCGCGCGGCGGATGCGGCATCGCCGCGCAGCGCCTCCCGCTCGCACATCAGGATCACCGAGACCTCGCGGCCCTGCGCTGCGAGCTCCGCGGCCGCCACGAACCCGTCCCCGCCATTGTTACCAGGGCCGCAGACCACCAGGATCGGCCCCTCCTCCACGAGGTCGGTTGCCGCCTCGGCCACGGCCTGCCCCGCGCTCAGCATCAGCGCAAAGCCCGGCGTGCCGGCCGCGATCGTCAGCCGGTCGGCCCGCTCCATTTCGGCCGTGGTCAAAACTTCCATTTGCCTCGTCCCCCCTGTCCAATCGCGGACCTGCCAATTCGTTTCAGCCCGACTTACACCACCTTCGGAAACAGGAAGCGTTCCAGGCAAGGGCAAGACGTGGCCCCATGGACCACCGAACCCATGTGCACGGCAAGGTCGCGTGTGCGGCCGGATCGGCCGATGTCGGGCGGCATTCGCGCCGCCTTTTCCTGAGGCAGGTGGGCAACGCGAAGGCGAACGACAATTGCACACGAATTAATCGAATTGCCTATTCGATAATCTCTGGCATTCTGGCCGACGATGGAATCGGCCCCCCAAAATGCAGCACAAATATCTGACGGCGTTTCAAAAACCGGTCAGTTAATGACTTGGCACAGACCCTGCTTTTGTGGAGCCGCTTCGTTGTGTTTCGTGCTAACTGGCCGTGCACGGCCAGGGCGGGCGCGCGGGTGGAACAGTCGGCGGGGTCAAAGCCCGGCCGGCCGGAGAGCCGAGGCGATGGCCGACCACAGGTTGCAGTTTTTGAATTTCGAAAGGCCGGGAGGCGCTCAGTGAAGAAGATCGAAGCCATCATCAAGCCGTTCAAGCTCGACGAGGTGAAGGAAGCGCTTCAGGAAGTGGGACTGCAGGGGATTACCGTCACGGAGGCCAAGGGCTTCGGCCGGCAGAAGGGACATGCCGAACTCTATCGCGGCGCCGAATACATCGTCGATTTCCTGCCCAAGGTGAAGATCGAGATCGTGATCTCGGACGAGCTGGTCGAAAAGGCGATCGAGGCGATCCGCCGCGCGGCCCAGACCGGGCGCATCGGCGACGGCAAGATCTTCGTCTCCAACATCGAGGAAGCAATCCGCATCCGGACCGGTGAATCCGGGCTGGACGCGATCTAACCCTGGCCGCTGCACGCGCAAGCGGCAACCCGCCTCCTCCGGACTTCAGATCGCGAAAAAGGCCCAGAAATACGGGGCGGCGGTGCCTACATTACCGGCGCCTCCGATACCTTGTGTTGAGCCCCACCCGACGGTATTGAGCATCTACCCGCGGTCGCTGCCCGCGGCCGGGTCGTGACCGTTAGCCAAGAGGGGTATTCATGAAGACCGCAAAAGACGTCTTGAAATCGATCAAGGATAACGACGTCAAATACGTCGACCTGCGTTTTACCGATCCACGCGGCAAGTGGCAGCACGTGACCTTCGATGTCGGCATGATCGAAGAGGACACCTTCGCCGAGGGGTTGATGTTCGACGGCTCCTCGATCGCCGGCTGGAAAGCGATCAACGAATCCGACATGTGCCTGATGCCCGACCCGGTCACGGCCACGATCGATCCGTTCTTCGCCGAGACCACGATGGTCCTGACCTGCGACGTGCTCGAGCCGACCACGGGCGAACCCTACAACCGCGACCCCCGCGGCATCGCAAAGCGCGCCGAGGCGATGGTGAAGTCGATGGGCATCGGCGACACCGTGTATTTCGGACCCGAGGCCGAATTCTTCGTGTTCGACGACGTGAAATACGCCTCCGACCCCTACAACACCGGCTTCAAGCTCGATTCCTCGGAATTCCCGACCAACTCCGACACCGACTATGAAGGCGGCAATCTCGGTCATCGCATCCGCACCAAGGCCGGCTACTTCCCCGTTCCCCCACAGGACTCGGTGCAGGACATGCGCTCGGAAATGCTGGGCGCGATGGCCAAGATGGGCGTGAAGGTCGAGAAGCATCACCATGAGGTCGCCTCCGCCCAGCACGAGCTCGGCATGAAGTTCGACACGCTGACGCTGATGGCCGACCAGCTGCAGATCTACAAATACTGCATCCACCAGGTCGCCCACATCTACGGCAAGACCGCCACCTTCATGCCAAAGCCGGTCTATGGCGACAACGGCTCGGGCATGCACTGCCACCAATCGATCTGGAAGGACGGCAAGCCGGTGTTCGCCGGCAACAAATATTCCGACCTGTCCGAGATCTGCCTGTCCTACATCGCCGGCATCATCAAGCACGCGAAGGCGATCAACGCCTTCACCAACCCGACCACCAACTCCTACAAGCGCCTGGTGCCGGGTTTCGAAGCCCCCGTGCTGCTCGCCTATTCGGCGCGCAACCGTTCGGCCTCCTGCCGCATCCCCTACACCGCGTCGCCGAAGGCCAAGCGCGTCGAGGTGCGCTTCCCCGATCCGCTCGCCAATCCCTATCTCGGCTTTGCCGCGATGCTGATGGCGGGCCTCGACGGCGTGAAGAACAAGCTCGATCCGGGCCCGGCGATGGACAAGGACCTTTACGACCTGCCGAAGGAGGAGCTGAAGTCGATCCCGACCGTCTGCGGCTCGCTTCGCGAGGCGCTGGAAAGCCTGGACAAGGACCGCGCCTTCCTGAAGGCCGGCGGCGTGTTCGACGACGACTTCATCGACAGCTATATCGAGCTGAAGATGACAGAAGTGCTGCGCTTCGAAATGACGCCGCACCCGGTCGAGTTCGACATGTATTATTCCGGCTGAGCCTGACGGCTCTCACAGGCGGATCGACACACCACCAAGGCGTCCCTTACGGGGCGCCTTTTTTGCTGCATCGGAGCACCGCGGCACCCTCCATCGTTCCGCGCGCCAGCCTCAACGCCGCCGTCATCGCTCACTTGCTACACATTGTGGCA
The DNA here is from genome assembly GCF_019244115.1 of Bradyrhizobium sp. Classification (GTDB taxonomy): domain Bacteria; phylum Pseudomonadota; class Alphaproteobacteria; order Rhizobiales; family Xanthobacteraceae; genus Bradyrhizobium. The sequence goes on from NZ_JAFATE010000462.1 coordinate 11,996, forward strand.
CGCGACCCGTCGGCCATCTTGGCCGACCGGTCGGAGCTCTGGGGCTTCCGTCGCACATCGCCCGCTGGCCAGCGGACAGCGCGGCCGGTACGCGCAGCCGACCGGCCGATCGAACTGGCTCGGCGGCTCTCCCAACTCGATCGCGCCGGCAATTCGTCGCGAGGGGTCGGGTTTCGGGACCGCGTTCATCAAGGCCCGGGTATAGGGATGGACGGGACTGTCGAGTACGGCTCGCGTGGCGTCGAGCTCCACGACCCGCCCCATATACATCACCGCGACGCGGTCGCTGATCTGGCCGATAACGCTGATGTCGTGCGAAATGAACAGCATCGAAAGCTTCAGCTGCTCCCTCAGATCCATCATCAGATTCAGGACCTGGGCCTGCACCGAAACATCGAGCGCGGAAACAGGCTCGTCCGCAATGATCACCTCGGGCGCGGGAAGGATGGCCCGCGCGATGCCGACGCGCTGGCGCTGCCCGCCGCTGAGCTCGTGCGGGTAGCGATCGGCATATGACGGATCCAGCCCCACCGAGGACAGCGTTTCCGCTATTCGGCCGGTGCGATCGGCGCGGCTTGGAAAGGTGCCGTTGATGTCACCGGCCTCCGCAACCGAATCGCCGATCGAGCGACGCGGGTTGAGCGAGGCGTAGGGATCCTGAAAGACCATGCGGATCCGCAGGCGCAGTTCGCGCAGGCTCGCGGCACGCGCCGCAAGCACATCGATGCCCTTGAACACGACGGAGCCGCCTTGCGCGGGAGCCAGGCGAATGATGGAGCGGCCGACTGTGGTCTTGCCGCACCCGGATTCGCCGACAATCCCGAGAACCTCGCCCTCATCGAGGGACAGTGACACGCCGTCGACGGCCTGCAGCCGCAATCTGCGTCCAAACCGCGTGACATCGAACGCCGTCCTCAGATCGCGAAGCTCTAAAAAATCCTGCTGGCTCAAGGTGACCTCCCCGAGCCGAGCGGGAATGCGCAAAGCGCCTCATGACGCTCCGAAATACGAATCTGCGGCGGCAATGCCTCGCGGCACACATCGCGCGCGGCAACGCAACGCGGCGCGAAAACACATCCCGCGGTGATGGTCCCGGGTCTTGGCGCCTGCCCCGGTATCGGTCGCAAGCGGCGCTGCCTGCTTGGCGCCGGCATGCAGTCCATCAATGCACGCGTGTAGTGATGGCTCGGCGCACCAAACAGCTCGCCGACGTCCGCGGCCTCGACGACGCGTCCGCCATACATGACGGCAACGCGATCGACGAGCTGAGCGATCACGCCCAAATCGTGGGTGATGAAGAGCATGGCCATGTCCAGTCGGTCGCAGAGCTCGCGCAAGAGGCCAAGGATCTGAACCTGTATCGTGACATCGAGCGCCGTGGTCGGTTCGTCCGCGATCAGGACCTGCGGACGACAGGCGAGCGCGATCGCAATCATGACGCGCTGGCGCATGCCGCCGGAGAGCTGGTGCGGAAAGGCCGCGAGTTGCACGGCCGCGTCGGGTATCCGGACCATGTCCAGCAACTCGCGCACGCGTTCCCGCGCGAGGCGTCCCGAGGTTCCGTCGTGAACGCGAACGGCCTCCTCGATCTGGTCGCCAATGCGCAGGACCGGATTGAGCGATGTCATCGGCTCCTGAAAAATCATCGCGAGCCGGCCCGCACCGGCCTCGACGCGCTGCCATGGTTGGAGCGCGGTGACATCGCTGCCGTCGAGCTCGATACGCCCGGCGCGCACACGCGGACCGGGCGTCGGCAACAATCCCATGATGGCAAGCGATGTCAGGCTTTTGCCGCTGCCGGATTCGCCGACCAGACCCAGAACCTCTCCTTTGTCGATCGAGAACGTCACCGCGGACACGATGTCGACGGCCTTGGCTGCCGGGCCGACGCAAATGGTGAGATCGCGGACTGCCAGCATCTCAGCCTTCCCCGCCGAACATCTCGCGGAATCGCGGATCGAGCCGATCACGCAGCGCATCGCCGACGAGGTTCAGCGAAAACGCCGTCAGCACGATCATCATTCCGGGAAAGAACAGCAGCCACGGCGCGCGGGTGATGAACGTTCGCGATTCGGCCAGCATGTTGCCCCAGCTCGGGATGTCCGGAGATGCGCCGAGGCCGAGAAAATCCAGCGATGCCGCGCCGAGCTGGGCGAAAGCAAAGACAAAGCTGGCCTGCACCAGAAGCGGCGAGACGAGGTTCGGCAGAATGTGCCTTGTGATCAGCCAGGGTGTCCTGGCTCCCATGCTGCGCGCCGCCTCGACGTAGGTCTCGGCACGCAACCGGAGTGTGAGGCCATAAATGATGCGGCTGGTCGTGGTCAGATAGGCTGCCCCGATCGCGATGATGGAATTGGCGACGCTCGGTCCGAGGATGACGATCAGACCGAGCGCGAGAAGAAGCGAAGGAAACGCCATCAACACGTCGACGGCGCGCATCAGCACGTGGCCGAGGCGCGGGAACAATGCCGAGAGCACGCCGATCGGCACGCCGGTGGCCATCGCGAACGAAACCACGCCGGCGCCGATCAGCAGCGCCATTCGCGCCGAATAGATCGCGCGCGACAACGTATCGCGGCCATATTGATCGGTGCCGAACCAATGCAAGGCGTTGGGGGGTGTGAGACGGATCGCCGGATCGAGCGCATAGGGATCGTAGGGTGCGAGCAGAGGCGCAAATAGCGCCGCGACGACCATGGCGAGAAGGACGCTCAGGCCGATCATCGCGATCGGCCGGGCCGTGAACGGCGCAAGCAGCAATGCCGTGCCCCTGCCGTTCATTGGAGCTCCACGCGCGGATCAAGCAGACGATACGACAGATCGACGACGAGGTTGATCGCAAGGTAAAGCACCACGACGACCAGGATGACACCCTGAATCACCGGATAATCCCGGCGCAGGATCGACTGGACCACGAGACGCCCGATTCCGGGCAATGCAAAAACCGTCTCGGTCACCACCGCTTCCGACAGCAGCGCCGCAAACGTAAAGCCGAACGCGGAAACGATCGTCAGCAGCGCGTTGCGCAGGATATGCCTGCGCACGACCTGCCACGGACGGATCCCCTTCGCGCGCGCGGTCCGCACATAGTCCTCACGAGAGACGTCGAGCATGCTGGCCCGCGTCAGTCGCAGGATCAGCGCTGCATTCGGGGCGGCCAGCGTGAGACTCGGGAGAATGAGATAGCGCAGGTTGGCGATCCCGCCCTCGAAGATCGAGGGGTAGCCCGAACTCGGCAGCCAGCCGAGCCAGGCAGCAAAGACCAGGATCAGGTAGAGCCCGACCCAGAAGGTCGGCACTGAGGCCATCAGCATGGCCGCGCCGGACAGGCATTGATCCAGCCAGCTGCCGTGCCGCATCGCGGCGATCGTGCCGATCGGCACGCCGATCAGCAGGACCCAGATCATCGTCATGCTGGCAAGCAGCGTACTCGTCTCGACGCCATCGGCGATCACGGACAGGACCGGTGCTTGAAAGAAGATCGACCGTCCGAGGTCGCCGCTCAGCGCGTGACCGGCCCACCGCAGATATTGGACGATGATCGGCTGATCGAGACCGAGCTGGCGGCGCAGCGCATCGATCTGATCCGGTGTCGCCGTGTCGCCAAGCAAGATGTAGATCGGGTCTCCGGGAACGAGATGAATGAACGCGAAGATCACGACCGAGGCTGCGACGAGCGTGACCGCGGTCGCACCGCCGCGCTTCAAGGCATAAGACCACATCTGCCACCTGCCGGTCGCCGATCAGCGGTAAACATGACGTTCGATCTATTCATCTCGAACAGCTTTGGGCCCCAGGGTCCCATGATCTCGTCCACAACTATTTGGCGGACACGTTCCAGAACGCCGGCCCGTTCGGATTCAGTCCCTTCAGCTTCGGCGAGGCGATGTCGTAGGTGTAGGCATCACCGACCTTCATTGCCGGAACCTGTTCGTAGAACAGAGCCTGGATTTTCTCCCATGCGGCTTTGCGCGCGGTCTGATCCGATGAATTGGTCAGTTCGGTCCGTAGCGCGTTGATCTCCGGATTGTCCCACCACCCGGGATAGGTTGGATTGAGGAACGTCAAGAGGATCGGATCGGGCTGAAAGCCGTGATGGGTCACGTAGATGTCCCACTGCTCGGATTGAGCGCGCATCTTGAGTAGCGTCGCCCAGTCGACGACCATCATCTGGACATTGATGCCGGCCTCCGCGAGTTGCCGCGTGAACACGGTCGCCTCGTCGAAGTGAGCCTGATAGTTGGTCGAGACCAGCAAGCGGATCGGCGTCCCCGTATAACCGGCTTCCTTGGCAAGCTCTTTTGCCTTCTTCGCGTCGTGCTGGCTGTAAGCCTCGGTGCCCGCCGTCGAATACCAGAAGCTGCCCTGCGGAAAGATCGAGCCCTGTGCATCCCACAGGCCCTTGGGGCCGAACGCGACGCGTTGCGCCTGCGACTTGTCCAGAGCCATCTGGATCGCCCGCCGAAGCTTGTAGTTGTCCTTGAGGATGCCCTCCTTCGAGTTCATGAAGAAAAGGCCGAAGATCGGCGCGTTGCTTCGCACGACATGGATGGACTTGTCGGCGCTCAGCTGGTCGAACAGATCGCCCGAGATCATCTCGGCGTAGTCGTAGTCGCCGGCCTGGACGCCGCTCACGCGCGTGCCCACATCGGGCACCGGAACGAACCGGATCGCGTCGAAATTGGCGACACGCGCGCCGGCGAAGCCATCACCCGCTTCCTTGCAGGAGCTGTAGCGGTCGAATTTCTCCAGCTCGACGTAGCGGTTCGGACGCCATTCCTTGAACTTGTACGGTCCGGTTCCGATGTAGTCCTTCTGCTCGATCGGCTGGGCCCCGGCCTTGCTGACGATCTCTTCGGGATAGATCGCAAGGCCGCCGTTGACATCGGCGATCAGCGTCTTCCATGCGCCATTGGGCGCCGACAGCTTCAGTGTGACTTCGTATCTGTCCGTCGCCTCGACCGAAACGGCATTGCCCATCAGCAGCTTGCCGCGTGCGCCGAACTGGCCCCAGCGCTTCATCGAGGCGACCACGTCGGCCGCGGTCAGTTCCTTGCCGTTGTGAAACAGCACGCCCTGACGCAGCTTGATGACGATGGTCTTGCCGCCCTCATCCACGCGATCGCTCTCGGCCAGAAGCGGACGCGGGCTGTAGGTCGAATCCAAGGCATACAGCGTCTCGAAAATGTGCCGGCCGATCACCGCTGCGACATCGGCGGTGGTGACCATGACGTCGAGCGGCGGTGGCTCGCCGATCGTTGCTTCGCGCAGCACCTCGGCTGCATTCGCTTGCACATTCAGGAACAATGCCACAGCCATGGTGACGACACCGCGCATCAAAGCCCCCATTCCGGATCGCATGTTCCTCCTCCCATCTCCTCGGGTTCGTCGCATCGTCCGGGCAGCCAGGGCCGGGCATTGCCGCGCGCATCCTGAGTTCCTGCGACCGGCCGTGTTTGAAAGTTACAAACAAACCTACGCTTATTTCAAGGTCATTCTTGCTGGACATAACAAAATGGCCTAAATTCTTGGCTGGATGCGCCGCGGGGCGCGAAAGTTTCTTACGACACATGGCTGCCCGGCTCATTGGAGAACCGCGAGCGGCACAGGAATGACGGCCGGTGGCACGAGCAGCGAAACGAACTCAGGAACCGCCCCGGGCGGCCTCGGGCCGTGACACGGCCGGAAGCGGGAGCGGTGCGGCAGCTGACGACATCATTGCTGTCGTCAGGCAGATCGCCCCGACCCTCAGCCGGAGCGAACAGCGCGTCGCGACGACCGTGCTCGCGGACGTCGACTACGCCGTTCACGCCAGCAACGGCGACCTCGCGCGCCGCGCCGGCGTCAGCGAGCCGACGGTCACGCGCTTCAGCCGTTCGGTGGGCTGCCGCGGCGTGCGTGAATTGAAGGTGAGGCTTGCCCAGGCCATGGCCGTCGGCCGCATCTATCTCGAACTGCCGCCGCATGTCGGCACCGATCTTGCCCGGCCGGCGCTCTGGCAGTCGGTTTTCCGGGAAATCCGCGGTGCCATCAGCGCGGTCGAACAGCAGCTGCACAAGGAAGACATCGAGAAGGCCGCCGAAGCGATTGCCAATTGTTCCAGGCTCGCAGCCTTCGGCATTGGCGGCGGCTCGACGATTGCAGCAATCGAGGTCGAACATCGTTTCTTCCGCCTCGGGATCGCCGTTTCACATTCGTCGGATCCGAAGCTAATGCGCATGGTCGCGGCCACGCTCGGCCGGAATGACGTCGTGATCGCCATTTCGACGACGGGAAACGCTGCCGAGGTGATCGCAGCCGCGACGGTCGCAAGACAATATGGCGCGTTGATCATCGCCATCACCAAGCCGGGCAGCCCGCTGGCCGCAACCGCTGACATTGCGCTCGGCCTGCACGTTGCAGAAGCACCCGACGCGCTCAAGCCGACCGCCTCACGATATGCGCTGCTTGCAGCGATCGACCTGCTGGCGGCCGCGACAGCCTATTGCAAGCCGCGTGAAGCGCAAGCGCGCATGAGGCGCATCAAATACGAGCTGATGAAAGCCGATGGCAGCGCCAACGATCCCCTCGGTGATTGAGCCCCGCGATCCACCTTCCAGACGTGGAGGTCCGCATCAAGCGGCCGTCCTCGCGGCGCGGCGCCGAAGCATTTTGAGAAGCACCGCCTGCCTCCCTACTCGAACAACAGGATAGTTGCACCATGGCCTACGACCTCGTTCTCAAAGGCGGCCATGTCATTGATCCCGCCCAGGACCTGGACGCGATCGCCGATGTTGCATTTGCCGACGGGCGCGTCGCCGCGATCGGACATGACATCAAGGCGATCGATGCGGCCGAAAGCCGCGATGTGAGCGGACGGTTTGTCGCGCCAGGCTTCATCGATCTGCATACCCACGTCTACTGGGGCGGCACGTCACTTGGGGTCGATCCGACGGATGCCGCCCGTCAAAGTGGCGTCACGACGCTGGTTGACGCCGGCAGCGCGGGGCCCGGCAACTTCCGCGGATTTCGCAAGCACGTCATCGAACCCAGCGAGCCTCGCGTTCTCGCTTATCTGCACGTTTCGTTTGCCGGCATATTCGCTTTTTCGAAGCGCATCATGGTCGGCGAGAGCGGCGACCTCCGATTGCTGAGCCCGGCCGATGCGATCGCCGTCGCCAATGAGCATCGAGACATCATCGTGGGGATCAAGGTCCGCGTGGGCCGCAATGCGAGCGGCTCGTCCGGCGTTGCGCCGCTCGACATCGCGCTGCAAGTGGCCGAGGAACTCGGTCTGCCGTTGATGGCTCACATCGACGAGCCGCCGCCGAGCTATGAGGACGTCTTGGACAGGCTCCGGCCCGGCGACGTTCTGACCCACTGTTTCCGCCCGTTTCCGAATTCGCCGGTGACCGGCCAGGGCGCGATCAAATCGGCGGTGCTCGAAGCGCGTCAGCGCGGGATTTTGTTCGATGTCGGCCACGGCATGGGTTCGTTCGCGTTCAAGACGGCACGGGCCATGCTCGCTGCAGGCTTCATGCCCGATACCATCTCGTCCGATCTTCATGTTCTCAATCTGGACGGGCCCGTCTTCGATCAGGCCACCACGCTTGCCAAATTCCTCAATCTGGGCACGCCGCTCGTCGAGGTCATACGCGCTACGACATCGAACGCCGCAGCCGCCATTCGCCGCCCCGAGCTCGGGACCCTGCGAACGGGCTCAGCCGGCGATGCGACGATCTTCTCGGTCCGCGAAGGCCGGTTTCCCCTGGTCGATTCGACCGGCGAGGAGATGATCGGGAGCAAGAAACTCCAGATCGACGGTGTCGTGCTCAGGGGCGGCTGGTGGCATCCGGCCTAGGCATCCGGCCAGCCGAGCCGCGCGCTCTGCACGCGGATCGACGCAACACCAAGGCGCTCCTCGCGGGCGCTGTTTCGTTTGTACCAGCTGTGGAGGTCGTAAGGCGCACCGGTACGAAGCCAAGAGAGAGTGTTGCCGTGGAGGGGCTGGATTGCTTCGCTACGCTCGCAATGACGGAGCTTGCATATCGAGCGGCACCCTCACCGCGTCGTCAACGCCGAAGCAATCCTGAGGCGCCCTGCGCGCATCCGCTCCCCTCACCGGCCGGACGAAATCAACCTACGCCGCCTTGGCGCGGGCAAGCAGAGCCTCGCCGAAGGCCACAAACAGCGCGCGGTTGATCGGATTGCGCTGCGGGTCATATTCGGCGTGCCACTGCACGCCGAGCGCGAAGGTCGAGGCTTCGGCAATCCGGATCGCCTCGATGGTGCCGTCTTCCGCGATGCCCTCGATCACGACGCGCCTGCCCGGCTGCAAAATGCCCTGGCCGTGCAGCGAGTTCACGCGAATCTTATCGCAGCCGAGAATGGTCGCGAATGCTCCGCCGGGTGTCAGCGCGACCTCGTGGCGATCGGCAAAGATCACCTTGGGATCGGGATGAATCTCGCCGTTTTCCAGCCTGGGCATGCGGTGGTTCATGCGCCCGGGGATCTCGCGGATTTCCGGATGCAGCGAGCCGCCGAAGGCGACGTTCATCTCCTGCAGGCCACGACAGATGCCGAACAGCGGCACGCCGCGTTCGACGCAAGCTTCCGACAATCTGAGCGCGACCTCGTCGCGGTAGATGTCGTAGGGCTCGTGCTTGGGGTTGGGCACGGTGTTGAAGCGCGTCGGATGCACATTGGCGCGCGCCCCCGTCAGTACGATGCCGTCGACCACGTCCAGCAGCGCGGCGATATCGGTGATGTCGGGCTCGCCTGCGAACATCAGCGGCAGTGCGCCTGCGACTTCCGCGACCGCGCGCAGGTTTCGCTCCCCCACCGCCTGCACCGTAAATCTGTTCTCGATGCGATGGGCGTTCCCGATCACACCGACCACCGGCTTCCTCATCTCTCCTTGTCCGCCTTCGAGCCCTAGCAAATCATTCTACGATCATGCCCGCGGACGGGTCGCGGATCAACATCCCTCGATGCGGGGAAGGAATGCTGTTTTCGCCAATCCGGTGGCCTCGAGCCTGCCGCGGCGTCAAAGGAGCGCGGCCGTCCGGCTTGATCGCGGGGCCCATTTGCCGGAAGAGTGGGACCGGATCCTTGCGAGGACGCAACCGAAAGGACGTGATGTGACAATTCCGGCCAAGGAGCGCCTGCAGGCGCGCAGCGATCTGGCCTGGGCGATCGCGGTGGGCGGCATCGGCATTGTGCTGTTCGCGGCGCTTCTTACGTTCACCTGGACCTTTGCGACGGCGCTGTTTTTGATGTTCGCCGGCATCCTGCTCGGGGTCACGCTCAATGCGATGACGGGCCGCCTGGGGCAGCTGGTCAAGCTGCCGCATCCGCTGCGGCTGGTCATCGTCTGCCTGATCCTCGCCGCGCTGCTGGCCGGCGTGGTGTATCTCGGCGGCGCCACCATCGCGGACCAGGCGAAGGCGCTGAGCAACACCATCAAGTCGCAGCTCGGCAATGCCAAGGCATTCCTCGACCAGCACGGCATCGACACCAATTATTTCGGCCTCGGCAACGCGGCCACGAACGCGACGGACAGCCAGGGCGCGCAGCAGTCCGGCCAGGGATTGCCGCGCAACCTGCCGAGCGCGGGCGAGCTTGCCTCCTCCGGGGGTGCGATCGTGAGCCAGACGCTCAAATTGCTGCTTGGCACGGTCAGCGCCGTCGGCAACTTCTTCATCGTGCTGTTTTTGGGCCTTGCCTTTGCGGCCCAGCCGTCGGTCTATCACGACGGGCTGATCTTCATGGCTCCGGCAAAATACCGCGACGAAGCCACCGTCATCATCGATCGCATCGGCGAGACGCTGGAGCGCTGGCTGATCGCGCAGATCATCGTGATGTTCGTGGTATTCGCGGCGACCTGGATCGGGCTTGCGATCATCGGCATCCAGAGCTCGTTCATCCTCGGCATTCAGGCCGGGCTCTTGGCCTTCATCCCGACGCTCGGCGCGATCATCGGCGGGCTCATCGTCGTGCTCGCGAGCCTGCCGTCAGGCTGGGTCGCCGGCGGCAGCGCCTTCGTGCTGTTCCTCGGCGTGCATGCGCTCGAGAGCTACATCGTCACACCGATCGTGCAGCGCCAGGCGCTCGACATTCCGCCCGCCACCCTGTTCGCCTTCCAGATCCTGCTCGGCATCGTGTTCGGCGTCTGGGGGCTGGCGCTCGCGCTGCCCTTGATGGCGATCGCCAAGGTGATGATCGACTATTTCAAGTCCGACGAGGCCGGCGCCCAGCTCTAGATCGCGGTCGTCACCACCGTCTCGGTGTGCTCGACCTCGGGAGGCGCTGCAAAATACTGTCCCACCAGTCCGCGCCACTCGGTAAAGTTCTCCGAGCCGCGGAAGTCCACCGTGTGGTTCTCCAGCGTCTCCCATTTCGCCATCAACCGATAGCGCTGCGGCTTCTCGATCGAGCGGTGCAGCTCGAAGCCATAGAAACCCTTGGAACGGCCGAAGGCGGCGCGCGCCTTCTCCACAGCGGCCTCAAAATCCTTTTCCGTGCCCGGCTTGACGTCGATCTGCGCGATTTCCGTGATCATGGGCTTGAGTCCTCCCTATTGTGGTCCGGCTATCTAGCCCGACCATCTGAAAAGAAAAAGGCGGCAAATGCCGCCTTTGCATCCCATGTTCCGGTCCGCTAGTGCCAGATCATGGCAAATCCGGCGACCATCAGCGCGACGCCTGCGACCATCACGGCCGGCCACGGCCCGCGCGAACGGGCATAGCGGCCCTGCGCGCGGCGCTCGGCGATCAGCGCGCTCTCATATTCGTCCGAGGTCGAGAACAGGCAGGCAAAGCCCGTGCGAGCGGAGGTCTCGTCCGCTTCGAGCGACAGGTGCGCAGTGTGCGTGCTTTTCCGATTCCAGTTCATGTCCTGATGATCGGCGCGAATGGTAAACGGAGGCTTACCATTTGGCCCCGGACATCATGCAATCGCCGGCCGCGAGCGCGACGACGACGGATGTCCAGCGGCCGCACGGCGCCAGTTTTCCAGCGACAGCGGCAACTCGGCTGCGGCCTCGACCCGGTTGCGGCCGCCGCGCTTGGCCTGATAGAGCGCGGTGTCGGCCGCGGCCAATAACACCTCGAGCTCGGTGCCGGCGGGGCCGCCGGCAACGCCGATCGAGACCGTGGTGTCGACCGGCCCCTCGTCGGAGACGATGCCGCTCGCCGCGAAGACCTCGCGGACCCGCTCCGCCACGATCAGACCTTCCTCCAGCGCGCAGGGCAGCAGGGCGGCAAATTCCTCGCCGCCGACCCTCCCGGAGAGGTCGGTGATGCGCAGATTGTTCTGCACCACCGCCGCGAACAGTTTGAGGATCTCATCCCCCGCCGGGTGGCCAAAGCGGTCATTGATCGACTTGAAATGGTCGATGTCGAAGATCATCACGGTCGCGGGTCGCCCGGCCGTCGCCTCGCGCTCGATCACGCGCGCGCAGGCCTCGGCAAAGCCGCGGCGGTTGAACAGGCCGGTCAGGGGATCGACCGATGCCGCGGTCTTGTGCGCGCTCACCGTGCGCTCGGTCACCAGCATGAAGATCAGGAACACGGTACCGACGGCATAGAGCACGAGCTCGACGGCGAACACGGTGATCCAGATGCTGCTGGCAAAGTTCGGATCGTGCGGATGGAAGAGGTCGCCGAGCAGGATCGGCAGCATCAGCACAAAACCGTGCAGCACCGGCACCACCACGGCCGGCCAGCGCTGTTTCATTGCCTTGCGCCGTTCCGACCACAATTCGGCGGCCGTGAGCGCGGCATAGAATGCGATGATCGCCGCACCGATCGTCATGCGCAGGACCGGCGCGACCGGTCCGAGCGCCATGGAACTGGCGATCCAGGCGACCGGTCCGAGCGCCATGCCCTGAAAATTGGGCTTGCGGCCGCGGAAGATGCGGGCCGCATTCCACACCATGCCGCAGGCGAGGAATCCGGCCGCATTGAGCAGCAGCTGGGCGATACCGCCGATCAGCTGGCCGCCCAGGGTCCATGCCGCAACCGAAGCGGCGCCGAGCAGATAGGCGCTGCCCCACCAGGTCAGCGCCTGACTGTCCTCCTGCCTGCCGAAGAACAGCAGCATGGCTCCCAGCAGCGCCGCGAGCATCGCGGCGACGAAATACAGTGTCATACTGTCGAGCGACATCGGTCACCCCAAGCAAGTCACAGAAGCGGCGTGATCAGCTTTAAGCCCTTGCGAGCACGCTGCGCGCCCTTTTCCAAGTCTGCACTCTAAGGAGGGGCGCGTTCGAAATCCGTTTGTTCGGCGCGGCAAGTTTGCCCGAAAAAACTGCGTTAACTTGTCTATAAAGGCGTCGCAAAAACAAAGGGCGCCGAATGCCGGCGCCCTTGTTTTGCAATGCCTTGCCGCGCGTTGCGGCGAATTGGCGCGAAGCGATTAACGCTTCGAGAACTGGAACGAGCGGCGGGCCTTCGCCTTGCCGTACTTCTTGCGCTCGACGGTGCGGGAGTCGCGGGTGAGAAAGCCGCCCTTCTTCAGCGCGCCGCGCAGGTCGGGCTCGAAATTGGTCAGCGCCTTGGAAATGCCGTGGCGCACCGCACCGGCCTGGCCGGAGAGCCCACCGCCCGCGACCGTGCAGATCACGTCATACTGGCCGGAGCGGCCGGCCGCGACCAGCGGCTGCTGGATCATCATCCGCAGCACCGGCCGGGCGAAATAGATCTCGACCTCGCGGCTGTTGACCATGACCTTGCCGGGGCCCGGCCTGATCCAGACGCGGGCGACCGCGTCCTTGCGCTTGCCGGTGGCATAGGCGCGGCCGAGCTTGTCGACCTTCTTGATATAGGTCGGCCGGTCCGAGGCGGACGCGGATGCAGCTGGCTTGAGCTGCGACAATTGATCGAGCGATTGGATGGTTTCGGCCATGTTATGCGGCCCTCATGTTCTTGCGGTTCAGCTTGGCGATGTCGAGCTTTTCCGGGCTCTGCGCCTCGTGCGGATGGTCCGGGCCGCCATAGACGCGCAGATTGCCCATCTGCATCCGGCCGAGCGGCCCGCGCGGGATCATGCGCTCCACCGCCTTTTCCACGACGCGCTCGGGATAGCGGCCCTCAAGGATCTGGCGCGCGGTGCGCTCCTTGACGTGGCCGACATAGCCGGTGTGCTTGTAATAGACCTTCTGTTCGCGCTTGCGGCCGGTCAGCACCGCATGTGCCGCGTTGATGATGATGACGTTGTCGCCGCAATCGACGTGGGGCGTGTAGGTCGGAAGGTGCTTGCCGCGCAGCCGCATGGCGACGAGCGAAGCGAGCCGGCCGACCACCAGACCCTTGGCGTCGATCAGCACCCACTTCTTCGTCACCTCGGCAGGTTTTGCCGAAAAGGTTTTCATTGGAGCGTTCCGTGAAAGGGAGAATCTCGGCCGCAAAGGGCAGCCGAACTTGCGCGGGTTTCTAGAGAACGGCGCGTTGTCCGTCAACGCTTATGTCGGAACGGAATATAAATGAAAACAATGACTTACAATAACGGTATTATATCACCTGCAAAATCTTCATTGATTCGGAATGGAATAGGTCGAGGTCACATGGGCGATCGGATCGGCTGATGCATCCGAAAACAGGTTCACCTCGCCGACCGCAAGCCGCTTGCCGAGCTTCAGCAGCCTGCCGACTGCGGTGATGTCCTGCCCGGGCGAACCCTTGCGCAGGAAATTGATGTTGAGATTGGTGGTGACGGCAAGTGCAACCGGTCCGATCGCCGACAGGATCACGACATACATGGCGAAGTCCGCGAGCGCCATCAGTGTCGGCCCGGACACCGTGCCGCCCGGTCGCAGCATCTTGTCGCTAAAACGCTGGCGCAGGCGACAGGTCGCACCGTCGGCCGCCTCGATCGTGATGTCACCGTCGCTGAACGCCTGCGGAAACACCTCGCGGAGGAAGGCCTCGATTTCCGCCGCATTCATTTTGGCCGCTTCCATGTCGTCCCCTGCCCTCGCTTTGTGCTGCCGCCCGCATTAAATTCATCTCCAGACGCAAATGGAAGCGCCGATGTCCCTCACCGCACGAGCCCCGACGCCAGAGCAGCTGATCCTGCTGCGCGAACAGGTCGGCCAGATCACCGTGCTGACGCTGAACCGTCCGGCGCAGCGCAACAGCCTTTCGGAAGCGCTGATCGCGCGCCTGCATGCCGCGCTCACTGAGATCGCCGATGACGGAACCGTTCGTGCTGTCGTCGTCGCGGCCAACGGCCCGGCCTTCTGCGCCGGACACGATCTGAAGGAGTTGTCCGCGCGCCGCGCCGATGCCGACCGTGGCCGCGCCTATTTCGCAAAACTCATGAACGCCTGCAGCACGATGATGCAGGCGATCGTCCATTTGCCGCAGCCGGTGGTCGCCGCCGTCCAGGGCATTGCGACCGCGGCCGGCTGCCAGCTCGTGGCAAGCTGCGATCTGGCGGTCGCATCCGAGGCCGCGGGCTTTGCGACGCCGGGTGTCGATATCGGTCTGTTCTGTTCGACGCCGATGGTCGCGCTGTCGCGCAACGTGCCGCGCAAGCAGGCTCTGGAGATGCTCTTGACCGGCGAGCCGATCTCCGCGGCGCGTGGGCGCGAGATCGGGCTCGTTAATCGCGTCGTGACCGCGGGCACCGAGCGGGCCGAGGCCATTGCGCTCGCCGAAAAGGTCGCGCTGAAATCGGCCTATACGGTCAAGCTCGGCAAGGCTGCGTTCTATCGCCAGGCTGAGATGGATCTTGCCGCGGCCTATCGCTATGCGGCGGAGGTGATGACCGACAACATGATGGCACGCGACGCCGAGGAAGGCATCTGCGCCTTCATCGAAAAGCGCGTGCCGACCTGGAAGGATGAATAGTGAAGCGGGCGCAAATCCATCCCCTCATCCCCAGGGAGCGGCGTCCTCGCCGCGTCTCGAAGGAGGCCAAGGCTCGGGCCTCATGGTTCGAGACGCGCGCAAGGGCGCGCTCCTCACCATGAGGGGTAACATCGAACATGATCGAACATCGATGAATCACGATACCTATTCCGACGACTATATCCGCGGCATCCTCAACTCCGTGAAGGTGATCGCGATGGTCGGCGCCTCGCCGGTCGACGCGCGGCCTAGCTATTTTGCTTTCAAATATCTGGTGCAGCGCGGCTATGACATGATCCCGGTCAATCCCGGCCATGTCGGCAAGACCCTGCTCGGCCGGCCTTTTGTCGCCTCGCTCGGGGATATCGGCCGGCCGTTCGACATGATCGACATCTTCCGCTCATCCGCCCACATCATGCCGGTCGTCGACGAGGCGCTGACAACAGCGCCGCTGCCAAAGGTGATCTGGATGCAGCTCGGCGCGCGCGACGATGCGGCCGCCGCGAAAGCGGAAGCCGCGGGGATCAAGGTCGTGATGAACCGCTGCCCAAAGATCGAATATGGCAGGCTGTCGTCAGAGATTTCCTGGATGGGCGTCAATTCGCGCACCATCAGCGCCAAGCGCGCGCCGATCCCGACGCAAGGCATGCGGCTGTCGCTCAATCGCACGAGCCTCGGCGGGGCGGCGACCACGGCCGCGGATCGCGCCGCGAAAAACAAGACCGAGTCGTCCTGAAGCAAAGGCGAAACGATCATTTCGAGCGCGCGACGAAACGCAGCGCGCCTTTCCAATGTCGCTTGGCGCCGACCGACGCGCCTTGACGCAAGCCGCCTCTGCCGCGATTGTCTGCCCGTCAAAGGACAGGCCATTGCAGAGGACGACAGAATGACCGATCGGCTACCGGGATTTTCCACGCTTGCCGTGCATGCCGGGGCGCAGCCCGACCCCACCACCGGCGCGCGCGCAACGCCGATCTATCAGACCACGTCCTTCGTCTTCAACGACGCCGACCATGCCGCCTCGCTGTTCGGCCTGCAGGCGTTCGGCAACATCTATACGCGAATCGGGAATCCTACCAATGCGGTGCTGGAGGAGCGCGTCGCGGCGCTGGAAGGCGGCACCGCGGCGCTGGTGGTGGCCTCCGGCCACGCCGCGCAGGTGGTCGTGCTGCAGCAGCTCTTGAAACCCGGCGACGAGTTCATCGCCGCGCGAAAACTCTATGGCGGCTCGATCAACCAGTTCACCCACGCCTTCAAGAGTTTCGGCTGGAACGTGGTGTGGGCCGACACCGATGACATTGGAAGTTTTGAGCGCGCGGTGACGCCGCACACCAAGGCGATCTTCACGGAATCGATCGCCAATCCCGGCGGCACCGTCACCGATATCGAGGCGATCGCGGCGGTGGCGCGCAAGGCCGGCGTGCCGCTGATCGTCGACAACACGCTGGCCACGCCCTATCTGATCCGCCCGATCGATCACGGCGCCGACATCGTCGTTCACTCGCTGACCAAGTTTTTGGGCGGCCACGGCAACTCGATCGGCGGCGTCATCGTCGATGCCGGCACTTTTGACTGGTCGCGGGACAACAAGTATCCGATGCTGTCAGAGCCGCGGCCGGAATATCATGGCATCAAGATCCACGAGACCTTTGGCAATTTCGCTTTTGCGATCGCCTGCCGGGTGCTCGGCCTGCGCGACCTCGGGCCGGCGCTGTCGCCGTTCAACGCCTTCATGATCCTGACCGGCATCGAGACGCTGCCGCTGCGCATGCAGAAGCATTGCGATAATGCGAAGGCGGTGGCCGAATATCTCGCCGGCCATCCGGCGGTCGCGTCCGTTAATTATGCGGGGCTGGAGGGCGACAAATATCACAGTGTCGCGCGAAAATACTGCCCGAAGGGCGCGGGCGCGGTGTTCACCTTCTCGCTCAAGGGCGGCTTTGACGCGGGCGTCAAACTGGTGTCGAACCTCAAACTGTTCTCGCATCTGGCCAATGTCGGCGACACCCGCTCGCTGGTGATCCATCCGGCGTCCACCACGCACAGCCAGCTCGACGACGCCGCCAAGGTCAAGGCCGGCGCCGGCCCCGACATCGTGCGGCTGTCGATCGGGATCGAGGACAAGGAGGATCTGATCGCCGATCTCGAACAGGCGCTGGCTTGAGAAGAATCTGCTGAGTTCACCCACAGCGCCGCCGCAAGGTGCGCCCCTCTCCCCGCTTGCGAGGTTTGGGGTGAGGGGGATTCTCCACATTGGAGATCGCGGGGAGGCCCCCTCACCCGCCGCGCAAGAGCGCGGCGACCTCTCCCCGCAAGCGGGGAGAGGTGAAGACCTCCGCTGGCACTTGATATGCTAACTTCCCTGCCCGAAAAAGTTCGAGCGGTTCAACAGCCGCAAGATGCTGGTCTGCGATTCCTGGGCGAGCGCGAGTGCGGAGGTTGCGATCGCCTGGCGCGTCGCCAAGGCGAGGCTGTTGGCGGCCTCCTCGCTGGTGGTCGCCGCGCGCGTGGGCGAGGGGCTGACATCGAGCATGCTCTGCAGAGTGGCGAAAAACAGCTGACGGCTGCGAACCGTCGCAAGGTTTGCGGCGATCGTCTGGGCCTGGGTCCGCAGCACCGCATTCGCGGCCCGCAGCGCCGCGAGAACGGTCTCGGCGGCCGGTGCGAGGTCGGTGCCAGGCGCGAGCGGCGCGAGGCCGAGACCGGCCGCGTCGCAGACCGAGCCGCCCATCGCGAGCATCGATGTCCCGGTCTCGTCGAAGGCGAGCGTCAGCGTATCGCCCATCAGAAGATTGACGCCGCCACGGAGGGCATCGCGCGCAACCCCGTCGATCTGCCCCAGCACCGTGTTGTGCTGCACGACAAGGCTGGCGAGCAGGGCCCGCAGTGCGGGCTCGGGCTCGCTGACGACCCCCTTCGTGACCTCAAACGCATGGCTGGCCTCGCGCATCAGTTCGGCAATCGCACAGCCGACGCGCGTCCATTTTTGTAGCGACGCGATGCCGTCGCTTGCGGCTTGCAGGATGTCGGCGGCGCTGGCGAGCTCGCGCAGCATATCGTCGATGCGGGCAGCGCGGTCGACCGATGGCGCGGACGAAGCGGACGGTTGGTCCCGCGGCGTCGCGTCGCGCTCGGGCTCGGCGACCGGCACAACCTCGCGCGGCACCGCCGGTTTGGACGGCGTTTTGAGGGACAAACGAGGCCGCCGCACGGAGACCGAAACCGCAACATCGGACATATCAAAAACCTTCCTGGTTCGATCCCCAAAGAGTCCGTAAGAACACGGGGTTTGGTATTATCGTGCTGAGGATCGCGGTAACATGGTAGATGACTTTTAAGAAAACATGAACAGAGTACCGTCCGCGTCATCAGCGCGTTAACCATCGCTCCAGCTTGGCTTGCGATGCTGCGGCAAAGCCGGTCGTCGGTGATTCGGAGGTGTTCGATGTCACGCCCAACAGTCCTCGTGCTGGCCGCCCTCGCCGCGAGCGGGCCCGCCTTCGCCGCGGACCAATTGGCTGTCCATCACAAGACGGCGCATGCGGCGAGGCTATTGCCAGCCGGGCTGCCGCGCCCACACTACAGCTACCGCACCACGATTGCCCCGCCGACGGCCGTCGTGGTCGAGCGCGATCCCGACGCGCTGATCTCGCCGAGCCTTTCCACGCCGATCCTGCTGCCGGGCTCCTCGACCCTGCCCGGTTATTACGGCCGCCCGTTCGATTTCACCTATCAGGGCGCGTATTACGGCGGCCCGTACACACCCTACTTCGTCCGCCTGCCCTACGCCTGCGGCGTGCTCGGCTATTGCTGAGCTTCGCGCGATCAGGGCGTAGTGCGTAGGGTGTGCAAAGGCGCCTCGCGCCGTGCCCACCGGCAGTCGATCGCTGTGCGAGATGGTGGGCACGCTTCGCTTTGCCCGCCGTACACCTGAGATGCAGCGATCAGCGCTCAATCAGCAAACGCCGCCCGGGCTGCATCGTCAATGCAAGCAGCGCTCCGATGAGGAGCAAGCCGAGCGAGGCCAGAAACGGCAGATCCCAGCGGCCCGTCGCATCGATGATCCAGCCGAATGTAACCGGCGAGACCATCCCGGCGATTCCGAACCCGAGATTCATGAAGCCTGACGCGGTGCCGGAATATTCGGGTGTGATGTCCATCGGAACCGCCCAGATCGGGGCCACGATGAGCTCCGCAAAGAAAAACGCGCCGCCAAGGCAGGCCGCGATCACATAAAGGTCCTTGGCAAAGAAGATTGGCACCGTGCAGGCAAACGCACCGAGGAAGCCCAGCACGATGACGCCCGTGCGGGATAGCACGAGGCTTCCCGTTCGCTTCAGGATAACGTCCGAAAGCACACCGCCAACAGTATCGCCCACCACGCCGGCAAGCAGCACCGCCGAGGCGAAGAACGCCGCGTTCTTCAGATCGAGCTTGTACTCGTGCAGGAAGAACGACGGCATCCAGCTGATATAGACCCACAGCGTCCATCCATAACAGAAATCGGTCAGCGTCACCGGCAGCATCCGGATCAGCAGCCGTCGCCACGGCATGGATGTTCGTTTCGGATGCGGCTTCACGTCCGGCAGGACCTTGAGCTCGTCCGCGGTCACATACTTGTGGTCGCGGGGGTCATCGCGGAAATACGACGCCCACAACAGGACCCAGAGAAAGCTCGCGCTACCGACGATGAAGAACGACGTGCGCCACGAACCAAGCCCGATCAGAGCTGCGATCAGCGGCGGCGTCAGCGCGTTGCCAAGACGCGCGAAGGAATGCGTGATGCCGTGCGCCCAGCCGCGTCGAGCTTTGGACATCCAGGCCGACAGCGCGCGCGTCGCGGCCGGGAATGCACAGCCTTCCCCGATGCCGAGCAGGAGGCGCGCGGCGATCAGCGACGCGAACCCGCCGACCCATCCGGTCGCGACCGTCGCCAACGACCAGATCGCGCCGCAAACGATCAGCGTCAGCCGCGGCCCGAAGCGGTCGCTGACAAGACCACCAACGATCTGGAAGAAGGCATAGGGATACGCGAAAGCCGATATCGCGATGCCGAGGTCGCGGTTGGAAAGTTCGAGCTCTCGTTGGATCAGCGGGCCGGCCGTGGCGATGTTGACGCGGTCGATGTAGGTGATGAGGTACATCAGGCAGACGATGAACAGCACGAGCGATGTCGCCCTGACGAAGCGGACGGGGATTGCGGCGGCCTGCGTCTGGTCCATGTCATGCACCTTGATCATAGGGCATCGCCTCCGGTTGTCCGGAGCTGACCGCGGGGCGTGCCAGACCGAAATGCGAGCGCAACGTCTCGCCCCCATAGCCACGCCGGACCAGACCGCGCTGCTGGAGCAGCGGCAGCACCTCGGCGGTGAAAAGATCGAGCTGATGCGGCAGCACTGGCGGCATCAGGTTAAAGCCGTCGGCCGCCCCTCGCTCGAACCATGCCTGCATGACATCAGCGATCTTCTCCGGCGATCCGGCGAGCGTAAAATGCCCGCGCGCACCGGCGAGCTTGGCGAGCAGTTTTCGTAAGCTCGGCCGCTCCCGCGCCACCACGGCAACGACCGCCTCCATGCGGCTGCGCGAGGCTTCGTTCTTGCCTGGATCGGGGAAATCGCTCACCGACAACGGCGTGTCGAGAGGAAGATGCGAGAAGTCGAACCCGCCAAAACGCTGCGACAGCCTGGCGCGGCCGATTTCGGGATCGGAGAGCTCGTTGAGCGCCTCGGCATACTGCTCGGCCTCGGCGTCGGAGGCGCCGATGATGGGGCTCAGGCCCGGGAGGATCAGAACCTGGTCGGGGTGGCGGCCCTCGGCCGCGACCAGTTGCTTCAGTTCCGTGTAAAATGCCTTAGCGCTGACCTCGTCGAGATGCGCCGTGAACACGACCTCGGCATGGCGCGCCGCGAACCTTTTGCCGGTGTCGGACGCCCCGGCCTGCACGAACACCGGACGCCCCTGCGGCGAGCGCGGCATGTTGAGCGGCCCTTGCACCTGGTAATGCGCGCCCTTGTGCTTGATCGCCTTCACCCGCGTCCGGTCGGCATAGCGGCCGCCCAGGCGGTCGTCGAGCACGGCATCGTCGGCCCAACTGTCCCAGAGGGCCTTGACCACCGCCATGTACTCCTCGGCCCGCTCGTAGCGGTCGGCCAGGCCGATCTGCCCGGCGCCGCCAAAATTGCTGGCGGCCTGCGGCGCCCAGCTCGTGACGATGTTCCAGCCGATCCGGCCGCGGCTGATATGGTCGAGCGAGGCGAACTGACGGGCCAGGTTGTAGGGCTCGGTGTAGGTGGTCGAGCAGGTCGCAATCAGCCCGACGCGGCTGGTCGCCATGGCGAGCGCTGCGAGCGTCGTCAGCGGTTCGAGCCAGTTGAACGGCGTCCCCTCGACGTCGTTCCAGAGCCCGAGCACGTCGGCGAGAAAGATCGCATCAAAACAATGCGCCTCGGCCTTCTGCGCGAGCTCCACGGTGTAGTTGATGTCGGTCAGAGGGAGCGACGACGATTTCGGATGGCGCCAGGCCGCCTCATGGTGTCCGCGGCCCTGGATGAACAGGTTGAGATGCATCTGGCGCATCGCGCGATCCTCCGGTCCCGTTGATCGCCGCTGCACGGGCGCGCGTCCAGATCGACGGACGAATGATATAGCTTCGAAGGTACGCTGGTGCCAATATCGAAACCGCTTTCCACGGAGGTCATCATGCCCGATGGTCCGCAGGCTCACTGGGAGGCAGTCTATTCCCACAAGGGCGACCAGGAGGTCAGCTGGTTCCAGGAGAATCCGGAGCCTTCGCTGGAACTGATTGCGCATGCCGGCGCGACGCCTGCCTCAGGAATCATCGACATTGGCGGCGGCGCCTCGCGCCTGGTCGATGCACTGCTTTCGCGCGGCTTCAAGAATCTCAGCGTGCTCGACCTGTCGGAAGCCGCGCTGGCGAAGGCACGCGCGCGGCTTGGCGAGAGCGCGACCAAGGTGAGGTGGATCGCCGCCGATGTCACGACCTGGCAGCCGGAGGCTCGCTACGACCTCTGGCACGATCGCGCCGCGTTCCACTTTCTCACCGAGCCCGAAGGCCAGCGCGCCTATGTCGAACGGCTAAAGCTTGCA
>NZ_JAFATE010000493.1 GCF_019244115.1 Bradyrhizobium sp.
GACGCGACCATCGTGGTGATCGGCACCGTGCTGATCCTTTCAACTCTTGTGGCGAGTTCGCTCCAGAGGCGCCGCGACGGCGTCTGACGGAGTTTTCAGCCGCACCAAGCGGCGTCAACGTGGGAGGACGACAAGATGAGAACAGGAATAGCTCTGGCGCTATTCAGCGCGACGCTGCTGGCCGGCGCGGCCAATGCGGCGGACAAGAGATGGGATGGCGCCGACGACCTGCCGGTCAATCCGCTGGCCTGCGCGGCCGGCGAAGCCGGTGCCGCGCCCGCGGCAAAGCCCTATGACGGCGGCCAGCCGACCGGCGCGCCCGACAAGGCCGGCAAACCGATCTCGCTGGTCGACGTGCCAAAGCTGATCGGCATCGGCTATTTCAACGCCACCTCGAAGGGCATGCAGGACGCTGCCAAGGAACTCGGCAACGTCACCGTGAAAACCGATGGCCCGACCGAAGCCAAGATCGACGAACAGATCAAGTTCATCGACAATTACATCACCAGCGGCGTCGACGGCGTGCTGTTCGCCGCTAACGATCCCGTAGCGATCGCGCCGGTGCTGAAGAAGGCGCTGTCGAAGGGCATCCATGTCGTCGGCTATGATGCCAACTCGACGCCGAATGCGCGCGAATGGTTCGTCAACCAGGCCGAGTTCAACGGCATCGCGAAGGCGATGATCGACTCGATGGCGAAGGAGGCCGGCGAGGACAAGAGCTTTGCAATCGTCACCTCGACCTTCACGACCCCGAACCAGGCGCGCTGGATCGCCGAGATGTGGGCCTATGCGCAAAAATGCCATCCCAGGCTGACATGGCTGGAGACGGTGGAGGCGCAGGAGGACAACAACCTCTCCTTCAACCAGGCGACCACGCTGATCAACAAGCATGGCGACAAGCTGGCCGGCCTGTTCGGCATGACCTCGGTCGCAACACCTGCCTCGGCGGAAGCGGTGACCAAGGCCAAACTGTGCGGCAAGGTCGCGGTGGTCGGCCTCGCGACGCCGAACGCGATGAAGCCTTATGTCAATACCGATTGCGTCAAGTCGGTCGTGCTGTGGAACCCGGTCGATCTGGGCTATGCGGCGACCTATGTGATGCGCGCCGTCGTCGACGGCAAGCTGAAGCCCGGCGCCACCTCGGTGGAGGCCGGCAAGCTCGGCAAGCTCAGCGTGGTCAATGGCAGCGAGATCCTGCTCGGCGCGCCCTTCATCTTCTCCAAGCAGAACATCAAGGACTTCGACTTCTGATTTAGGTGGTCGTGGTCCGGCCGCAGGGGAAAAGCATGATGAGTTCGGGTTCGATCCTTGCCGCGCCGGAGATGCGCCCCCTCTCCCCGTTCTTCACGGCGAGAGGGGGTCCGTTGCCACGGAAAAGACCGACTCAACTGAACTTCATACCGTCAGAAGGTGGCCGGACGACGTATTTTGCTTCAGGCATGAATGATGAGTCAGACAGTTGCGGTCCTCGACATCGGCAAGACCAATGCAAAGCTTGCCTTGTTCGACGAGGGCCGGCTGGTCTGGGAAAAGTCGGCGCCCAACCGGATCCTGCCGGGGCCGCCCTATCCCCATGAGGACGTCGACGGCGCCTTCGCGTTCTTCCTTGCCGCGCTTCGCGAGGCCGGGCGCGCGTACCGGATCGGGGCGATCGTACCGACGGCGCATGGCGCGGCCGGCGCCCTGATCGGCGAACATGACCTCGCCGCACCGGTCATGGACTATGAGTTTGGCGAGGTCGAGCAGATCGAGCCGGACTACGCAAAAATCCGTCCGCCCTTTTCGGAAACGCTCTCGCCAAAGGTACCGGCCGGCCTCAATCTCGGGCGTCAGCTTGCTTACCAGAAATGGCGCTGCGGCGATCTTTTCGCCGCGGCGAAGCATTTTTTGCCCTACTCGCAATATTGGGCCTGGAGGCTCACCGGCGTCGCGGCCGCCGAAGTCACCTCGCTCGCGGCCCACACTGATCTCTGGGCCCCGCGGCACGGACATGCCTCGAGCCTTGTGAAAACGCTCGATATCCAGCGGTTGCTGCCACCGCTGCGTCCCGCCTTCGATCCGCTCGGGCCGATCCGGCCCGAGGTCGCCGCGGCAACCGGTCTCGCGCCGGACACGCCGGTCTATTGCGGCGTCCACGATTCCAACGCTTCGCTACTGCCTTACCTCGTCTCGCGCCAGGCGCCGTTCACCGTGCTGTCGACCGGCACCTGGGTGATCCTCATGTGCGTCGGGCTTTCGCTCGACCACCTCGATCCGCGCGACGATACGCTCGCCAATGTCGACGCGCTCGGCCGTCCCACAGCCTGCGGGCGTTTCATGGGCGGGCGCGAATATGCCGTCATCGCCGGCGGCCGCGGCAATCCGGAGCTTGCCGCGATCGAACGTGTCATTGCCTCGGGCGCGATGGCGCTGCCCTGCTTCTCCGGCCAGGGCGGACCCTATGCGGCCAACGAGGGCGCGATCCGCGGCGATGTCGACGCGGGTGACCGGAGCGCGCTCGCAACGCTCTATTGCGCGCTGATGAGCGACCTGATGCTGACCCGCATGGGCGCGAAAACGGGCGACCTCATTGTCGAAGGAACGTTCGCCAAGAATCTCGCCTTCTGCGAGACGCTTGGCGCCTTGCGGCCCGCGCAGCGCATCTTCGCCGCGGGGGATACCGCGGGCACTGCGCGCGGCGCCGCGATGATCGCGCAATGGCCGCCAGCCTATCCGATCGCGGCGCCGACAGCCGTGCCCACGGTTTCGATTCCCGGCCTCGCCGCCTATCGCGGCGCCTGGACCGCGGCGGTCGAGCGGATCGCGCGCTGAGCATCCGAGTACGGCGTCCACTTTTCTGACTGCTTGCAGTCCCGGAGCCGATCTGCTGTGATCCAGGACATTCACAACAACCACAGATAGAAACAGCGCGTGAAGCTGATCGTTTTCGACTTTGATGGAACGCTGGTCGACAGTCGCACCTTAATCCTGGAGTGCCATCATGCAGTCTTCACTGAATTCCATCTGACGCCGCCGTCGCCCGAGGACAGCCTCTCGCTGATCGGAAAGTCCCTTGAACTCGTGCTGGCGCAGCTCGCGGGACCTGAGGCGCCGATCCCGGAGATGGTGAAGGCATATGGCCGTGTCCTTGCCCGGCTACGAGCCGATCCCGCCCTTGTGGAACGACCGTTCGATGGCGTGGCCGACCTGCTCCATGATCTGAGCCGCACGCCCGACGCACTGCTGGGGATCGCGACCGGACACACGTCGGCCGCCGTCGTGCCGGCGCTGGATGCGCTGGGATGGCGCAAGCTGTTTCAGACCATTCAAGCCGCAGACATGGCGCCGTCCAAGCCACATCCCAAAATGCTGCTTCAGGCGCTCGAAGCCACGGGCGTAACGCCGGAAAATGCCGTTTTCATCGGCGACACGACTTTTGACATGGAGATGGCGCTCGCCGCAAGGTTGCGGCCGATCGGTGTGGCCTGGGGATATCATGGCGCCGAGCGCTTGATGGCGGCCGGCGCCTACCGCGTTGCCCGCGTTGTCGAAGATCTCAGAAACTGTCTACGAGATTGGATGGGACCAAGCTGAAGCCCACGCTACGGAAAAGCCAGTCCGCCTGGTATGTTCCGGCCCGACCCAATTACCTAAGGTTGCGGCGTGGGCGAAAAATGATATCGTTTCAAGATGGAGTGATTGAATGAAGTGAATGCCATGAACAATACACCAGGGGCACGCGCTCATGGCCAAGGATGATCCGTCCGGAATGACGATCCTCGATATTCTCAAATGGGTTCTCCCTGATGGCCCGGTTCTCGATGCGACCGGCTGGGACCAGGTCTGCGAGTGGCCGCCGGATTTGTTTGCCGCAGTGGCTGCAATCACGGAGCGGTCCGGCCTGTATTCCGAACGCAAATTCATGGCGTATTGGGATCAGCATTTCGAACTGACCAGGCATTGGCTGGAGCAGATTTGTGATGCTGGTGAAGGTTGGTCTACACAAGGGACCCCGCCGCAGCTGGTGCAGGACTTATGGAAGGAATTGATCAAGAAGCACAGGAAAGCGCGGATAGATGATGCATCCGCGACTTCTCTGGCGTGGAAGAGCATCGTCTTCAAGCTGCTGGCTATTGCAGATGAGGCAAGTTCGGGAGTGGGTTTCCCGCCGACGACGTCCGAGCATGCAATTCAATATGCCGTCTACGGGGATTACATAGAGTGGGAAAAGAAGCGTGAAACGGACCAAAATGCGATCGGCGGCGCGCTTCTTCCCTATCTTCCGCACAGCATCTGCATCCGAGTGCCGCCCGCGGTTCTTTGCGTGCAACCGAAAACGAATACCCCCCGAGTCGGATGCACTGTCCGATCCTTGACGCACAATCTTGCACTGCTTCCGTCCGTGGCCAACGTTTCAACGAGCTGGCAAATCTCCAACAAGCCGCATATCGATCTTGCTCCATTCAATATGCTCGTCGTCCCGTTTCCGTTTTCGATACCCGGAAAGAGCTTTGTCGGTTCGGCAAACGGTTTTCCGAGCAAGTCGACCGAGCGAGCCTTCAGACTGGATCCCGATGTTTGGATGCGGGGGGCGACGCCGCAGCAATTCGCCGAGGAGCTCATTTGCGAGCTGATCAGAGCCGCCGAGCCGGAGCTCGAGCCGGTGCATGCAATCGTGCTGCCGGAAACCGCCCTGAGAAAAGGGTTCGCCGACCAGGTGGCGGAGATTCTGCTCAAGCGAACGGAGCTGGATCTTTTCATAACTGGTGTGCTGTCGGGCGATAAAGACGACGCCCGGAATTTGGCTGCAATGTATCGCTTCGTTAACAAGGAAAAGATGCTCTCGTCGTTTCAGTCAAAGCATCATCGATGGTGCTTGGACCGTGATCAGATCTGCCGGTATCATCTCGGACACGTCATGGATCCCCACTCGCGATGGTGGGAGCAAATCGATGTCAGCTATCGCAGTTGTTACGTCACCGTATTTCGACCTGGAGCGACGGTGTCGGTATTGGTCTGCGAGGATCTGGCGCGTTACGATCCCGTCCTCACCGTGATGAACGCAATTGGGCCGAACCTGGTCGTCGCACTCTTGATGGACGGACCGCAACTCGAGCACAGATGGCCAGGACGCTATGCAACGGTTCTCGCTGACGACCCCGGTTCCGCGGTCCTGACGGTGACCTCGCTTGGAATGGTATCCCGTTCGTCCATGCCCGGAGACAAACAAAGCCGGGAAATCGCATTGTGGAAAGAGTCAGATGGCAGGGCCAAGGCGTTAAGGCTTCCCAAACGGGATCATGCCTTACTGCTGACGCTGACAAGCCGCTCCCTGGAGCAGTTCACGCTCGATGGACGGGGAGATGGAGGGTATACTGTCCATTTCGGCCTGGGGGCAGCCCATGGCGTGCGTCATCCCGCTCCACCCGCATGGCTCGGACCGGTGCCTTGAGTTGAAGTCGGCCCTGCGAATCTCTAAGTTACTTCAGAATCTTTGGAGACAGCGAGAAATGGGCAAGTCCCTTGCCGAGTTCCTGCAGCAGAGCCTGGACAACGTAGAGCCGCCGAAAACCTATGACGCGCTTCGCGAAAAGCTGAAGACTATTCAGCCGAGCCGAAAGCCTCCGGTAGTCAAGCAAAGTCCCGAAAACAGGCGGCGTGTGTGGAGCAGCACCCTGACCGACCCCGACCCCGAATAGGGGAAGGCTGCACGCCGGGAACGCCGCATGAGCGCTACTTCAGGCGCGGATCGCGCACGATGAAGTCGAGGAAGCTGCGCACCTTGACCGAGAGATATTTGCGGCTCGGATAGACCGCGAGCAGCTTGCCTGCGAAGAACATGTTTTCGGGCAGCACGCGCACCAGCCGGCCCGCCGCGAGATCGTCGGACACCAGCCATTTTGGCAGGAAAGCGAAGCCCATGCCTTGCAGGCAGGCGCAGTGCATCAGCGTTTCATTGCCGGTCTGCAGAACGGGGGTGAACTTGATCGTCTTGCGCCCGTGCTCCGTGTTCGCCGGCACCACGCCGTCGGCATGGACGAGGCTGTAGGCGAGCAGCGGCGCGCCCACGAGGTCATCGAGATCGGCGGGACGCCCGCGCTCGTCGAGGTAGGCGCGCGAGGCGACGAAGTAGAACGGCGCATCGGCAATGGTGCGCGCGATCAGGCCGGGATCCGGCGAGGCCGTCACCCGCAGCGCGAGATCAAAGCCCTCTTCGACGAGATTGACCATCCGGCCGGAAAGGTCGATCTCCAGCGTGACGTCCGGATAGCGGGCGCGAAAATCGGCGAGCAGCCCCGCGAACACTGGGTTGGCCATCCACACCGGCGCGCTCAGGCGCAGGCGGCCTTTTGGCGCCACCACGGTCTGGCTGACTGCGGCTTCGACTTCGTCCAGCCCATCCACCATCTGCCGCGCCTGCTCGAAATACAGCGCGCCGGTCTCGGTGAGGCTGACATGCCGGCTCGTCCGGTTGAGCAGGCGCGCCGACAGGCGCTCCTCGAGATGCATCACATGCTTGCTCGCCATCGCCGGCGACACGCCGAGACGCTCGGCCGCCGCGGTAAAACTCTTGAGCTCCGCCACCGTGCAGAACACCCGAATGCTCACCAGCGTATCCATGAAACCTCGCGCGGCCGCTTTGCGGGACCTATCCTATCATCAACCAAAAGGAAATGATGCTTCAACCATAGCTGCAATGATCAATCTGCAGGAAATATTTAAGGTCGCTCGAGTTCATTCCTTCTGATGGAGCAAGATACCGATGTCTCAACTGGAAACCTGGTCGCCGCGCGTGCTTGCAGCGCTGAGGATCATCACGGCGCTGCTGTTCATCGAGCACGGGCTGATGAAGCTCGTGGCCTTCCCGGCTGCCGTTCCCGGACTGCCCTCTCCCCTGCCGACCATCCTGCTCGTCGCGGCCCTGATCGAAATCGTGGGCGGCGCGCTGATCGCGGTCGGACTCTTCACCCGCATCGCCGCGTTCATCTGCTCCGGTGAGATGGCGGTCGCCTATTTCATGTTCCACGCGACCAAGGGATTTTGGCCGGCGCTGAACCAGGGCGAGGCCGCGATCCTGTTCTGCTTCATCTTCCTCTACCTGGCTTTTGCCGGCCCCGGCGCCTGGAGCGTCGATGCATACCTGCCGGCGTCGCGGCAGAGCCTCGCGCGAGCCTGATCATGACCGGCCAGCGGCTTCCCACCTACTATCTCTCGCATGGCGGCGGTCCCTGGCCGTACATGGAAGACGGCATGCGCCGCCGCTTCGACAAGCTCGAAGCCTCGCTCATCGCGATCCGCGGGGAATGGGGCGATGCGGTGCGGGCGGTGCTGGTGGTCTCGGGACACTGGGAGACACCGGAATTCGCGGTGTCCTCCGGCGCCCACCCCGGAATGGTGTTCGACTATTACGGTTTTCCAGAATACCTCTACCATATCAAATACGACGCGCCGGGTTCGCCGGAGCTCGCGATGCGGGTGCGCGCGATGCTGGAGGCCGGCGGCTTTTCATGCGACAGCGATCCGGAGCGCGGCTTCGATCATGGCACCTTCAGCCTGCTGAAGCCGATCTATCCGAACGGCGAGATTCCGATCGTGCAGCTGTCGGTCAAGCTCGACTTCGATCCGCACGCGCATCTGTCGGTCGGACGGCTCCTTGCTCCGCTTCGTGATGATGGCGTCGTGATCATCGGCAGCGGCTCGAGCTTTCACAATCTGGGCCTGCGCGGTCCCGCCGCGGTCGAGCCCTCCCGCCGCTTCGACGACTGGCTGCAGCAGACGCTGCTCAAGTCCGAGACTGCCGAGCGTCGTGAGCGCGTCGCCAGCTGGAGGCTTGCACCGGATGCGCGCATCGCCCACCCGCGCGAAGATCACCTGATCCCGCTGATGGTGGCGCTCGGCGCGGCCGACGAGGAGCCGGCCTCGTTGATTTATCACCAGGACGATTTCTTGGGCGGCTGGGCTCTGTCTAGCTTCCGCTTCGGCGATCCGGTGGCTGCGGCTGCATAGGCAGGGGACGTCAGATGATGACGACCTCAACGGCCGCATCCAAAACTGCGGCCGGCAATTGGAAAGGTTGTCTGCGTCTCTCCATCGTCACCTGTCCAAGCGCGCTGCATTCTGCCACCCTCGGAGAAAAGAAGTTTCAATCGGATTAGCAAGAACACCGGCCATCGGTATCTCCGTGTGGATGCGAAGATCGGAAAGGCGTTTTCGAACGAGGACATCATCAATGGCTTTGAAATCGACGCGGACACCTGGTTCGAGGCGACCAAGGGAGCGCTCGAAACATGGTGTCGGAGTCGAGCGCACGATTGATATCGACGAATTCGTCAAGCGCGAGCACATCCACCCGCGCTGTCTCATCCGCTCCTACGATCTGCGGCCCGACGGCAAGGTCGGCCATGAGGCCTTCGCCTGAGCGCGAACGGGAGCGGACGCCAGGAACCAACATTAAAGGGTACGACGACAGGAACGCTCACAAGGTGAGGACGTTTGCCCAAAAACATACCAACCTCAGGGAGAGATTGAAGATGGCACGTTCCGGCCACGAAAGAAATTCACGTCACCAGGATAATTCCAACCAACACGAAGACGAAGACAACGTCCGGCACATGAGCGAGAGGTCTGCTGAGCAGACGGCTCAAATGGGACAATCTGCGACTGAAGTGGGGGAGCAGGCCGCTCGCCTTGGTTCCGAAATGTTGAAGCGGAATGCCGAGACGATACAGAACGCTTGGCGCTCCGGCCAGGAGATGGCGACCGCCGTGTCCGACCAGCTTGGTCGTACGCTGGGTGTTTCCGGAAACGAAGCACAGCAGCTTGCTGAACGGTCGGCCCGCAACGCCGAAACGATCATCAACTCTACTGCGGCGGTGAGCGAGTTGATGAACGGAATGTCTCGAGAGTATTCCGCTTTCGCTCGAGGCCAAGCCCAGAAATGTATGGAGCGCATGAACGATTTGTGGCGCTGCCGAACGCCCCAGGAGTTTGTCGCGGTCCAGACTGATTTTTTCCGTGACGCCCTTGATAGCGCCTTGGAGATCAGCCGCCGAATGAACAAACTGTCCGATGATACCGTAAGGCGCGTGTCTCAAGAGGGGCGCCGGGCGGCTTAGCAGAGGAATTTGGACAGGACTGTAAACGGTGCTGTGCAGCAGCACCCTGCTGCATGGCTTGGGTGCTTTCGGGGAGGCCGGGCGAGTGTTCAATTCCTTGATGATGCTGGCGCTCGAAGCCAACCACGTGGTCGCGATGCGAATGATGAAGTTGATGCTGGGCGGCAAACGTGCACGGCGCGAGGCTCAACTGATGGTCAGCGAAAAGATAGGTGCTGCCTTTGAAGCGACCGCCAGCGTAATGGCGGGCGCATCGGGGAATGATGTAGTTCGTACTTATCGGCAGCACGTAGCTGCAAATGCAAAACGGTTGGGCAGGCCCGATCTGCGCCCCCGAAAGCGTAGACGGCGCCGAAGGAAGTAATGAACCTCCATCAAAAAGCCTGCGCCGGCCCGCCGCCGATTGAAGGCAGGAAGCCCCTGCAGGAAGCACATACCAAGAAGGCCGCATCAAAGCTCCCACGCAAGTCGGCCTAGATCGTCTCAGTGATGTCGTCCTGCGACGAGCGGAAGTTAATGTTCTTCCCATGAAACGAAGCGAGATCAGCTGGCGTTTCGTTCCCGGGCAGGTCCAAAAAGAAGAAGCCCAAGGAGGAGGAACCATGAACAAGCTGCGACTGAAAATGGCGCCAATGGCAAGACTTCTCTTGGCCGCTGGCGCGGGCGCCGGGATTGTGGCGCTCTCGACAGCGAGCGCCTCGGCTGCCATCGCATGCAGATATGATGCCTGCTGGCATGTGCACGAGCACTACGCGTTCGCACCGCCGCCAGCGATCGTCATTCATCGCGACTACTGGAGGCCGCCGACTGCAAGAATCATCATTCATGAAGAAAGCTGGCGTCCACCGATCGAAACCGTCGTGGTCCCCGACTATTACGGTTACGGCTATCCAGATTGGTGATTGATACGAGAGGCCGTTTCCCAACGGCCTCTCTCCCTTTTGCCGTGAGCAACGGTCGCAGGAAGACGAAAACCGGCACCTGAAGGAGATCCTGGAGGTGTCCTGCGATTGCAGCCGACGCGATGAGCTCATTCAGAAAGGGCCAGGATCGCAAGCGCGTGGCCGGCAGACCGGATCATGATCGAGAAAGTCGGGAACAATCGCCAGAAGGTCCAGCCGCGGGTCGAGCGCTAACACGGGAGAGGAGAGCCTCGGCGCCACGTCCGCTGCGACCCTCACATGAACGCAAGCAGCATTCCCCCGCTCAGCACGGCGAGCCAAGCGACTGAAGTGCCAAAGAGCCATCGAGCGCGTCTTGGTCCCATCGCCCGCCTCCCTTTATTCTTTCGCGGCACGAGGCCGTTTGTCGGGAATTGGAGGAATGCGCAAACGCGCTGAGCCGTTCCTAAAAAACCGCCGACGCAACAGTCGCACGAAGATCGAGCGGCGGCGCGGGCGCTAAGGATGATCCGGCTTTGCGAAGAGGTTTGCAGGAGACCGGAACCTGGTCGGAAGCCCTGGTCGATTGGCCATGGCCCGCATCACGCCGAAGCGAACGCCGCTGCGTCCCCATGGCAAGCCCATGACTGCGAAGCGTCGAGCGAGCTGCACGATCAGCTTGCTAGTCTTGGCAATATTGAATGGATTGGTGACGCCACGCGCGAGCCGGTCGAGCAATTCATGCCTGATCTGGCAGGTCTCTTGCCGGCGAAAGAGCCCGAGAGGTTCGAACAGGCGTTCGGTCGCACGAAGGCCAAGGCCAGGCGAAAGGTCACGGCTACGCAGCGGCCATGTCTTCGGTGAGTGCGAACCAATGGCCTACAAGAAGGGAAGCGATGCTGATTTCCGCGCCTTCCACCCCCCGGCCGCACCCGAAAAGACGCCTTGACGCAATATTCGACGGCGGCTAGGATTTATTGGCACGTTCCAAATCAGACTTCTAGAGGGCTGCGGAAAATCGCGGTAGCCTTTCGCTACCGATTGGAACGTGCCAATCCAGGGTATTGATTGCTGCAGATCATGAGCGACAGCGCACGAGACAAGGAGATCGTCACCCGCGACGGACGCGCAACGATCGTCGATGTCGCGCGGCGCGCCGGGGTCTCCAAGTCGACGGTGTCGCTCGTGCTGTCAGGCAGCAGCCTGGTTGCGGACGCGACACGCCAGCGCGTCTCCGCTGCGATGTCGGAACTCGGCTATATCTATCACCGCGGCGCCGCGACGCTGCGCGGCGCGAGGTCCGGGGTGCTCGGCATGGTCATCAACGACCTGTCGAACCCGTTCTTCGTCGAAATGGCGATCGGCATCGAGGAGGCCTGCCAGGGCGGCGCCTTCATTCCGTTCCTCGCCAACGCCGCCGAAAATTCGCTCCGCCAGTTGCAGGTGCTGCGCTCGATGCGCGAGCATGGCGCCGCCGGCATCTTGCTGTCGCCGGCGATCGACACCCAGCTCAGCGAGTTGAAGCCACTGCTCGGCGACATGCCGGTGGTCCAGGTCATGCGCCGGCTGCCCGGCCTGAAAGCCTCCGTCGTCGCGCCGGAGAACAAGGAGGGCGCGCGCAAGGCGACGGCGTATCTGATCGCGCAGTCGCACCGGCGGATCGCGTTCGTAGGCGGGCTCGCCTCGATGACGGTGCGCGATGAGCGGCTCGCCGGTTATCGCGCCGCGCTCGACGCGGCAAGAATTCCCTTTGACCCGGCGCTGGTGATCGAGACGATGACGAGCTATGCGGGCGGCGGAACCGCGCTTCCGCAACTGCTGAACATCGCCGAGCCCGCGACTGCCGCGCTCTGCTTCAATGATGTCGTCGCCATCGGCATGATGCGGGCGCTGGCCGCGGCCGGCGTCGCTGTCGGCCGCGATTTCAGCCTGGTCGGTTTTGACGACATCGAAGAAGCCAGGCACACTTACCCCGCGCTCACCAGCGTCGCCGTCAACGGCAAGAATTTGGGCGCGCGCGCCGCGCAGCTTTTGATGCGCCAGCTCGCCAGCGGCAATTTTGCGCCGGAGACCGTGCTGTGTCCGGCGACCCTTGTGGTCCGGGCCTCCTCCGGCGCGGCGCCAAGAACAGGAGCATCGGCATGAGCACCCTTCGTTGGGGACTGATCGGCACGAGCACGATTGCCGCGCAGCACATGATCGGCGCCATCAGGGCCAATGGCGGCGAGATTGCCGCCATCATGAGTGCGAGCGCCGACCGCGCCGCGACGTTTGCCCGGGAGCATGCCATCCCCCGCAGCACGTCGCGCCTCGACGACCTGCTTGGGTCTGATGACATCGACGCCGTCTATATCTCCACGACCAACGAGCTGCACCGCGACCAGGTGTTGGCAGCAGCAAACGCCGGCAAGCACGTGCTCTGTGAAAAACCGCTCGCGC
>NZ_JAFATE010000621.1 GCF_019244115.1 Bradyrhizobium sp.
AACAAGGCGGCGGGTGCGGCACGGCGTTCCGAGCTGATCCGCTTTGCGGACGATTTTGAATCGGCGGTCGGCTCGATCGTGTCCAACGTGTCGGCCTCCGCGGTCCAGCTGGAACAGGCAGCGGGCACCCTGACGCGCACGGCCGAGACCACGCAGAGCCTGTCGAGCCAGGTCGCGGGCAATTCGGAGGAAGCCTCGGGTAACATCCAGTCGGTCGCGACCGCGACCGAGCAGCTGTCGGCGTCGGTCGGCGAAATCGGGCGCCAGGTGCGTGAATCCAGCCGGATCGCTGAATCCGCGGTAACGCAGGCGCAGGCGACCGACCAGCGCATCGGCAAACTGTCGCGCGCCGCGCAACAGATCGGCGATGTGGTCAAGCTGATCACGGCGATTGCCGAGCAGACCAACCTGCTCGCGCTCAACGCCACTATCGAGGCGGCGCGCGCCGGCGACGCCGGCCGCGGCTTTGCGGTGGTTGCCTCGGAGGTGAAGTCGCTGGCGAGCCAGACCGCGAAGGCGACCGACGAGATCTCCAATCACATCGCCGGCATGCAGGAGGCGACGAAGGAATCGGTCGGCGCGATCAAGGCGATCGGCGGCACCATCGCGGAGATCTCGAATATTGCGTCTTCGATCGCGAGCGCGGTCGAGCAGCAGGGCACGGCGACGCGCGAGATCGCTCAAAACGTGCAGAATGTCGCCCGCGGCACCCGCGATGCGGCGGCCAACGTGCTAAAAGTCAATCGCGGCGCCACCGAGACCGGCGAGGCCTCGGAGGAGGTGCTGTTATCGGCAAAGACGCTGTCGGTTGAAAGCACCCGCCTGCGTGCCGAACTCGACCGCTTCATGGCCAATATCCGCGCGGCTTAGCTTTCTTCGCCACAGCGTGCGCTCTCTCGCTCTCCTCCCCCTTTGCGGGGAGGGGTCGGGGGTGGGGTAGCCCACGAGAGATTCTCCCCGTGGCCCCCCTTCCCGAGCCGCCGCCGCAAGGGGGGGGAGGGGCGCACCTCCGATGCGGCTCCAGTTCAGCTTCCAATCATGCTTGTTGCCGAACACCGCTCATTCCTTCCCGAACTGGCGCTTCAGCTCGATCTTGGCGCGCTCGAGCCGCTCGCGCTGGGTCTTCGGCAGATTCTTTCCGGCGCGGTTGATGTAGAAGTTCAGCATCGACAGCGCCGAGCGGTAGGCGCCCGTCTTGCGGCGCTTGCTTCGCTCCGCCGAGCGCTTGAGCGAAGCCGCGATCCTGCTTGCGCTCGACAGCTTGAACACGCCGTGAACGAGATCGAGCGCGTCGCTCTGTTTCGTCACGCGCCGCGACCAGCGTTTTGGCGCAGCGCGCCGCGACGTGGATGCCTTGCCCGTGCGTTTGCGCGGCCGGGTCCCACGCAGATGCCTCCGGGTGTTGCGCTCAGCCATCGCCAACTCCTTCGTCATTTGAAGAAAGCATCGCCACCGCAATCGGTTCCTTGAGCCACCGTCGGGAACCGATGACCGGTCGGGACGTTGTCGCGGACGCGGCAATTGCCTGCCCAATCGTCTCGTGGCTTGGGTGTTTCGCCGCAAAGGCGCGGCGGAAATGTCAGGCGGCGTACGCAAACATCGTCTTGCTTTGGTCCGATCCGATGGAATTGCAGTCAGGCCTCGCATTCAACGATGGCGCCGCGCCGGACGCGCCCGCCCCTGACAATGTCATTGCAACCGACATTCCCGCGCGCCTCGATGCGCTCACCTGGAGCGGATTTCATACCCGCGTCGTGATCGCGCTCGGCATCACCTGGGTGCTGGACGGCCTGGAGGTGACGCTGGCCGGCGCACTGTCCGGCGCGCTGAAGGAGAGCCCCGCGCTGCATTTCTCCAATGTCGAACTCGGCATCGCCAACAGTGCCTATCTCGCCGGCGCCGTGCTCGGTGCGATCGGCTTTGGCTGGCTCACCGACCGGATCGGCCGCAAAAAGCTGTTCTTCATTACGCTGTCGGTCTATCTCACGGCGACCGCGACGACCGCGCTGTCCTGGAGTGTAGAGAGCTATGCGCTGTTCCGCTTTCTCACCGGCGCCGGCATCGGCGGTGAATACACCGCGATCAATTCGGCGATCCAGGAACTCGTGCCGGCGCGCTATCGCGGCTGGACCGACCTCGTCATCAACGGCAGTTTTTGGCTCGGCGCAGCGCTGGGCGCGGCAAGCGCGATCGTGCTGCTCGACCCGGCGGTTGCGGGCCCTGATGTCGGCTGGCGGCTTGCTTATCTGACCGGTGCGTGCCTCGGGCTGATCGTGTTTGCGATGCGCTTCTGGATTCCCGAGAGCCCGCGCTGGCTGATGATTCACGGCCAGCCGGAGCGCGCGCAGGCGATCGTCGCCGAGATCGAGCAGAGCGCGTGCGGCCAACGCCTGCCGCAGCAGGCCTATCCGCGCGTCCGCTTGCGGATGCGCGATCACACGCCCCTGCTCGAGGTGGCGACCACGCTGGTCTCGACCTACCGGCAGCGAACCCTGCTCGGACTTGTGCTGATGGGCGCGCAGGCGTTCTTCTACAACGCGATCTTCTTCACCTTCGCGCTGGTGCTGATCGACTTCTACGGCATCGCCTCCGACCAGGTCGGCTGGTACATCCTGCCGTTCGCCGCCGGCAATTTTCTGGGCCCGCTCCTGCTCGGGCGGCTGTTCGACACGCTCGGCCGCCGCACGATGATTACCCTGACCTATGGCGTCTCAGGCATCCTGCTCGCCGTGACCGGCTATTTGTTCTCGATCGGGGTCCTCAGCGCGCGGACCCAGACGGCAGCCTGGATGGTGATCTTCTTCTTTGCCTCGCCCGCGGCCAGCGCCGCCTACCTCACGGTGAGTGAAATCTTCCCGCTTGAAGTGCGGGCGCTCGCGATCGCGCTGTTCTATGCGGTGGGAACCGGAATCGGCGGCGTCGCCGGCCCGGCGCTGTTCGGCGCGTTGATCGACACCGGGTCGCGCGTGAGTGTCTTTTATGGCTACCTGTTTGGTGCGGGTCTGATGATCCTGGCCGCGCTGGTCGCACTGCGCTACAGCGTGGCGGCGGAACGGCAGCCGCTGGAAAAGGTGGCGCGGCCGCTCGCGTTCCTGGAGTAGGATCTGATGAAAGACAAGACGGCCGAGGCGGCGTTGCGCGATGCCACGTCGATAGCGAAAGAGACCGAGACGGATTGCGAACCCGTGACGCCCCCGGCGCTGCCGGGCCTCCGCGAACTTGCGATCCTGCTCGACATCGACGGCACGCTGATCGAGCTTGCGCCGACGCCGCGCGCGATCGTCGTACCCGACGGGCT
The DNA here is from genome assembly GCF_019244115.1 of Bradyrhizobium sp. Taxonomy (GTDB): domain Bacteria; phylum Pseudomonadota; class Alphaproteobacteria; order Rhizobiales; family Xanthobacteraceae; genus Bradyrhizobium. Next base: position 3,299 of record NZ_JAFATE010000621.1, read on the forward strand.
CGTGGCCACGCTGCATGGCCTGCTCGAAAACACCGCCGGGGCGCTGGCGTTGGTCAGCGGGCGTTCGCTAGCCGATATCGACTGGATCTTTGCGCCGGACAAATTTCCGGCGGTCGGCGGCCATGGCGCGGAGATGCGTCTGTCGGCGGACATGGAGGCGGTCGATGTCCACGCACCGGCGATGGAAAAGGAATTGAAGCGGCGCCTTGCGGCCGTCGCGGAGATCGATTCGAAAATCCTGGTGGAAGACAAGGGCTATTCGCTCGCACTGCACTACCGCCTGGCGCCGCACGCGGAAAAAACCATCTACGCCGAAGTAGCGCGGATCAGGGCTGAGCTGTCGAGCGCGCCGCTGCAGCTGCTGCCGGGCAAGAGCGTGCTGGAGATCAAGCATGCCGGCTTCACCAAGGCGACTGGCGTGCGGGAATTGATGAGCCGTGTGCCGTTCAAGGGCCGTCGCCCGCTGTTCATTGGCGATGACGTCACCGACGAGAGCGTGTTCGACATCATGCCGGACTTCGCCGGCTTCTCCTTTTCGGTCGGACGGCGGGCGCGCGCCGTCTCCGGTCATTTCCATGCGCCAGCTGACGTGCGCGCATTTCTTGCGCAGCTATTGCGCGGGAACCAGCCGCCAGCACCTGCGTGACCGCAAGCGGAAGAAGGCAAGCGGAAGAAACATGTGCACAGTTAGACTAATTCAAGCATCCCCGCACCGCGCGTATCGCCGTCTTGCCTCAATTTGGCGGCTCCATGGCTCCAACGGATCGGCGCCTTTGTCGGAAAACGTTTGCGCGACAAAGGGTTCCGTGTTGCGCAGCGTGCTGCAGCAATTTCTCGTTATGCACTGCGGGGGAACCACGTTGATGAACAGACGTTAATTGCTCCAAGTGAGCTTGGTCACGTTCGTGCAGGGGCCGAGCTTGGAGTTCCGGTTTGGCGCGTCATGCAGCCCGCGATCAACAGTGGAACTCGGACCATGGTCCGGGTGAGGTCTGCAGGACGCATCTCACAGGAGGCAACGTCGTGAACCTCGTCGTCGTTTCGAATCGCGTCACGCGCGGCAAGGCCAATGAGCCGATGACCGGCGGACTGGCCGCCGCCTTGCTGCCGGTGGTGGAACAGTCCGGCGCGATCTGGGTCGGTTCAAGCGGGCGGCTGCGTGACGGCCCGCAGAAGGAGCGGTTCGCCGAAGTCGAAGCGCTCGGCGCGGGCGCGATCGCAATGCTCGACCTGCCGGCCGCGCACTATGGCGGCTTCTACGAGGGCTTTGCCAATTCGGCGCTGTGGCCGGCGCTGCATTCGCGCAGCGATCTGATCCGCGCCTCGCATGGCGATTATCTCTCCTATTGCGAGATCAACGCCTTCATGGCACGCGCGCTGCTGCGCTTCCGCAACCGGGACACCGCATTCTGGGTCCAGGACTATCATTTCCTTGCGCTTGGCGCGGAGCTGCGAAAACTCGGCGTCACCGAGCCGGTCGGTTTCTTCCTGCACACGCCCTGGCCCGCGCGCAACGTCATGTCAGGCGTTCCGCATCACCGCGAACTGGTCGAGGCGATGCTGGCCTATGACCTGATCGGCTTCCAGACCGACGAGGATTGCGAGAACTTCCTCGCCTATGTTGGCCAGGATCTCGGCCTCTCCGTGCAGGATAGCCGCGTGACGTCGCGGCGAGGAGGGATTGTTGGGCAGACGCGGTGTGCGACCTTTCCGATCGGTATCGATGCCGAGAAGTTCGCCCAGGCCGCCATGCGCGCGATCACACATCCGCAGGTCTCGCGGCTGCGCCGCAGCCTGCATGGCGAAAAACTCGCGATCGGCGTCGACCGGCTGGACTATTCCAAGGGCCTCGTCAATCGCATCAACGCGTTCGACCTGATGTGGACGCGGGAGCCGGCCTTGTTGCGCAACGTCTCGCTGTTGCAGATCGCGACCCCATCGCGCGGCGGAATCGAGGCCTATTGCAACCTGCAGAACGAGGTCGCGCGACTGGTCAGCGACGTCAACGGCCGCCATGGCGAGGTGGACTGGACGCCGATCCGCTATCTCAACAAGGGTTTTGGCCAGGCCGTGCTCGCGGGGCTCTACCGCTGCGCGCAGGTTGGCGTGGTGACGCCGCTGCATGACGGCATGAACCTGGTTGCCAAGGAGTATGCCGCCGCGCAGAATCCTGACGATCCCGGGGTGCTGGTGCTGTCGAAATTCGCCGGTGCGGCGAACGAGCTCGACGCGGCGCTGGTGGTGAATCCGAATGATGTCGATGGCATGGCGCGCGCGATCGCGACTGCGCTGTCGATGCCGCTGGCCGAACGGCGGCTGCGCTATGCTGCGATGATGGCGCGGCTGAACAGCCATACTATCCACGACTGGTTCAACGGCTTCGTCGGCGCGCTGCGCGATGCTCGGATCGAGAAGGAGACGGTCGAGCCGGCATTGCCGGCCCCGGCGATCCTGCCGCGCCGCTCCGCTGGCCCGGCGCTCCGCTATTATTGAAGCGGAAGGTTGGTCGAACAGCTCCCGCCGCAGGTGCGGTTCGCATCTCCCGCTTGCGGGGAGCGCGCACCTTCGATCCGGGTCCGATCTAATAACAATACGACACACCGTCCAGGATGGCGCATTCGCGCTTGTTCGGTGCGTTCGGATCATCGAGCGGCACCACGCCCTTGCCCTGGCCGACGAACAACCTGGCCCGACAGGGACCGGGGACTTGTTGCCGATGATGACGCTCGGATGCGGGGTCGCGCTCGAGCGCGTGCCGTCGGGCCAGATGATCGCCTGGCCGTCCCACGCGCCGTGCCGCCCGTCGTCGCAGCTGACCACGTTGCCCTGGCGCGTGCAGACGCCCCCAGCGACCGCGCTGCCAGGGCCGCCGGCTAACATCATCATGGCAAAAGCGATCTCTCGGTGGATCATCCAGGTTCCCCCAAAATCATGGGTGGCTGCAAATCAGTGGTCGATCGGGCTGCATTTCCGGTTCATCGCGCCGTCCCAGGGCGCGGAGTGGCGCCCCAAGCCTGCCGAAACGCGAAGCCAAATCAATATTTTACGGAAAAATCGGCCGGCTCGCGCGGCTCTCCCTTGCAAAAATCCGCCGCCGCCTTCAAGAGGGGGCGACACGGAGAGATGGCCGAGTGGCTTAAGGCGCACGCTTGGAAAGCGTGTGTGCGGGAAACTGTACCGTGGGTTCGAATCCCACTCTCTCCGCCAGCCCAGCGTTCGCATTTGTTCGCTGCCGTCCGTCAACCCTCTGGAAAATAGCCGTAATTTTGGCGTTTGATGTCGCCTCGCGTCCGCGCAGGATCGCCCAAAAACGTGGGTAAGTGCGCGCAGGATGTGGGTAGCATCGTGGGTAGGCTGCGAGGCGGAGATGGCGCATCTGGTGGGGCGGTTGACGGCGCTGAAGGTGGCGAAGGTCAAGAAGCCCGGCATGTACGCCGATGGCGCGGGCCTCTATCTGCAAGTCTCAGGCGACGGCGAAAACACGTCGGCTAAGTCCTGGATCTTTCGTTTCACCCTTCGCGGCCGCTCCCGCGAAATGGGCCTTGGTTCCTTTTCGATCTTTGGGCTGGCCGAAGCGCGCGCGAAGGTAGCCGAGTGTCGACGGCAGGTTTACGAAGGCATCGATCCGATCGAGGCGCGCCGCGCGCACCGCGCCCAAGCTGCCCTCGAGGCGGCCGCCGCGCTGACCTTCAAAGAATGCACCAAGCAGTATCTCGCGGCCCACAGCGCCGCCTGGCGCAATGCCAAGCACGCCGCGCAATGGAGCTCCACTCTGAAGACTTATGCCGAGCCAGTGATCGGTACGCTTTCGGTCCACAGCATCGACACCGCGCTGGTGACAAAGATCATCGAGCCGTTATGGTCGAAGAAGCCGGAAACGGCCTCGCGGCTACGCGGCCGGATTGAAGCCGTGCTCGATTGGGCGACGGCGCGCGGCTTTCGCCAGGGCGAAAATCCGGCTCGATGGCGCGGCCATCTCGACAAGCTGTTACCGGCACGTAGCAAGGTACGCAAAGTTAAGCACCATGCTGCTTTACCCTACGATGATCTGCCCGCATTCATGGCGGCTTTGCGCGCGCAAGAGGGCGTCTCGGCACACGCGCTCGAGTTCCTGATCCTTACGGCCGCGCGCACGGGCGAGGTGATCGGTGCGCGACCGGAAGAAATCAAGGACAAGGTATGGACGGTGCCGGCCGGACGCATGAAAGCCTCCAAGGAACACCGCGTTCCGTTGCCGGCGGCGGCGCTGACCATTGTCGAGACTCTGGGTAAAGAGCAGGGTGGGCCGTATCTGTTTCCGGGTGGCAAGCACGACAGGCCGCTCAGCAATATGGCCATGCTGGCGCTGTTGGACCGCATGGGACGATCGGACCTGACTGCGCACGGTTTCCGCTCGACTTTTCGTGACTGGGCTGCCGAGTGCACTAACTATCCGAGTGAAGTGGTGGAGATGGCGCTGGCTCACATCATCAGCAGCAAGGTCGAGGCCGCTTACCGCCGGGGCGACCTGTTCGAGAAGCGGAAATCGTTGATGTCCGATTGGGCAACGTTTTGCGCGTCAAGCGGAGGCGCGGATCAAAAGATCATCCCGATCTGCGCATGAAGTGCCTATTACCTGTCTTTTGACGTGCATTGCTCCGCCGCCGCGGGCGTGCGCCCGGCGCTCTCCTATTTCAAGCAGGCTCATAACCTGAAGGTCGCAAGTTCAAATCTTGCCCCCGCAACCAGACACGAAGCCCTTGGAAACGTTTCGTTTTCGAGGGCTTTTTGCTGTCCGCAATCTGGCTCGAAATTTCGCTCGTGGAAGCGTCGTGGAAGCGGCAGGAGGAAAGTCACTGCGTAGAAGCGGCGAGGGCGCAATGACTCAATTGTGATTGCGGGTCGATGTCGAAGCGCGGCAACTCTGCTACGCCGGCCACGCTGGTGCTAACCGTTTAGCTATGAATATGGGGGGCGGACGTTCGATCGTCCCGGGCGCGCCATTCCGGTCCCAAACCAGGAACACTTTGGAGGGGCTGGCTTCGCCGAAAATAGCCGCTCGCACGGCATCCTTGCTGCCGACGATTTTCACCGACTTGTCACCGACAATGATAGCGCCGATCAGCGTGCACAGATGCGCCTTGCGCGCGGGCGTTTCGCCATTATCGAGCAGGTCTGTCATGAGTTTGCTGAACGCAGTGATCCTTTCCGGGTCGATGCTGGCCGATGGCAGCACTAGCGACGCTGCGTGGTCATAGGCCGCCTGAGTCTTCTTGCGGTCGGCTTTGAGCTCAACAATTCGAGGCCCGGCGCAGGGCTTTCATTCGCAAATGGTGCGTCAAGCATCGTGCCGTCGCCGACAACCTCGAGGAAGCAGGCGCGCGCCTGTTGAGCTTTACCCGCCTGCCGCCCGAGCGACTGGAAGAGCGCGCGACTCCACCAACGCGATCGAGCGGCCGCACGAAGAATTCAAGCGACGGATCAAAGACGAAGACCGTGCAGCCTTCCGCCGAGACCGCCGCGATGTCGTTCTGGGCCTTGCTGGCCTCCGGCCAGATCTGCATGCGCAAAGTCGACGGCTGGAAGATCATCGCCGAAAAGTCGATCGCTCTGCTTATTGAGCTCGCCGCTTGAAAGGCGATGTTCAAGTTTCTCGGAAGCTACGCTACGACAATTCCAACCAAATTCCTGACGGCACCCTTGAAGCAGCAGCCGCCGCCTACTAACCGCGACGATGTTTGCGGTACCCCTAGTCAGTCGTCCGTAGAGAACCTTTTCAAGGCCTAGCGAGGTTTTCTCCGGATGACTCACCTGCAGCGATCCCGGAGCGGCGGCCTACCGGTTCTGCGAGGAGCGTCTCGAAATACGCTGTCGTGCGGATGAGTCCCTCTCGCAGCGAAGTTCGCGGAGTCCAGTTGAGTGCGGTGTTGATGCGCGAGATATCTGGGCGGCGTTGGCGCGGATCGTCTTGCGGTCGCGGTCGATAAACGATTTTCGAGCGCGAGCCGGTCAACTCGATCGCGAGTTCCGCGAGTTCGCGGATCGTGATCTCTTCGGGATTGCCGATGTTGAGCGGGCCGGTAATGTAGTTGGCCGAGTGCATCAGTCGTAGCAGGCCTTCGATCGTATCGTCGACATAGCAGAAGGCGCGAGTCTGTTCACCATCGCCAAAGATGGTGATATCGTCTCCGCGGAGGGCCTGGACGATGAAGTTGGAAGCCACGCGGCCGTCATTCGGATGCATGCGGGGCCCGTATGTATTGAAGATACGCGCGACCTTGATTGTGACACGGTGCTGCCGCCAATAGTCGAAGAACAGCGTCTCAGCGCAGCGCTTACCCTCGTCGTAACACGAGCGCGGTCCGATCGGATTGACGTTGCCCCAATAATCCTCGGTCTGCGGATGGATGATCGGATCACCATAGACCTCGGAGGTCGAGGCTTGCAGGATCGGGACTCTCAGCCGCTTGGCCAATCCCAGCATGTTGATGGCGCCGATCACACTGGTCTTGGTCGTCTGCACGGGGTCGTGCTGGTAATGGAGCGGCGAGGCTGGGCACGCGAGGTTATAGATCCGGTCCACCTCGACATACAGTGGGAACGTGACGTCGTGACGCATCAGTTCGAAGCGCCGCTGGCCAAGCAGGTGTTCGACATTGCGCCGCGTCCCAGTGAAGAAATTGTCGACGCACAAGACCTCTGCGCCGTTCGCAAGCAATCGCTCACAGAGATGCGAGCCAAGAAAGCCGCTGCCTCCGGTCACTAGGATGCGTTCGGCGAGATCGCTCCCCATCTTCATTTTCCTGTGGACGGGATGCCCGGAGCGGGCGGCTGGGCAGCCAGCTTCGCGATCTGCGTGACGGATCCGATCCATCGCGGGGAGGCGTGTAGGACTTCGAGGAACCACGCCTGATCGAGCACCGGCTTGTAAATGCGGAATGTCTTCATGACCGACAACGTCACGGCGGAATCGAGCGGGCTGAGATAGGAAATGTCACTGTCCAGAAAGTGTGGACTCTCGATCCATATGCCGAGTTGATTATCGCTCAGAAAGAAGCAGCCGGACGAAGGGTATGACGTGCGCTCGTAAGCGATAACGTCGTCTAGGAACGACAGCTCGAGCCGCGGCTGGTCCGCGATGTCCTGGTAGGGTGCGGTGACATGGGCAGCGAGTCGGTAATCGACATAAAGCTTGGTGACCGGTGGGATCGGCGAGGCCTCGTAGCGGTTGGGCTGCAAGAGCGCGTAGGGGCCAAATTTCTCGTCGAACAGGCGGCGCTTGCGGAGAAACAGAGGATCGGTAATGACAATGTCGTCCTCCACATACCCGTAATAGTCGTAGCGTCCATACGAATCGCGCATCAGCTTGTGGCACTCGAAGCCGAGCATGAGCGGGTCGGCGTCGGTCGAGTGATGGCGCAACATGCGCTGTAGGGGGGCGAGTTCATCGACGAGATGGGATTGCCCGGTCGTCACAATGACGATGTCGAGAGCGTGCGGAGCGGCTGGCGACATATGCCAGGCCGTCCGCTCGCCGTGGTCGAGGCCATAGGTGCTTCCCCCCAAAGCTTGGTGTAGGCTCGATATGGCGGCGATCAGCGCTCGGAGGCGTTCGTCATGGGCGCCGATCTGGGTCGAACGGTTAGTCGCGACTTGCACACTGGCCTTGAAAAAATGCGGCATGACGATGAGA
>NZ_JAFATE010000624.1 GCF_019244115.1 Bradyrhizobium sp.
CCGATCGCATTGGCCGAAAAGATCTGCAGCAGCACCTTGATCTGGCCGCCGTCGACCACGCCCTCGCCGTCGATCAGGATGCCGTTCGTCCTGAGCCGCGCGACGTCTTCGCCATGCCCGGGCAGGCGAACGTCGATGCGCTCGAAATAGGTGTCGGGCGGCGACGGCATGAACGGAAGGCCGGCCCCGCGCAGGCCTTCGATGGTCGCATGGATGTCGCGCGCGCCGCAGGCGATGTGCTGGATGCCCTCGCCACGATAGACCTTGAGGTATTCCTCGATCTGCCCGGAATCGCCCGCATCCTCATTGATCGGAATCCGGATCTTGCCGTCCGGACTGGTCAGCGCCCGCGAGAACAGGCCTGAGGCGCGGCCCTCGATGTCGAAGAAGCGGATCTGGCGGAAGTTGAACAATCGTTCGTAGAACCCGGCCCAGACATCCATGCGTCCGCGATGGACATTATGGGTGAGGTGGTCGATGTAATGCAGCCCCGCCCCCTCCGGCCGCGGATCGCGTGCCCCGCTCCATTCGAACTCGGCATCGTAGGCAGAACCGTTGGCGCCATAGCGATCGACGAAATACAAGAGGCTGCCGCCGATGCCCTTGATGGCGGGCACATCCAGCGTCTTGCGCGCAGCCGGTATCGCGGCAGGCTCCGCGCCGAGCGCAAGCGCGCGCCGATAGGCTGCAGCCGCGTCGACCACGCGGAACGCCATCGCCGGCGCGCAGGGTCCGTGCTCCCCGACGAAGTCGAAGGCGTGCGTTCCACCCTCGGCGTTAACCAGATAATTGATGTCGCCCTGGCGATAGAGCGTGATGTTTTTCGTGCGGTGGCGCGCAACCGGCCGATAGCCCATCTGCATGAACAGTGCATGCAGCCTGTCCGGCTCGGGATGGGCATACTCGACGAATTCGAAGCCGTCGGTGCCCATCGGATTGTCGGCGCTGATGGTGGCGGGGGGCGCATTGTGCGGAAACGGACCCATGGGCGCGGTTTCTCCGGGATTCCTCGGTCCGGACATCTTCCCGCATTCTTGACGCAAAGTGCGTGCATATTGGTGTGGTCTGAACTAAGGATATGCATGAACCGTGCATAGATACGGCTCTTTATGCATGATTGACGTCGACGCCCTCGATCTCAAGATCCTCGCCGCCCTGCAGGACGACGGCCGGCTCACCAACCAGGAACTCGCGAGCGCTGTCGGCCTCTCCGCGTCGCAATGCTCGCGACGCCGCGCCCGGCTGGAAGATGAGAAGGTGATCGCCGGCTATCGCGCCAGCCTTGCCGGCGAGGCGCTCGGCTTCAACCTAATCGCCTTCATCCAGATCACGCTCGCGACCCATTCACCGGACAACGCGAAAAAGTTTCGCGCGCTGGTCACGCGCGTCGACGACATCCAGGAGGCCTATGCGCTGACCGGCGACGCCGATTACCTGCTGAAAGCGGTACTGCGCGACCTGAAAGGTCTGTCCGACATCGTCAACAACGTGCTGATGCCGCATCCGAGCGTGGCTCATGTGCGCTCGTCGATCGTGCTGGAGCGGCTGAAGGAAAGCGCAAGGTTGCCGCTGAAGCAGATCGCACCATGATCACCTCTCACGGCGTGGGGTCGAGGGAACGGCGCAAATCGAGGGAAATTCGGCCTTCGCTTTTCGGGCGCTTCTTGCGATGCTGCGCGGCTTTTAGTCCAGCGAGACGATGATGGCCCTGCAGCTGCGTCCCAATTGTCGACCGAGGCGCGGATCTGCTCCTACGAGTGCACCTTTTGCGCCGACTGCGTCGAAACAAAATTGTTCAACGTCTGCCCGAACTGCGGCGGCGGCTTTGTGCCGCGGCCGATCCGGCCGGTGCAGCAATGGCGGACCGGCGTGTGCGTGCAAAGCCATCCGCCGTCAGACAAACGCGTGCAGCTGAAATATTCGCGCGAGGACGTCGCTGCGCATGTGGCGCGGATCAGGGACGTGCCGCCGGAGGCGCGGTAAGCTCCTTCCACATCGTCATTGCGAGCGCAGCGAAGCAATCCAGGGTCTTTCCGCGGCGGCAGTCTGGATTGCTTCGCGTCGCTCGCAATGACGGGCTCATCCCCCCGGCAAGATGGTGCCTTCGACCTCGCCAAAGCCGATGCGGTAGCCGTCACCCTGGCACCAGCCGCGCATGACGAGCTGGTCGCCGTCTTCGAGGAACGTGCGCTTTGCGCCGCGGGGGAGTTCGATCGGCTCCGATCCGTTCCAGCTGATCTCCAGGAGGCTGCCGCGCTGGTGCTTGTCGGGTCCGGAGATCGTGCCGGAGCCTAGGAGATCTCCGACATTCATGGCGCAGCCTGACGAGGCGTGATGCACGAGCTGCTGCACCGAGGACCAGTACATGTATTTGAAGTTGGTGCGACAGATGCTTTGCGCCGCGTTCATGTCGGCTGTGCGCAAGACGACATCGAGCTCGAGATCGAAATTGTTCGGCCGCGTCTGCTTCAGGTAAGGCAACGGCGCCGGAACCTGCTCCGGCCCGTGCACGCGAAACGGCTCCAGCGCCTCGCGCGTGACCACCCACGGGCTGATCGAGGTCGCAAACGCCTTGGCCTGGAACGGACCGAGCGGCACATATTCCCATTGCTGGATGTCGCGCGCGCTCCAGTCGTTGAGCAGGACGAAGCCAAAAATCATCGCTTCGGCCTGTGCCTCTGACAGCATCTCGCCCATCGCGGAGGGCTGGCCGACTACCACGCCCATTTCCAACTCGAAATCGAGCCGCTTGCAGGGGCCGAAGCTCGGGCTATCCGCGTTCGGCGGCTTCAATTGCCCACGCGGCCGCCTCACCTGGGTGCCGGACACGACCACCGTCGAGGCGCGCCCGTTATAGCCGATCGGCATGTGCAGCCAGTTCGGCTGCAGCGCATTGTCCTTGCCGCGGAACATGACGCCGACATTGGTGGCGTGCTCCTTCGATGAATAGAAGTCGGTGTAGCCCGCGACCGCGAAGGGCAGACGCAGCTTCACTTCGCCCATGGGCACGAGCGCGCGCGAGCGCAGCGACTTGTTGTCGCGCAGATGCGGATTGTCGTGACGCAAGAGCTCGCTGATCCAAGCTCGCGTATTCGACCAGACGCTTGGACCGAGCGCCATAAAGGCGTTGATCGAGCTCCGGGCGAACACGTCATGGGCGGGCGCGAGATCGATCAGGCCCTCGCCTTCCAGCACCGCGAGATCGAGAATGTAGTCGCCAATGGCCACCCCGACGCGCGGCGCCGAACCGCGGGCGGAGAACACGCCGTACGGAAGATTCTGGATTGGAAAGTCCGACGTGGGCGCGACATCGATGAAGGACCGGAGTTTTGCATCATTGGGGTGGGACACGTGATTCTCCAATCGGAAAACCGTCATGCCCGGGCTAAGGCGCGAAGCGCGTCTTCGCGCAGATGACCCTGGCATCGATCATTCTTCAAGAAACGCCTTCCTTTGATGGATCGCCGGGTCAAGCCCCGCGATGACGAGTGGATAGATCCGGCTATGGCTTGTTCGGATCGAAGCGCTTGTCGAGGCCCTTCCAGCAATCGGCATAGTCGTGCTGGCGCGTGGCCGTGGTTGCCGCATGCGCGGTGATGCGCTGCGCAAAGCGTGTCTCGAACATGAAGGCCATGGTGCCGGTGAGTTTGACCGGCTTCAGCTCGCTGTTCGAGGCATGCTCGAACGCCTCGCGATCCGGCCCGTGCGGCAGCATGCAATTGTGCAACGACATGCCGCCGGGCACAAAGCCCTGCGGCTTCGCGTCATAGACGCCGTAGATCAGGCCCATGAACTCACTCATGATGTTCAAGTGATACCAGGGCGGCCGAAACGTGTTGTCGGCGACCATCCAGCGCTCCGGGAAGATCACGAAATCGATGTTCGCAGTGCCCGCGGTCTCCGACGGTGAGGTCAGCACGGTGAAGATCGAAGGATCGGGATGGTCGAAGGCGATCGCGCCGACCGGCGAAAAACTGCGCAGATCGTATTTGTAGGGCGCGTAATTGCCGTGCCATGCGACGACATCGATCGGCGAATGCGGCAATTCCGTCTTGAACAGCGCGCCGCCCCACTTCACGAACAGCTCGGTGGGCGTGTCCTTGTCTTCATAGGCCGCGACGGGCGTGAGAAAATCGCGCGCATTGGCCAGGCAATTGGCGCCGATCGGGCCGCGCTCCGGCAGCGTCAGCGCGCCACCGTAATTCTCGCAGAGATAGCCCCGCGCCGGCCCTGCCGGAATTTCCACACGAAACTTCACGCCACGCGGGATCACCACGATCTCGCCCGGCTCGGCATCGATGCGGCCGAACTCGGTGACGAAGCGCAAGCTGCCCTGCTGCAGCACGAACATCATCTCGGCGTCGGCATTGTAGAAATGCTGATCGACCATGGACTTGGTGATCAGGTAGACATGCGCGGCCATGCCGCACTGGGTCGCGGCGTCGCCGGCCGTGGTCATGGTCTGCACGCCCTGCAGGAATGTGAACTCGCCTTCCGGAATCGGCGTCGGATCCCAGCGCAGCTGCTCGACCACGAGTTCCTGCTCGTGGCACGGCGCGGTGCGCCACAGCCCGGCGTCGACCCGCGCAAAACGGCCGGAATGCCGCACTGACGGGCGGATGCGATAGAGCCAGGAGCGCTCATTGGTGCCGCGCGGTGCGGTGAAGGGCGAGCCGGAGAGTTGCTCGGCATAGAGCCCGTAGGCACAGCGCTGCGGCGAGTTGCGCCCGATCGGCAGCGCTCCGGGCAACGCCTCGGTCTCGAATGAGTTGCCGAAGCCCGACATGTAGCCCGGCGTGACCTGTGCCGAGCTCTTGCCAAGGGTTGCCGGAGAGGTGTTGATGTTCATCTCTATCCTCCTTGCAGGGCGGCCCACATTTCGCGATCGCGCTTGTCGGTCCAGATCACGGGATCGTCGATGCCGGAGGCCTCGTCATAGGCGCGCGAGACGTTGAACGGCAGGCAATGCTCGTAGATCGCGAACTTTTCGAATTTCGGATCCATCACTGCGCGCGTCGCCGCCATCGACTCCTTCAGGCTGCGGCCCTTGGCGACTGACATTTCCGCCGCGCCATAAAGCGTGGTGACGAAATCGCGGGTCATCGCGATCGCCTCGCGGACCGTCTCCGCACCCTTCAGCGCGTCGCCGCGGCCGGGCGCAATCGCCTTCGGATTGAAGGCCAAGATCTCGTTCAGCGTCGCCGGCCATTCGCGCAAATACGCGTCGCCGCAATAGCAGGCCGAATGATATTCGATCAGGTCGCCTGACAGCATCACCTCGGCGTCCGGCACCCAGGCGACGATATCGCCCGAGGTGTGTCCGGCGCCGAGCTGCATCAAGCGCACCTCGCGTT
>NZ_JAFATE010000754.1 GCF_019244115.1 Bradyrhizobium sp.
TTTAGATACGCCCCCGCTTCGGTGATGGAGCGGATTTGACGTTCGCTCAACCATTTCCGCGAGCCCTCGAAGCGAACGCCAATCCGAAGTCCCACCACCATAATCGCTTGCGGGTGGTCCTTCGATTCAAACATTCGCAAACGTGCCCGCGTTGATGGTGCGCGAATGTTGGAACGGACCACCAGCGCGAAGACAGAGATTGCAGAACTCTCTAGAATGCCGTTTGGTGGCGATTGGTTCCCACGGGGAACCGCGTTGCCTGCCAAGAGTTGGGTATGGCTATCGCCCTACGCAACCTCGGGAATCCACTGGATTCCTGACGTCCTTACCTACAAAACCGTGTGCCGAATGAACCTTTCCGCCCAAGCCCGCGATCTCGGGATCCTCACCGAATTTTTCGACGGTCAGGGTCAACGCCACGTCACCGACGAAACGGCATTGAAAATCATCGTCGATGCCTTCCCGAACCGGACACCACGCCACATCATCGAAGGTTCGGTCGTGGTTCGCAGCGGGCGGGCGAGCCAGACCGAACTGAGCAAGGCGGTCAGGCTTCCGCTGGGTTGGGAGATCGCGGGTGGCGGCAAGGTGATTGCCCGGGGGGTGACCAACGAGGGGGTCATCGTCTGGCCGCAGGATCTTCCGGTCGGCTCCTATCGCCTGCGGATGACGGATGCGGCGTCCGCCGATGAAGAGGTGCCACTCCTGGTTGCGCCGGAACGCGCCTTTGGAGGCGAGTTTAATCGGGGCTGGCTCCTGGCCGTTCAGTTGTACGGCGTCAGATCTGCACGCAATTGGGGCATCGGTGATTTTACCGATCTTTCGGCATTGATCGAACTCGCAAGCCGCCTGGGTGCCGATGGTGTCGGCCTCAATCCGCTGCATGCTCTGTTTGATGACCGGCCGACCGATTGCAGCCCCTACTCGCCGAACAGCCGGTTGTTCTTGAACCCGCTCTACATCGATGTCGAGACGATCAGCGACTACCGGCCAGGTCCCGGCAGCGATGATCTCGGGCCGCTGCGGCGCAGTGCGGTCGTAGACTATGCCGGCGTCGCCGCGCTCAAATGGCAAGCGCTGCGCGCGGCCTTCGCGGCGTTCCGTGCCGAACGCGCCCCGGAGCGCCTGCGGGATTTTGCGAATTTCCGCGCCGAAGGCGGCGTGCTGCTGCAGCGTTTCGCCTGTTTCGAGGTGCTGCGGCACCGCTTCAACACGCCGTGGTGGGAATGGCCGCAGGAATGGCGGCGGCCGGACCAGGCGGCTTGCGACCGCCTGCGCGCGGGAGCGGACGCGAATGAGATCGAGTTCGTGGAGTATGTGCAATGGACGGCCGACCGGCAGCTCCGCGCCTGCAAGGCGCAGGCCGACCGGCTCGGCATGAAGGTCGGCCTTTACCTCGATGTGGCCGTCGGCGTGCAGTCCGACGGTTTTGACGCCTGGAACGAGCAGGCCGCGATCTCGCGCTCGCTCGCTGTGGGCGCGCCGCCGGACCCGCTGAACACGGTTGGCCAGAACTGGGGCCTGGCCGGCTTCAACGCCGCCGGTCTCGAACTCCGTTGCTTCGAGCCATTCCGCGACATGCTGCGGGCGTCGATGCGTTACGCCGGCGCGATCCGGCTCGACCACGTGCTGGGATTGAAGCGGCTCTACCTCATTCCGCATGGGTTCCCGGCAAGGAAGGGCGCCTATGTGCAGATGCCCCTGGAGGCGCTGCTCGCGGTCATCGCACAGGAGAGCGTCGCCCATGGCTGCGTTGTCATTGGCGAGGATCTCGGCACCGTACCGCCGGGCTTTCGCGATGACATGGCTGACTGGAACATCTGGTCCTACAAGGTGATGCTGTTCGAGCGCGACGATGATGGCCGTTTCTTCGGCCTCGATCATTATGCGCCGAATGCGCTGATCACCTTCAACACCCACGACCTGTCGACCTATGCCGGCTGGCGGTCCTTCGGCGATCTGAAGCGGAAACGCGGGCTCGGGATCGATCCCGGCGAAACCGATGATGCGCGCTGGCGCGCGCTCGGCATGCTGGACGAAATCCTCAAGGGGCACAGCATCGACAGGCACGATTTCGCTTCGGTGATCGGCTTTCTGGCGCGCACGCCGTCGCGCCTGCTGGCCGTGGCGCTGGAGGATCTGCTTGGCGTAGTCGAGCAGCCCAACATTCCCGGCACCATCGACGAGCACCCGAACTGGCGGCAGCGTCTGCCGGTCGCGCTGGGGGAAATCGAGGCTACGGTCGACGTCGCCGCGCTCAGAGCTGCGACGGCCGAGCGCGCCAAGAACTAAGCGTGTTGAAACACCGTTTCCAGGAAGGGCCAGAATGCCCTGCAGGATCGAGGATTATGGACTGATTGGCGACTGCGAAACCGCAGCTCTGGTCGGCCGAAACGGATCGATCGACTGGCTATGCTGGCCAGCCTTCGATTCCGACGCCTGTTTTGCCGCGATCCTCGGCACGGCGCGGAACGGCCGATGGCTGATCGCCCCAAAGGACGAGACAGCCAGGGTCGCGCGTCGCTACCGGGACAAGACCCTGATCCTGGAAACCCGCTTCGAGACGGCCGACGGCATCGTTGCCGTGATCGATTTCATGCCGCCGCGCGGCGAGGCCTCCGACGTCGTTCGCCTCGTCCGTGGCATCGAGGGCCGGATGGCGATGCGGATGGAGCTCGTGATCCGCTTCGGCTTTGGCTGCGACATTCCCTGGGTCAAGCGAACGGAGGATCGCTCCGCGCTGCTCGCGATCTGCGGACAGGACATGACGGTGCTGCGCACGCCCGTCGAAACCCGGGGGGAAAACATGACCACGGTCGCCGACTTCGAGATCGGGGCCGGCGAAACCATCCCGTTCGTGCTGACCTATGGCCCGTCGCATCTGCCGCTGCCAAAACCGATCGATCCGGCGCGCGCGCTGCAGGAGACCGAGCGGTTCTGGACCGAGTGGAGCGATCGCTGCAACCATGACGGCGACTATCGCGATCTGGTCCTGCGCTCGCTGATCACGCTGAAGGCGCTGACCTATGGGCCGACCGGCGGCATCGTCGCAGCTCCGACCACCTCACTGCCGGAGAAGCTGGGCGGAGCGCGCAACTGGGACTATCGTTTCTGCTGGCTGCGAGACGCCACCTTCACGCTGCTTGCGCTGATGAACTCGGGTTACACCGAAGAAGCCTCCGCCTGGCACAACTGGCTGCTCCGCGCGGTGGCCGGATCGCCTGACAACATGCAGATCATGTACGGCATCATGGGGCAGCGCCGCCTGCTGGAATGGGAGGCGAATTGGCTCCCCGGCTACGAAGGCGCAAAACCGGTCCGAATCGGCAACGCGGCGCATGCGCAAGTGCAGCTCGACGTCTATGGCGAGCTGCTCGACGTATTCCACCAGTCGCGGATGACCAAGCTGAAGCTCGATAACAACACCTGGGCGCTCGAATGCGCGGTGCTCGATCACCTCGCCGAGGTCTGGCAGGAGGCGGATCACGGCATCTGGGAGCGGCGCGGGGCAGGACGGCACTATGTCTTCTCCAAGGTGATGGCCTGGGTCGCCTTCGATCGCGCGCTGAAGAGCGCCGACGCGTTTGGCTTCAAGGCGCCGCGCGATCGCTGGCGAAAACTGTGCAATGCGATCCACCACGATGTCTGCGAAAAGGGTTTTGATCCCGGCCAGAATGCCTTCGTCGAATCCTATGGTTCGAAAATGCTGGACGCGAGCGTGCTGCTGCTGCCGGCCGTCGGCTTCCTTCCGCCGACCGATCCGCGCATCCGCGGCACGGTCCAGGCGATCGAGAAGCACATGATGCGCGATGGTTTTGTGCTGCGGCACGATCCCCGCGAGGTGACGCGGGAGGTGCAGCCGATCGAGGGCGCTTTCCTGGCCTGCAGCCTGTGGCTCGCCGATGCCTATGTACTGGGCGGGGATGCCGAAAAAGCCCAGGCGCTGTTCGATCGCGTGGTCGCGCTCGCCAATGATCTCGGGCTGATTGCCGAAGAGTACGATCCCGGCGCGCGGCGGCAGACCGGTAATTTCCCGCAGGCGCTGACGCACATCGCGCTGATCAATACCGCGCAAAACCTCAGCCGCGCCAAGCATGCCAGTGAGAAACCCGCGATGCAGCGCTCGACGTAGCTCACAAGCTCAGGCGAAAAGGCTTCCAACGTTTTTTCGGTCGTGATGGCGGGCTTGTCGCGGGCATGACGAGTTCGTGGAAGCAGTCGAGCGCATCCCAAGAGCGAACCTGCCGTAGAATCAGTCCACCTCTACTTATGTTCCATCGTCCAGGAGCCGTCCCAGTCGGCTGGGGGTGGCTTGCGCTCGAACACGTCGATGCGTTTGAGGAGCGTGAGCGAAGGTCCGTCGTCCGGGGCGATCTCGAGCGCCGCGCCGAACGCTTTGCGCGCCTCGTCCCACTGCTGCTTCCGGTAGGCAGCGAGACCTCGCGCATAGTGTTCGCGGAGAGTCATCTGCGCCGGCGTCAGCGCGCCCGTCCGTCCCAATATTTCGAACACGGCCTGCGGGCGCGTCTGCCCGAACACGATCAGGCGGTCGACCTCGCGAACCTCGACGGATGCACCTGCCGTCGCGATCGCGCCCTCCGAGACCAGCGAGCGGGTGCCGTATTCCTTGTTCGCCGCCTCCAGGCGTGAGGCCAGATTCACCGCATCGCCCATCACGGTGTAGCTCATCATGAACGCCGAGCCGATGCTGCCGGCCAGCACGTCGCCGGTGGCGACCCCGATCCGGACGTCGCATTGCATCGGGATCGCCCGCACGTCGAGCAGCTCCGGCAGCTCCCTGCGCAGGGTGGCCACGGCGTCGATCATGTCGACCGCGGCGCGGCAGGCGAGCTCGGCCTGTTCGGCGGCTTCGACGAAGGGCGGGCCCCAATAGGCCATGATGGCATCGCCGATATATTTGTCGAGAATGCCCCGATGCACGCGGACCGGGGAGGACATCGTGGTCAGGTAATGATTGATGATCTTGACCAGACCCTGCGGCGTGACGCCCTCGCTGAGCGCCGAAAATCCCCTGAGGTCGCAGAACAGCACCGTCATGACGCAGCGCTGTCCCTGAGTGGTCGAAAGCGCCGGGTTGTCGATCATGCCCTCGACGATTCTTGGATCGAAATAGCGGCCAAACGTCTCCCTGATCTGTTCGTTGCGCCGCAGCCGCTCGACCATCCGGTTGAAGGCGAGCGAGAGCTGGCCGATCTCGTCCGCGGTGGAGACGCTGATCGGGCGGTCGAGGTCGCCGGCTTCGACATGGCGCGTGCCTTCCAGAAGCTGCCGCACCGGCCGCGTAATTCCGCTCGAAACAACAAGCGCGAAGCCGAGTCCAATCGTCGCGGCAAGTGCGGTCACGATCACCGAGATCAGCATGGCCCGGCGCTGATTGCGGATCACGACGGAGCTCGACGCATAGACCTGCTTCAGCATGTCGGCGCGGATGGCGTCGATCCTCTGGGTGAACTCGTCGCGCATCGCATCGACGCGTTCGAGCGTCTCCCTGACCGCGGCAAAATCCTTTGCATCCAGCTGGCGAAGCAACTGGGCTGATTGCTCGCTCAACTGCTTGCGGGCCTCGTCGATCGCGTTCTCGATCCGGTCGTCGATCCGTCCCAGCGCCGCGTTGTCGGATGGCGTCGTCGGGTCGTCGATGATGGCGTTGATGAGTTTCCGGGCCTCCTGTCCCTCCCGTTCGACTTCGGTGTCTGCCTCCCGGTACGCCTTCAGGCGGGCGGCATAGCCCGCTTCGTCGGGCTCCGGCTGCATCTTCGCGATCATCATCCGGCGCAGCGCGATGGCGCGCTCGAGCGACTTGATGTTAGCCCGCGCCAGGTGATCGTAGGCCGGGAAGTACCGGTCATTGAGCTCGTCGAGGAGATGGCCGACCGTTCCCGCCATGAACGCCGAGACGGCGGAGGTGAGCACCATGAGAACGATCAGGCCGACGGCGATGCCGACGATCTTTCGCCTGATCGATGGTCGGAACATCCAGTGCATGGGCGCAAAACGTGTGGCTGTGGGAGCTTGCATCCCCGGAGAATGCAACAATCCCGGCCATTACGCCAACGGATCATCGGGTCTGATAGACAAAGGTCGGCCTGACCAGGACGGGGTTCACGTCTCCCCGCATGCGGGGAGAGGGCGCCGACCGCCAGTGTCGCGGCAGCACAACTCTTCTTCTCTAGCCCGCCGCGCTGCGCTCCAAAATCATGTCGATCGCCTTGGCAAAGCCTTCGTCTTCGTTCGTGGCCGTGACCAGTTTGGCCCGCGCCTTGACTTCGTCATGGGCGTTGCCCATCGCAATCGAGAGACCGCTGGCCGCAAACATTGCGATGTCGTTTGCCATGTCGCCGATGGTCGCGACCGCATCGACGGAAATGCCGAGCCGCTGCGCCATGGTGGCGACGAAGGTGCCCTTGTCACGGCCGGGCGGGGTGATATCGAGATAGTAGTTCTGCGAGCGCACCGCGGTGGCCTGTTCGCCCAGCGCTGCGCGCATGTCGGTCTCGCAGCGCCTGAGCAGCTCGAAATCCGAACTGGCGCCGACGATCTTGCAGGCCCGCGCCACATATGGCGCAAAATCCTTGACGACGGTCGGCTCGGTCCGGATCGCCCGCACCTCGTGCGGCACATACTCGCCCGCGGCATTGCGCGTGAACCAGGTATCGAGCGTGAACAGCCAGATGTCGACGCCATACCGCTCCAGCACCTCGATACTGCGCTCGGCGGCGGCGACCGGGATCAGATGCTGTTCGATCGGGTTCATCTGCGGGTCGACGATCGCGCTGCCGTTGAATGGGCCGATCGGAAGCATGATCGCGAGCGGCTCGATCAGGAAACGCATGCCGATGGTCGGGCGGCTCGAGGTGATGGTGAAGCCGATGCCGGCGGCATGGATCCGGCGTGCCGCCTGCCTGGCGGCCTCAGTGATGGTCTTGTCCTTGGTCAGCAGGGTGCCGTCGACGTCGGAGACGACGAGCGCGATGCGGGTCATGCGGGATTTCCGGTTGAGTGAGGAGTTTCGGCAGGCGCCGGCTGCAATTGATGGACCACCTCGTCCACGATCGCCGCGACCGGCGCATCGATCGATACGGCGATGGCGGCTTCGTCGTCGCTCGGAGGCTGCAGCGTCTGAAACTGGCTGGCCAAAAGTCCGGGCGGCATGAAATGGCCCGTTCGCTGCGCGAGCCGGCGCGCGATCAGGGCCTGGTCGCCCCTGAGATAGATGATCCGGACATCACCTCGCCCGTGGACGAGCACGTCGCGATAGGCGCGCTTCAGCGCGGAGCAGGCGATGACCGCGGGTGAGCGGGCTTCGCAGCCCCGGTCGATCTCATCCGCGATGGCCTTGAGCCACGGCCAGCGATCGTCATCGGTCAGGGGAATGCCGGCGTGCATCTTCGTCACGTTGCTTGCGGGATGGAATTTGTCGCCGTCCTCGAAGCGCCAGGTAAGGCGCTGGGCCAATGCTTCCCCGACCGTGCTCTTGCCTGAACCGGACACCCCCATCACGATCAGCGCGCAGGTCGTCATGGGTCAAGCGTCCGCCATTTGCGGCCATCGCGTTTCATCAGGTCGAACGCCCCCTCCGGTCCCTGGCTGCCCGCCGCATAGAACTCCAGGCCATCGGCGCCGGCTTTCTTCCAGGCGTCCAGGAAAGGCTGCACCGCCCGCCAGCCGGCTTCGACGCCATCGGCGCGCTGGAACAAGATGTTGTCGCCGATCATGCAGTCATAGATCAGCGTCTCATAGCCGGTCGAGGGCTCGGCCTTGAAATAGTCCTTGTAGCGAAACTTCATCTCGACCCCGCTCGCCATCACGGCCGGGCCGGGGACTTTTGTGTTGAACTGCAGCGTGATGCCTTCGTTGGGCGCGATGCCGACCACGAGATAGTTCTCCGCGAGTTTTTCCACCGGCGTGCAGGCGAACATCGAGAGCGGCGCCTGACGGAATTTTATGGCCACCTCGGTGCGCTTGTGCCCGAGCGCCTTGCCGGTGCGCAGATAAAACGGCACGCCGGCCCAGCGCCAATTGTCGATGGTCAGTTTCAGCGCGGCAAAGGTTTCGGTGATGCTGTCCGGCCCGACATCATTGATGCGGCGGTAGTCGATGATCTCTTCGCCATCGACGCTACCCGCGGTGTATTGGCCGCGCACGGAATTTCTCAGCGCCTCGGCCGCGGTCGGAACCTGGATCGCCTGGAGCACTTCGGCCTTTTCCGTGCGTACGGTGTGGGCATCAAAGCGCGCCGGCGGCTCCATCGCGACCAGCGACAATAGCTGAAACAGATGGTTCGGCACCATGTCGCGCAGCGCGCCGGTCTGGTCATAGAAGTTGCCGCGATGGCCGACGCCGAGGTTCTCGTCCACCATGATCTGCACGTGATCGATGTGATGCCGGTTCCAGATCGGCTCGAACATGCCGTTGGCAAAGCGCAGCACCAGAATGTTCTGCACCGTTTCCTTGCCGAGGTAATGATCGATCCGGTAGATCTGATGCTCGTCCAGGATCTTGAGCAGCTTTGCATTCAGCGCCTCAGCGGATGCAAGATCGGTTCCGAACGGTTTTTCGACCACGAGCCGCCGCCACGCGCGGCCGTCCTCCTTGACGAGGCCGGTGCGGCCGAGTTCGCGCGCGATCGGCGCAAATGCATTGGGCGGAGTGGCGAGATAGAACAGGCGGTTGCCGCCGGTATTCCGCGCGGCTTCGAGCTTTTCGAGTTGCTGCTTCAGCCCCCCGAAGGATTCCGGTTCGGCGGGATCGGCCGCGACGGCAGTGACGCATTCGAGCAGTTTTTCGGCAATGCGGTCGTCCACACGACGGGTCGCGAACTCGTGCAGACCCTTCAAGAAGCCGTCGCGCAAGGCCCGGCTTTCCATCGGCCTGCGGGTCACGCCGACAACACAGAACGGGTCGGGCAGCAGGCCTGACGCAGCGAGGTTGTAGAGCGACGGGATGACGAGGCGGTGGGTGAGGTCGCCTGTGGCGCCAAAAATGACGAAGGCGCAAGCCTCCGGCTTGTGGTGAGCTGGCTGGCCGTCCGGCATCGACATCAGGCCTTCCTGGTGCTGCCTGCCGCATCATGCGGCGGCTCCTTGTGGCCCCCAAACCCCTCGCGCATTGCCGAAAGGATCTTTTCGGCGAAGGTATGATCCTGGCGCGAGCGGAAACGCGCGAACAGCGCGGCAGTCAGCACTTCCGCCGCCACCGCCTCGTCGATGGCGGCATTGACAGTCCAGCGGCCCTCGCCGGAATCCTCGACGAAACCAGAATAGCTTTGCAGCGTCGGATTTTTCGCCAGCGCCGAGGCAGTGAGGTCGAGCAGCCAGGACGGAATCACGCTGCCGCGCCGCCACACTTCTGCGATGTCGGCGAGGTCGAAGTCGAAGCGGTGCCCGGCCGGCAGCGCCTCGCTGCCCGCGTTCTTAAGAATATCAAAGCCTTCGGCATAGGCCTGCATCAGGCCATATTCGATGCCGTTGTGGATCATCTTGACGAAGTGGCCCGCGCCCACGGGACCGGCATGGATGTAGCCCCGCTCGACGCGGGGATCACGGCCCTCGCGCGACGGTGTGGATGGAATCTCCCCGCGGCCGGGCGCGAGCGCCGCAAAAATCGGATCAAGACGCTCGACCACCGCCTTCTCGCCGCCGATCATCATGCAATAACCCCGATCGAGCCCCCAGACGCCGCCGGATGTGCCGACATCGAGATAGTGGATGCCGCGCGGCTGCAGCGCCTTGCCACGCCGCACGTCGTCCTGCCAGAACGCATTGCCGCCGTCGATGATGACGTCATCCGCCTGCATCAGCGTCGACAGGGTTTCGATCGTTGCTTCCGTGATCTTGCCCGCCGGGAGCATCACCCAGGCGGTGCGTGGTTTGTCGAGCTTGGCTGTAAACTCTTCCAGCGTCGCTGCGCCAACCGCGCCTTCGGCGACAAGCGCCGCAACGGACTTCGGATCCTTGTCATAGACCACAGCCGAATGTCCGCTCTTTAGCAGGCGGCGAACGATGTTGCCGCCCATCCGCCCCAGGCCGATCATGCCGAGCTGCATGTTCTTGTCCCTGTTCTCAGTTCAGAGCTTCGGAGATCGCGTCATCCAGCAGCTTCAGTCCGGATTTCAGGCTGCCTTTCAGATGCACCCGCAGGGCGCGGCGGCCGCGTTCGGTGAGCACGTCGAAATCGCCGCGCGCCTGCGCCGCCTTGATGACGCCAAAGCTCGCTTCCTGTCCGGGGATCGGAAGGTCGCTTGCATCGTCGGCGGTGATCTGCAGGAAGACGCCTTCGTCCGGACCGCCCTTGTAGGCCTGGCCGGTCGAATGCAGGAAGCGCGGGCCGAACTGCGCGCAAGTGGCGAGATGACGCTGGTCGCGAACTGCAAGCCGAACGGCCTGCAGCGTATCCATATGCGCAGCGTTGTGCTCGACATAGGCCAGCAGCGCGACATAGTCGCCCTCTTCGGCGCGGGCGAGGTGGGCCTTCAGCCAGGACGCCAGGCTGCCATCGGCGCCCTTCTCTCGCAGTGCCGCCACATTGGCGTCGTCGGTGTAAAGATCGGCCTCCGGCGTGGAGAGGGCAGGCGTCTCCGTCGGCAGCGCGCCGGTCTTTTCAAAGGCGGCCGTCAGTTCGCGCGTCTTGATTTTTGCCGATTCGACGTCGGGCTGGTCGAACGGGTTGATGCCGAGAACGCTGCCCGCCACGGCGGTTGCGATCTCGAAGCGGAAAAACTCCTGTCCGATGTGGTCGGCCGATTTCATCACGATCCGGACCACGGGATGGCCGGCCTGCTCCAGCGCGGCGAGCTTGTCATCATGTTCGGCATCGGACTCGTCCTCGGTCCTGATGTCGATGAAGAAGCGATCGCTTCCGTACACCGAGGCCGCGCCCAGCGGTTCGCCGTCGATCGGGATCAATCCCTTGCCTTCCTTGCCGGTGGATTCGGCAATCAGCTGCTCCGCCCAGGCACCGAAATCGGCGATAGCGGCCGACGACAGGATAGTCACCTTGTCGCGGCCTTCGAGCCCAGCGAGCCCGATCGCGAGGCCAAGCTTGACGCCGGGATTTTCCGCAGGCGGCACGTCCGCGCCGCAGGAGCGCGCCATGGCGCGCGCGTGCTGGATCAGGCTCCGCACGCTGATCCCTGCGGTCGCCGCCGGCACCAGGCCGAACGGCGACAGCACCGAGTAGCGGCCGCCGATCGTGGGGTCGCCGTAGAATACGCGCGCATAGCCGAGCTCTTTTGCGGCTTTCTCCAGCGAGGAGCCGGGATCGGTCACGGCAATGAAGCGGTGGCCGGCCTTGTCGCCTCCGATCGCTTCACTGACGCGCGCGAAGAAATAGTCCTTCATCGCGTTCGGTTCGGTGGTGCCGCCCGACTTCGAGGAGACGATGAACAGCGTGCGGGCGATGTCGATCTTCTCTTCCAGGTGGCGCACCTGGGCTGGGTCCGTCGAGTCGAGCACGTGCAGTTTCGGAAAGCCGGATTTTTTTGCAAAGGTCCGCGCCAGCACCTCCGGGCCGAGGCTCGATCCGCCCATGCCGAGCACGACCGCGTCGGAAAATTTCTGGCCCTTCACCCGCTTGGCGAAATCCTCGTAGTCGGCGATATCGGCCGCCTCTGGGCTGGTCAGCCAGCCGAGCCATCTATCTTCGTCCTGTCCGGTCCACACCGAATTGTCGCGCTGCCAGAGCCTGCGCACCTTGGCCGAGGCGCGCCATTCCTCGGCGGCCTTGTCGACGGCCTTGCCGATGTCGTCCGCGAGCGCCATCTGCTGGCGGTCGAGGCCGGTGCCCAGCACGGCCGCGCGCTTGTGGGCGACCGCGCCCAAAAGCTTGTCGGCGGCATCGGCGAACAGTTTGACGCCATCCTCGACGAGGTCGGCGGTGATCTCGTCGAGCGAGATGCCGGCCTGTTCGAGTTCGGCCAGCGTATGCTCGGCGTCGTGGATGTTTTCCTCGAGGCTGTTGCGCAGGCGGCCATGGTCGCGAAACGCCTCGAGTGTCGCCGGCGGCATGGTGTTGACGGTGTCCGGCCCGATCAACTCCTCGACATAGAG
>NZ_JAFATE010000823.1 GCF_019244115.1 Bradyrhizobium sp.
CGCGCCACGCTGTCCGGCGCGCTCGCGGTGCAGCTCGCGAGCCTCGCCAGCCGCAACCAAGCCGCGGCCGTGCAGGAGACGATCGATTCCGTCGTGGAGCGCAGCCCCGACATCCTGTCGATCGGCATCCGCGACGCCGAGGGCCACCTCACAGCGTCCTCGAAAGATCACGTCCAGCATTGGCAGGATCCGCCGGCTGGCATGTCGACGCCAACACTCATGCAGGTCCCTCTCCTGAACGGCGATACGCCGGCCGGCCGGATCGAGATCGCGTTCGCCCCGCTGCGCGACGATTCGATGCTGTTCGGCCTGCCATCAAAACTGCTGATCTTCATCGGCTTCATCGCCGGCGCCGGCTTTGCCGGCTACTATTTCGTGCTGGCGCGCGCGCTGCGCGAGCTCGATCCGGGCCGCGCCGTTCCCGACCGGGTGAAGGCGGCGTTCGACACGCTGGCCGAAGGCGTCCTCATCCTGGATGACGAGGAGCGTATGCTGATGGCGAACCGCGCCTTCGCCGACAAGATGCCGAAAAACTTCGATCCGGAGCTCGGACGTTCCGCGAGCGACCTACCGTGGCTGTCGCAGGCGGCGCAGCCGCTGGCGGGCGAGCAGCTGCCGTGGCGGATCGCGATGCAGACCGGGCATTCGGTGCTGGGCACCGCGATGGGCATTCGCGATTCCGCCGGCGAAATGCAGCGGCTGATCGTCAACGCAACCTGCATCGTCGATGGCAAGGGCGTTGCGCGCGGCGTGATCGCGACCTTCGACGACGTCACCGCGATGCATCGGACCAACGAGCAGCTCAAGGCGTCGATCCACCAGCTGCATCTGTCGCAGGCCAAAATCTCCGAACAGAACGAAAAGCTCACGCGGCTTGCCTCCAGCGATCCGCTGACCGGCTGCCTCAACCGGCGTACCTTCTTCGAGCAGGCGGAGCGGTTGTTGTCGGTTGCGCTTGCCGCGGGCCAGCAGCTCTCCTTCGTCATGATCGATGCGGACCACTTCAAGGCGGTCAACGACGAGTTCGGACATCTCGTGGGTGACGGAGTCCTGATCGGGCTCGCGGGCCTGCTCAAGGAATGCTGCAGGCCGCCGCATCTGCTCGGCCGCTATGGCGGCGAGGAGTTTTGCATCCTGCTGGTCGGGGCCGGCGACGTCGAAGTCGAGTACTGGGCCGAGCAGGTCAGGGTCGCGATTGCCGGCGTCAGGGACTGGCTGCCGGGCGGCGGCCGCGTCACGATCTCGATCGGGATCGCCACGCTCGGCCGCGCCCCTTGCGCGCTCGCCGATCTCGTCAAGCGGGCCGACGACGCGCTCTACGCGGCAAAATCCCGCGGCCGCAACCGCTTTGTAAACTGGAAGAGCCTGCCGCGAAAATCGAAGGCTGCGGACATCGCACCCGTCGCCGAGCGCAGCTTTTGACGCGCTTTCGTCACGCGAACCGCTGCCACTGCGCGCTTTGTCGCCATTAACCCGACGTTAGCGTTAACGGTTTATTGCTGTGACATCCGCCTCGTTCCCGTCGTTCCCCGAGTCAATGTGACATGCAATCTCGTCCTGCCCGGCTTCTTGCATCAGCGGCCGTGACCGCGCTTGTGGCTTCGAGCCTCGGCGGCTGCCAGACCACCATGTCGGACATCACGGGGTCACTGGGGCCGAAGGCGGAGGCCGCCCCGGTCAGCGATCCGCAGCGCGCGATCGATGTCGATGGCGAGCGCTATCGCGCCAACCCGAAAAATGCCGACGCCGCCATCGCCTATGGCCAGGCGCTGCGCGCCAACGGGCAGCGCGCCCAGGCGGCCGCCGTGCTGGAGCAGGCGACCATCGCCAATCCCGGCAACAAGGCCATTCTGGCGGCCTATGGCCGCGCACTCGCCGACAACGGCAATTTCCAGCAGGCGTTTGACGTGCTCTCGCGCGCCCATTCGCCCGACAATCCGGACTGGCGCATCCTCTCGGTGCAGGGCGCCGTGCTCGACCAGATGAACCGGCACGACGAGGCGCGGCGCTATTATGCGAGCGCGCTGAAAATCGTGCCCGGCGAGCCGACCGTGCTGTCCAATCTCGGCCTCTCCTACATGCTCGCAAAAGACCTGCCGAAGGCGGAAGCGACGCTGCGGCAGGCCTACGCCAGCACCAAGGCCGATGGCCGGGTGCGGCAGAACCTCGCGCTCGTGGTCGGCTTGCAGGGCCGCTTCACTGAGGCCGAAAGCATCGTCAAGGCCGATCTGCCGCCGGAGGAGGCGGCTGCCAACGTCGCCTATCTGAAGGAGATGCTGAAAGGCCGCGACGGCCCGCGCGCCGGCCAGGGTCCCGTTCCGATGGCACAGCTCAACCAGCCGGAGTAAGGCGAGGCTTGTTAGGAGGCGCATCGCTCCGATGGCTCGCGGTGGCGGTGCGATGGTGGGCGAAAGGCCAGAGAAGCGCCTGGTCCGGCCGCGCCGGACCATTGATCTAGATCAATCCTGACGAGGCTGTCTGCCGGACGCTCGGTCATGTCCCGCGACGTATGGCTACTGGTCGGTTGGTACGTCTGGATCATCGCCCTGCTGAGCGGGGTCCTGTATCTTTTTCTATCGACGTAATTTGAGGCCGCCTTCGTGCGGGAGATTGCGCTTTTTTTCGAAGCACAGGACAAGACGATCGACCCGGGAGCTGCCCCGTCGGGACATGCCGAGATCCCGTCATATGAATGCAGTGTGAGTGCTGTCGGCAGGCGATCATTCCAAAGGCTTAAAACCTACACCTGTATTGCCGGTGTCCCGGCATCCGCATTCTGCTCGGGCGCACGCCGTCAGCGTCCGCCTGTCCTACAGGAGGAAACCCATGGTTCGCACATTGATGATCGCTGCGGCGTCGGCCGCGGTCCTTGTGGTCTCGCCGGCAGCTTTCGCAGAGGGGCAGTTCGGCACAGCCGACGAGGCCAAAGCCATGCTGCTGAAAGCGGCCGCCGCAGTAAAGGCGGACAAGACCAAAACGCTTGACCTGATCAACAAGGGAGAAGGTGGATTTCTGGACCGCGACATCTATCCGTTCTGCTTCGACCTCGGTGACGGAAAAATCCTTGCGGTCGCCAGCAACAATGCAAAACAATTTTTGGGCACAGATATCAGGGCCCTCAAGGACGCCACCGGCAAGGTGTATGGCCCGGACCTCCACGCCGCGGCGCAGAAGCCGGAAGGTCAGATCACCGAGGTCAGCTACATGTTTCCAAGGCCGGGCGCCGACAAGACACCGGTGCAAAAGGTGAGTTTCGTTACCAAAGCGGGCGATCTGGGCTGCGGCGTCGGATATTACAAGTAAATCGCCGAAAGCAGCCGACGGCGTCAGTTGAGAATGGCGCTGGCGTGCCTTTGCCCACGCGATGCTCGCCAGCGCCGGAATGCGCCACGCTGATTCACATGTCAAACAGCCCATCATTATGATCATCGCCCGGCTTTGGCCGGGCGATCCCTTATTCCAGAGACGGCAGTGCTCGATCGAGACGCCTCTGGAATACTGGATGCCCGCTCAAGGCGGGGCATGACCGTTGAGAATGATGCGGGTCGTCCCGAGCCACGTCGTCGCATTCCCGCGGCGCGATTGCGTCCGGGCTGTGCGTCGATCGCGTCCCTCTGAAATCGAGAGGGCGCAGGGAAGGCCGCATAGGCGTTAAGTTTGGTCTTGCGTATTGGAAACGCTCGTGATTCCAACACGAGATGAGTCACGAATCACTTGTAAACGAAGACTGGACGAGAGTGGTTTCCCGGCTTGGCGGGGCTTCGCAGCTTG
>NZ_JAFATE010000867.1 GCF_019244115.1 Bradyrhizobium sp.
GGCTGGGCCAGTGCGGCGAGCTCTCCCGAGGCGATCATCTCGGCGAGCACCATCGCGGTGGTCTGCAGCGCCTCGACCTCCTCCTCGACATAGGTGCGCTTGGCGCGGTTCTGCACCACCAGCACGCCGAGCGTGTTGCCGGCGCGCAGGATCGGCACGCCGAGGAAGGAGTGGTAGATTTCCTCGCCGGTCTCGGGACGGAACGAGAAGGCCGGGTGGCTCTGGGCATCGCTCAGGTTGAGCGGCGTCGCCTCGCTCGCCACCAGGCCGACCAGGCCCTCATGGGCGCTTAGCACCGTGCGGTGCACCGCGGTGCGATTGAGCCCCTCGGTGGCGTAGAGCTCGAGTGTGTTGTCGATCCGAAGCACGTAAACCGAGCAGACCTCGGCGACCATGTTGGCCGCGATCAGCACCACGATCTTGTCCAATCGTTCCTGTGCGCTGACTTGCTCCGCCATGGTTTCGCGAAGCCGTCTCAACAGGACGCGGGGACCTCCCGACGTGCTTCGCATCTGCCTTCGTCCCCCTCCTGAAAGCCAGCCCGGCGCATCGCCGGAAGCTGGCGCTGACCTCGGGAAAAACTACAATCTTAATCATCGGCCGCCGCCATTCGCCAATGCGAATTTACGGCGGCTACTCGAGCGAATGTCAAATCCACCGCGACGTTGCCCTATCCTTGGCCGTATAGCGAATTGGCGCTTGTTTTGCCAAGCAAAACGCCTGCCAATGAGCAGCCCAAGGAACTTCGCCGCCGACGCCGCTTTTGCGCCTGCGAAGCGTTCGTGCCGCCAGGGCTCTTCCCGCCGGCGCGCCGATGGAGACAGTTCTTCTAAGCCTGATCCAGCCCGTAGAGGCTATGTAGTGTGCGGACCGCAAGCTCGGTATAGGCCGCATCAATCAGGACCGAGAATTTAATCTCCGATGTGGTGATGGCGCGGATGTTGATATTGCGCCCGGCGAGCGCGGCGAAGGCCTTTGCGGCGACGCCGGCATGGCTGCGCATGCCGCTGCCGATCACCGAAACCTTCGAGACGTCGTTCGCGGTGTCGAGCCGAGCATATCCGATCTTGCCCTTGGCCGCGGTAATGGTGTCGCGGGCGCGGCCGTAGTCCGAGGCGGGAACGGTAAAGGTCAGATCGGTGGTCTTGCCGTCCTCCGACACGTTCTGCACGATCATGTCGACATTGATATTGGCCGCCGCCAGCGGGCCGAAGATCGAGGCGGCCACCCCCGGCTTGTCCTCGATCTGGCGCAGCGAGATCTGAGCCTCGTCCTTGGAGAAGGCGATGCCGGTGACGACGTGGCTTTCCATGATTTCCTCCTCGCTGCAGATCAGCGTGCCCGGCGGCTGATTGGCGTGCGGGTCGACATCCTCGGGTTTGTCGAAGCTCGAGCGGACGAAGATCGGCATGTTGTGCACCATGCCGAGCTCGACCGAGCGGACCTGCAGCACTTTGGCGCCCAGCGAGGCCAGCTCCAGCATGTCCTCGAACGCGATCTTGTCGAGCCGGCGCGCCTTCGGAACCACGCGCGGGTCGGTGGTATAGACGCCGTCGACGTCGGTATAGATGTCGCAGCGGTCGGCGCGGATCGCGGCCGCGATGGCGACGGCCGAGGTATCCGATCCGCCGCGCCCGAGCGTCGTGATCCGTCCGGTCTGCGGGTTGATGCCCTGGAAGCCGGCGATCACGGCGACCTCCTTGCGGTCCTTGAATCGCTTCATCAGCTCCGAGCCGTCGATGTCGACGATGCGGGCCGAGGCATGGGCATCGCTGGTCTTGATCGGGATCTGCCAGCCCTGCCACGAGCGTGCCTGAATACCCATGTTCTGCAGCACGATCGCGAGCAACCCCGAGGTGACCTGCTCGCCCGAGGCGACCACGGCGTCATATTCGCGCGCATCGTGCATCGCCGAGGCGTCGCGGCACCACTCCACTAGTTCGTTGGTCTTGCCGGCCATTGCCGATACGACCACGGCCACGTCATGGCCGGCATCGACCTCGCGCTTCACATGACGCGCGACGTTGCGGATGCGTTCGATATTGGCGACGGATGTGCCGCCGAATTTCATCACGAGGCGGCTCATGACGAGGTGTATGTTCCTTCAAGGGGATAATTTTTTACCTGCGGGAAACCGTAGGCGCCAAGACTGAAACGCGCGTATACATAGCGCGGCGGCCGGGGGCAAGCTGGTTCCTGGGGATCGGTCGCGGCGGTCAAGTGAGGGTAGGTATGGGACGGTATATCGACGAGATCCTGCAACCCGGCGAGAAAGTTCTCTATTCGACCAATGCGCACTGGATATTCTATCTGCCCGCCATCGCGGCCTGGATCGTCGCGCTGGTCCTGCTCATCCTGTCCCGGGAGACGACGGTCCAGAGCGTCACGATGCTGGCGCTGGCGTCCGCCGTCGTGGTTGCGCTGGTGGCGCTGTATTTGACCGTCAGGGCCTGGTTCCATCGCCTGACCACCGAGACCGACGTGACCAACCGGCGCGTTGTCCACAAGACCGGGTTCATCCAGCGGCACACTTTCGAAATAGCGCTCGACAAGGTCGAGAGCGTCGACGTCGATCAGAGCATCGCGGGGCGAGTCTTCGATTACGGCAACGTGACGATCCTCGGCGTCGGCGAGGGCCGGGAGACCATTTCGACGATCGCCTCGCCGCTGGCGTTTCGCAACGCCATCACCGCGCGCTAGGAAGCCCATCGCATGGCCATGTCAGAGGACACTCGCAACCTCGGAGCCGGCGGACCCGGCTCGACGGTCGATCCGGCCGAGATCGCCAAATTCTCGAAACTGTCCGCCGAATGGTGGGACCCCAACGGCAAGATGGCCCCGTTGCACAGGATCAACCCGCTGCGGCTTGCCTATATCCGCGACGCCGCCTGCCGCAAGTTCGAGCGCAACGCCAAGAGCCTGAACTGCCTGAGCGGCCTGCGTATGCTCGACATCGGCTGCGGCGCCGGCCTGTTGTGCGAGCCGTTCACCCGGCTCGGCGCCGACGTGGTCGGGATCGATCCGGCGGCGAAGAACATCGCGGCCGCCAGGCTGCATGCGGAGAAGGGGCATCTGTCGATCGACTATCGCATCACCACGCTGGAAGACATGGATGCGCGCGAGCGCTTCGACATCGTGCTGGCGATGGAGGTGGTCGAGCACGTCACCGATGTCGGCGTCTTCCTCGGCCGCTGCGCCGCGATGCTCAAGCCGGGCGGGATGATGGTGGCCTCGACGCTGAACCGCAACTGGAAGAGCTTTGCGCTCGCGATCGTCGGCGCCGAATATGTGCTGCGCTGGCTGCCGCGCGGTACCCACCAGTGGAGCAAGTTCGTCACCCCCGACGAACTGACGAAGCATCTGCTCGACAACCGCCTCGTCGTCACCGAGCAGAGCGGCGTGGTCTACAATCCCTTCGCCGACAAATGGGGCCTCTCCACCGACATGGACGTGAATTACATGGTGGTCGCC
The DNA here is from genome assembly GCF_019244115.1 of Bradyrhizobium sp. Lineage (GTDB taxonomy): Bacteria > Pseudomonadota > Alphaproteobacteria > Rhizobiales > Xanthobacteraceae > Bradyrhizobium. Next base: position 3,472 of record NZ_JAFATE010000867.1, read on the forward strand.
GAACAGATGGTGTGAGGGAGGTCGCGAGAAGCCTTCGCAATAATAACTGTCGTCCCCGCGCAAGCAGGGACCCATAGCCACCGGCCGTCGTGGTAGTTGAACTCATAAAGGTTCGCCACTTGCCGGAGCTTGCCATGTATTACGTATACATCCTCGCAAGTCGCCGACACGGCACCTTGTACATCGGGGTAACCAATTCTGTCCGGAAACGGTTGGAGCAGCACCGCAACGGGCAGGGGTCGTCCTTTGTCAAGAAACACGAGGTGTTTCGGCTCGTGTATGTAGAGGAATACGAACGGGCCGAAGAGGCAATTGCGCGCGAAAAGCAACTAAAGAAGTGGAAGCGGGACTGGAAGATCGAGTTGATCGAGCGTGACAACCTCGAATGGCGCGATCTCAGCGACTTGTTGACGTGACGCATAGGGCGCCACATCCCCCGCTGTCGTCTCTGCGAACGCAGGGACCCATACCGCGGATTCTCTCAATGGGGCTGCACGGCCGTTGGCTGCTATCTTCAAAACGATCCCCTGTGGTTATGGGTCCCTGCTTTCGCAGGGACGACAGCGGAGTTCTTGATCGGCGGCGCAATCCTGTCATGCAGCAGCCCGGTTGACCGCATTCATCGCACCCGGCACGGTGGCCGCCCTTTCAGCCGGCATCATTCCCCATGTTCTCCGTCGCCACGCTGTGGATTCCCTTCACGCTGATCGCCGCGCTCGGGCAGGTCGCGCGCAACGCGATGCAGCGGCAGTTGACCGGTCCGCTCGGCACCTGGGGCGCTACCAATATCCGCTTCCTGTTCGGCTTCCCGTTCGCGATCCTGTTCTTTGCCGCCATGCTCGCGGCGTCCGGCGACGCGCTGCCGCATCCGACCGCGGCGTTCTGGCCGTGGCTGGTGCTGGGTGCGATGAGCCAGATCGTCGGCACCGGCTTGATGCTGCTCGCGATGAACGACCGGTCCTTCGTGGCGACCACCGCCTATCTCAAGACCGAGGCGATCCAGACCGCGATATTTGGCTTCGTTTTCCTCGGCGACCATCTGACGCTCGCCAAAATGGCGGCGATCCTGATTGCGACCATTGGTGTGATCGTCACGGCGCTGCGGTCCGGGGGCGAAAAGGGCCTCGCCGAGCTCCGGCCGACCGTGCTCGGCCTCGCGGCCGCCGCCACGTTTGCGCTGTCGGCGGTCGGCTTCCGCGGCGCCATCATCACGGTCAAGGGCGTCTCGTTCGTGACTGCGGCATCGTTCACGCTGGTGCTCGGGCTGTTCCTGCAGACGCTGGTCCTGACGATCTATCTGCTGGCGCGGGCGCCCGACGTGCTGCAGAAGATTTTTCGCCTGTGGCGATCGTCGATGTTTGCCGGCTTCATGGGCGCGTTCTCGTCGCAGTTCTGGTTCCTGGCCTTTGCGCTGACCGCGGCGGCAAATGTCCGGACGCTGGCGCTCGTCGAGGTGCTGTTCGCGCAGGCCGTGTCGCACTATCAGTTCAAACAACGGGCCTCGGCGCGGGAGCTTGTCGGCATCGTGCTGATCGTCGCCGGCGTCGGGCTGCTGGTCTCGGCCTGAGCGCTATGCTTTCACCGCGATCAGCACCGCGCCGGTCGCGATCAGGGCGATGCCGATCCAGCCATAGAGCGAAGGCCGTTCGCCGAGAAACACCACGCCGAACACCGCCACCAGCACCACGCTCAATTTGTCGATCGGCGCCACCAGCGTCGCCGGCCCGAGTTTCAGCGCGCGAAAATAGCACAGCCACGATGCACCGGTGCCGAGCCCGGACAGCAGCAGGAACAGCCAGCTCTTGCCCGACATTGGGCCGGGATTGGAGAGCTGGCCGGTTGCGAACAGGATCAGCGCAAGAGCAGCCAGCACGATGGCGGTGCGGATCAACGTGGCGAGATCGGAGTTGATGCCCTCGACACCGACTTTGGCGAAAATCGCCGTCAGCGCCGCGAAGGCGGCCGACAGCAGCGCCCAGATCTGCCAGGAGGAAGACACGTCGCTCACACAGTCCTTCGTTGATCGTCATTCCGGGGCGCGAGTAAAACGAGCGCACCCGGAATCTGGAGATTGCGGCGGGAGATTCCGGGTTCACGCTTCGCGTGCGCCGGAATGACGTGCAGAATCAATTCCGATCGTCGGGCAGCACCGGCAGCGGTGACACCTCGACACCCTCTTCGATCAGCGCACGCGCCTCCTCGTTCGAAGCCTCGCCATAGATCGGGCGGTGTTCGATCTCGCCGTAATGCATCTTGCGCGCCTCGTTGGGGAAGCGCTCGCCGACATTGTCGGCGTTCTTGACGATGTGATCGCGCAATTCCTTCAGCTTGGCGCGCAGCTCCCGCTCCTGCGCCATCATCAGCGGCGTCGATTCAGCGGCCGGGGGCTCGGTCACGGTGGGTGACTGGGGCGGCGGAGGCGTTTCCTTGGCGCGCTCCTTCCGGCCCACGATCCGCGGCGCCATGATCGCCTTCTCGATCTCGGTCGAATTGCAGACCGGGCAGGTCACGAGCTTGCGCCGAACCTGCGCGTCGTAGGCCGCGGAGTCCTGGAACCAGCTTTCGAAGGTGTGATCGCCCCCGCAGCGAAGCGCGTAGCGGATCATGCCGATCCCCGCACCAGATGCAGGTAGTCGGGGCCGGCTTTGGGATCGGCGAGGGTGAAACGGCGGCCATGCTGCAGCGAGGGAATGGCTTTCCGCGCAGTACCGACCTTCGCAGGATCGATTTCAGCGAGGAAGACGCCGGGGTCGATCCCGCCTTCCGCCAGCACCGTGCCCCATGGATCGACGATCAGCGAGTGCCCGAACGTCTCGCGCTTGTTCTCATGCAGCCCGCCCTGGGCGGCGGCGAACACGAAACAGCCGTTCTCGATGGCGCGGGCGCGCAAGAGGGTGTGCCAATGCGCCTCGCCGGTCTTGCGGGTGAAGGCGGAGGGCACGGTCAGGAACGAGGCGCCGCCCTCGGCAAGCGCGCGATACAGCGCCGGGAAGCGCACGTCGTAGCAGATCGAAAGACCAATGCGGCCCCACGGCAGGTCGGACATCACGGCGGTCTCGCCGGGCTGGTAGTTGGCCGACTCGCGATAGCTCTCGCCGTCGGGCAGCTCGATGTCGAACATGTGGATCTTGTCGTAGCTCGCCCGCAGCGCGCCGTCGGGGCCGATCAGGAACGAGCGGTTGACTGCCTTCTCCGGCGAGAAGCGCAGCGCCAGCGAGCCGATATGGAGATGGATCTTCAGCTCGGCCGCAAGCGCGCGATAGGCTTTCAGCGATGGATCGTCATCTTCGGTCTTTAGCTGCTCGAACAGCGCCTTGCGGTTCAGCTGCATCATGTTGCTGACCTCGGGCGTCAGCACATAATCGGCGCCCTGCGCCGCCGCCTCGCGGATCAGCGTCATGCCCTGTTCGAGGCTCGGTTCGGGCAGCAGCGAGGTGCGCATCTGCACCACCGCCGCCGTGAAGGTCGTGTTCGCGCTCATGTGCCGTTCTTCACTTCCGCGAGCAGTGGATCGAGCTTGCCGGCGCGGTCCAGCGCGTAGAGCTCGTCGCAGCCGCCGACATGCTTGTCGCCGATGAAGATCTGCGGGAAGGTCGCGCCATGTCCGGCGCGGTCATACATCGCCTGCCGCGATGACGGGTCCTTGCCGGCGTCATATTCGGTGAAGACGGCCTTTTTGCGGGCGAGCAGCGACTTGGCGGCGCTGCAATAGCCGCAGCCCGGACGCGTGTAGATTTCGATGGCCTCCGTCATGTCGCGCTTCCGATGCTCCGATTTGCCGCAGAAGGTGGATTATATGGGAGAGCGGGGCCCATCTACAACCCGGGCGAAGACCACGACGTCGACATGGGCCGCCTTCGCCCTAAGCAGTGCCCGCGCACATGCATCCACGGTCGCCCCTGAGGTCAGGACGTCGTCGACCAGCACGACATGCCGTCCCGCGACGTCGGCCTGCCGGCCAGTGGATACCTGAAATGCGCCCTGCACATTGCTGGCCCGCTGGGTGCGCGACAATCCGACCTGCTGCTCGGTCGCGCGCACCCGGCCCAGCGCCTCGCCGTTCAGCGCGACGCCGCTGTGCCGTGCGATGGCGCGCGCCAGCAACCCCGATTGGTTGTAGCGGCGGCCAAAGCCGCGCCGCCAGTGCAGCGGTACCGGAATCAGCATGTCGGCCTGTTCGAGCAGTTCCGCGCCGGCACGCGCCATCCAGCGGCCCATGATCGGCGCGAGGTCAGTGCGGTCCTGGTATTTGAGAGCATGGACCAAAGTGCGTGCGACCTCGTCATAGCGCACCGCGGCGCGGGCGCGATGATAGGCCGGGGGGCTCGCGATCGCCTCCATCGAGAGCAACTCCGGGCCGGGGTCGTAGACGAAGGGAATGCCGAGCCGCGGACAATAGGGTCTTGCGATGAAGGAGAGCTTTGACCAGCAGGTGGCGCAAACGCCCTCGCCGTGAACCGGCTCGCGGCAGGAAATGCACAAGGTCGGCAGCGCGATGTCGAGCGCGAGCCGCCACGCCGCGCGTCCCGCCGACAGCGCGGCGCGCCAGGAATGGGAAAATGAACCGGACAGGAGCGTGCTGGCGGACATCCATCCAGGCTAACGCCGGCATCCCGCCCGCTCAAGCTCTCATGATTGGTTGCCAGATGCCGGCTGAGGGGCGTAACCAGCCATCATGTCGACGGACTTGAACACGACGCCCCGCCTGTTCGACCGCGCGCTCCTGGTTGCGCGGCAGCGCCGTGCGCAGGCTGCGGGGCCCGTGCAGTTTCTGCTCGATCGCGTCACCGAGGACATGGAAGAACGGCTTGCCGCGGTCAAGCGCCGCTTCGTCGACATCGCCGACATCTGGACCCCGGGACATGGCCTGCGCGCGTCCTTGGAGGCGGGGTCGTTGACCCGCGTGGCGCCTGCGGATTCGGCCGACGAGGCGCTGCCGCTCGCGCCGGGATCGATCGACCTCGCGCTGTCGGCGCTCGCCTTCCAGTTCGTCAACGATCTGCCCGGCGTGCTGGCGCAAATCCGGCGCGCGCTCAGACCCGACGGGCTGCTGCTGGCGGCGATGATCGGCGGTGATACGCTGACCGAGCTCCGGCAATCCTTCGCAGCCGCCGAGGCCGAGTGCGAGAGCGGCGTATCGCCGCGCGTCGCGTCCTTTGCCGACCTGCGCGACATCGGTCAGCTCCTGCAGCGAGCGGGGTTGGCGCTGCCGGTCACGGACGTCGACCGCATCACGGTGCGCTATGGCAACGCTTTCGCATTGATGGCTGATCTCAGGCTGATGGGCGCAACCAACATCCTCATGGAACGTCGCCGCACGCCGACTCGGCGGGCCACCATGCTGCGCATGGCCGCGATCTATGCCGAACGTTTTGCAGACAGCGATGGCCGCATCCGCGCCACCTTCGACGTCATCTGGCTCTCCGCCTGGGCTCCGCATGAGAGCCAGCAAAAACCGCTGAAGCCGGGCTCCGCCAGGGCGAGCCTGGAAGATGCAGTGAAGAAGGGGAAGTCGTGAGCTGCGTAGAGCAGTGTAGGGTGAGCAAAGCGTAGCGTGCCCACCAACGATCTATCAACGGCAAGGATGGTGGGCACGGCGCGAAGACGCGCCTTTGCCCACCCTACGCAACTCACAGCAACAGATCTTCCAGATGCGGGATCAGCGGCAGGTCCGCGGGCGGCATCGGATAGTCGCGCAGTTTTGTCGCACGGACCCAGGCCAGTTGCTGGCCCTCGCGCGGTGTCACCATGCCCTCCCAGCGCCGGCAGATGTAGAGCGGCATCAAGAGGTGAAAGCTCTCATAGCCGTGGCTCGCAAAGGTGAGCGGTGCGAGACATGGCTCGGCGACCATGATGCCGAGTTCCTCGTGGAGCTCGCGGATCAGTGTCTGTTCGGGCCGCTCACCGGGCTCGACCTTGCCTCCGGGAAATTCCCATAAGCCCGCCATCGACTTTCCTTGCGGGCGCTGCGCGATCAGCACACGGCGGTCGGCGTCGATCAACGCGCAAGCGACGACGAGGGTGAGTTTGAGTTCGGCCATGCGATGGAGGGACGTTGGGGAGCGCCAAGGGTGGAAAAGAACCATTAACTCCGTTTCGTCCGTGTTTCTACGGCAGAGGTAAACCAAACTTAACAATCGGCCCCGTAAATTCCCGGAAGAAGTAGTTGAAAGCGGCATCCATTATGCGTGTCACTCTGCGTATGAGCAGCCGTTTCCTCGGCGACCGACGGGGCAACATCGCAGTGATCTTCGCGCTGACGATGGTCCCGACGATCTATCTGCTCGGCATGGCGCTCGATTACACCCAGGCCTTGCGCAAACAAGGACAGTTGAATGCGGCTGCCGATGCGGCCGCAATCGCCGCCGTCAGGCCCGCGATGCTGATGCAGACCGATGACGTGGCCCAGTCGACCGCCACCGCCATTTTCGGCTCGACCGCGAACAGTCTTCCCGGCCTGTCCTCCGTCCCGACGCCGGCGATCACGATCACCGATACCGGGCTGCAGCGCACCGTCACGGTGTCCTACAGCGCGCGGTCCATCAACAACTTTCCCAGTTTGCTTGGCAGCCAATCCTGGCCGATCGGCGGATCGTCGACGGCGCAGGCGTCGAGCGCGCCCAACATGAATTTCTATCTGCTGCTGGACGACTCGCCGTCGATGGGGATCGGCGCGACTCTGGCCGACATCAACAAACTCATCACGGCCACTGCCTCCGCGACGGCCACCGCCCCCGCGAAACAGCCGGCAAAACCCTCGCAGAATTGCGGCTTCGCCTGTCATGAAACCAATATCGCTCACGACGGCGGGACCGAGGATAACCTCGCGATCGCACGCAACAACAATGTCACCTTGCGGATCGATCTCGTGACGAATGCGGTCAACCAGTTGCTCAATACTTGGTCGGGCTGCCCGCAGTCGGGCGTGTCGGGCGGCGTCATGCAGTGCATGTCGGCCCTGAACAATACCACCTACAAGGCGGCGCTCTATACGTTCGACGTCGGGCTGAACACGCTGCAAACGCTGACCACCCCGACGACCGCCGGAACCAAGGTCAACAATATCGCGCTGATGCCGGTCGTCTACCAGAACTGCGTCTTTTCGGGCTGCTCTTCCACCAGCACCACCAATCCCAACACCGACTACGGCACCGATATCGCCGGCGCGCTTTCAAGCATCAACGACATCATGCCCGCTCCCGGGCTTGGCAGCAATGCCGCGAGAGATACGCCGCAGGAAGTGGTGTTCCTTGTCACCGACGGCGTCGAAGACAAGATCTCCTCAACTTGCCCCAACGCGACCTTTGCCTCCCACAGTCGATGCCAGCAGCCTCTCGACACGACGATGTGCGCGACGATCAAGAACCGGGGCATCCGCATCGCGATCCTCTACACGGAGTATCTGCAACTCATCAATCTTGGCCCCAATCAAGACATTACGGACGGCTGGTACATGAGCTGGGTGGACACGTACGACGAACCCAAGTCCTCAACCGGCACTATCGCACAAAATCTGCAATCGTGCGCCTCTCCCGGCCTGTTTAAGAATGTTCAAACCGGCGGCGACATCTCGGCCGCGCTCACGGACCTGTTCATCAAGGTCGCGTCGAGTACGGCCAACCTCACGCACTGAACAAGCGCCATGACAGACGTGGAAATTGCCGCAGGGACAAAACGCCGCAACCAATGCGCCGGCTTCATCGCCGACAGCAAGGGCGCAACGGCCGTGGAATTCGCCCTCGTTGCCGCGCCGTTCCTGGCCCTCATCGTCGCCCTGATCCAGACGTTTCTCGTCTTCTTTGCTCAGGAACTGCTCGAATCGGTCGTGCAGAAATCCAGCCGCCTCATCCTGACCGGTCAGGTGCAATCCCAGCAGATGAAACAGGACGATTTCAAGCAGGCCGTCTGCAACCAGATCGTCATCCTTTTCACCTGCGATGGCTTGATGGTCGATGTGCAGGTGGCCAATACCTGGTCGTCGGCAAATACATCCACGCCCACGTTGTCTTTCAAACCCGACGGAACGGTCGCGAATAGCTGGCAGTTCAATGCCGGGAGCACGGGCGATATCGTGGTGGTACGGGTGATGTATCAGTGGCCAGTCTTCCTGGGGCCGCTCGGTTTCAATCTTGCAAATCTTTCGAACGGCAACCGGCTGATCATGGCGTCCGCCGCCTTCCAGAACGAGCCATCCTGAAGGGGTGACCCATGACCAGTCTCGCATGGCGCGTGCGGCAACTATGGATGGATACGGACGCCGTCGCGGCCACCGAGTTCGCTATCGTGGTGCCGTTCATGTTGGTGCTTTACGTCGGCGGCGTCGAACTTGGCAACGGAATGTCGATCAATGTGAAAGTCAGCGAAACCGCACATACGGTTGCTGACCTGGTTTCGCAGAACACGCAGGTTACCGCGTCCCAGATGCAAGGCATTCTCGGCGCTTCGACGGCAACGCTTGCACCTTATCCCGTCGCCGACAAAGCCGGCCACTCGCTGGTCACGGTCACCGTATCCGAGGTCGCGACGGATGCCACCGGCAAGGCGACGGTGCAATGGAGTCAATCGTTCAATGGAACGACCGTTTCGACCGGAAGGCCTCTCGGTCAGGTGATGACATTACCCCCCGCGCTGACCGGAACATCGAACAACAATGTGTCGTTCATTCTGGGCGAAGTTTCCTACGTCTACACACCCAATCTCGGCTACACGATAAGTGGGACCGTGACGCTTCAAGACAGCTACTACTTATTCCCGCGCTGTTCGACGAACAGTCCCAGCAACTCTAGCTTTCCTTACTATGACGTCAAATTCCCCTCCTCGGCAACGTGTAGCTGCGTCCAACACATAAAGCAAAAGATCTGTTGAGCGCGGTGGTCGCTCGCGCGCAGCCTTGTAGGATGGAGCAAAGCGAAGCGTGCTCCACCCTTAACATGCTAGGCAGGGCGCGAAGACGCGCCTTTGCCCACCCTACGCATCTCGGGTTCGCCAGCACATCTAGCACATCTGTCAGATGCGAGGTCAGCCGCAGGTCGGCGAGCGGTATCGCATAGTCGCGCGTTTGCCGCGCGATCAGCACGCGGCGATCGGCATCGATCAGTGCGCAGGTGAACAACGAGCGTGGTTTGAGTTCGGCCCGGCGAAAGCGGCGGGCGGGCGACGGGGGGACCGTAGTAATACGGATATCCATTAACGGTGTTTGCCCCGGGTTTGCAGGGCCGGGGTAAACGAAAATTAACAGCCGGACCACAGATTACCGCAAGAAGTAATCAAAACGGCGTCCATTTATGCGTGTCATTTTACGTATGAGCAGCCGTTTCGGCGGCGACCTGCGCGGCAATGTTGCGGTGATTTTTGCGTTGGCCATCATCCCGGTCATGACGATGATCGGTGCGGCGGTCGACTATACGAGGGCGAACCAGCTGAAGAGCAAGCTGCAGAGCGCGGCCGACGCTGCGAGCGTCGGCTCGATCGCCAAGAACTCCACGGCTTTCGTTGCCGCCGGCAGCATGACGTCGGATGGCACGATCGCGGGCGGCGCCGTCGATGCGACCAACATCTTCAATGGCAATGTCCAGGGCTTGACGGGAGTTACGATCAACAGCGTGACGCCCACGGTCACCAAGACCGGTTCGACCCTCACCTCCGTGGTCGGCTACTCGGCCGATATTCCGACCTCCTTCATGGGCGTGATCGGCAAGACCTCGCTGACGGTGAACGGCACCTCGACGTCGACCGCGAACATTCCGCAATACATCGATTTCTACGTGCTGCTGGACAATTCCCCCTCGATGGGGGTCGGCGCGACGCCGACGGATGTCGCGACCATGGTCAACAACACGTCCGACAAGTGCGCGTTCGCCTGCCATGATCTCAACAACTCCAACAACTACTACAAGCTGGCGAAATCGCTGAACGTCACGACGCGGATCGACGTGCTGCGCACCGCCACGCAGAACCTGATGGCTACCGCGCAGAGCACGCAGACCTATTCGACCCAGTTCCGGATGGCGATTTATGATTTCGGCGCGTCCTCGGACACGCAGGGCCTGCGCTCGCTGTTCTCGCTGTCCTCGAGCCTGTCCAGCGCCCAGACCGCGGCGGGAAACATCGACCTGATGACGGTCAACGGGCAGAATGACAACAACGACCAGGACACCGGCTTTTCGACGATCATGCCGGCGATCGACAAGGCGATCACGACGCCGGGCAACGGCACGTCCGGCTCGCCGCTGAAATATCTGTTCTTCGTCTCCGACGGCGTCGCCGACGAAAACAATCCGAGCAACTGCATCAAGTCGACCACGTCGAGCGGGCGCTGCCAGTCGCCGATCGACCCGACGCTGTGCGCCAACATGAAGAACCGCGGGGTCAAGATCGCGGTGCTCTACACGACCTACCTGCAGCTGCCGACCAACTCCTGGTACATGACCTGGATTAACCCCTTCAATGCAGGTCCATGGGGTCCCTCGCCGAACAGCCAGATCGCCCAGAACATGCAGTCCTGTGCCTCGCCCGGCTTCTACTTCGAGGTCTCACCGACCCAGGGCATCTCGGACGCCATGAACACGCTGTTCGCGAAGGCCGTGATGGACGCGCGCATCAGCAGGTGACGGCAAAGCCGTCATCCCGGGGCGCCTCGAAGCGTGCAAAGCCGGTATGTCGAGATCCTCAGCTGCGCAATGTGCTTCATCCGTCATTGCGAGCAAAGCGAAGCAATCCAGACTGTCGCCGCGGGGACGGTCTGGATTGCTTCGGCGCCATGGCGCCTCGCAATGACATGGAAAGAGTTCTCCGCCCAGCCCTGACGAGCGAAGCGAGCAGCTGATCGAGGCATCGCTCTATGCGCCCGAAGCTGAAGCTGCCGAAAGGCTAGCTCCTCATAATGGTCTCGGTTTCGCCACCCGAATAACGACAATCACGACCGGTAGTCGCCGTTGATCGCGACATACTCTTTGGTGAGATCGCAGGTCAGCACGCGATCCCGGCCCTTGCCGAGGCCCAGCGACACCTTGATCTGGATCTTCGGCTGCTTCATCGCCTCCGAGACCTCGGCCTCGTCATAGGAGGGATCGCGGGCGCCGCGCGTCGCGACGCGGATGCCGTTGAACGCGATCGACAGTCTGTCGCGGTCGGCCGGCTCGCCGGCCTTGCCGACCGCCATCACCACGCGGCCCCAATTGGCGTCCTCGCCGGCGATCGCGGTCTTGACCAGCGGCGAATTGGCGATCGACATCGCGATCTTTCGCGCCGATGCCTTGGAGACGGCGCCTTCGACGATGATCTCGACCAGCTTGCGCGCGCCTTCGCCGTCGCGCGCCACTTGTTCGGCGAGATCGGCGAGCACCGCGACGAACGCCTTGCTGAAAGCCTTTAGGCGCGGGTCGCTGGCGCGGCTGATCTTTGGCGCGCCGCTCGCCGCGGCGGCGCCGGTGGCGAATGCCAGCAGCGTGTCCGAGGTCGAGGTGTCGCCATCGATGGTGACGGCGTTGAACGTGTCCTCGACGCCGGCCTTGAGCAGCCCCTGCAGGGCGGCGGGCGCGATCGGCGCGTCGGTGAAGACAAAGGACAGCATGGTCGCCATGTCGGGCATGATCATGCCGGCGCCCTTGGCCATGCCGCTGATCGTGACCTTGGTCTTGCCGAGCTTGACGGTTCGGGTCGCGACCTTCGGAAACGTGTCGGTGGTCATGATCGCCTTGGCCGCGCCCATCCAGTCCTCGCCCTCAGCACGTTCGGCGAGCGCGCCGAGCACGCCGTCGAACTTGGTCGCATCGAGCGGCTCGCCGATCACGCCGGTGGAGGCGAGAAAGACCTCGCTCGGCTTGCAGCCGACCGCCTTGGCGGCAATCGCCGCGGTCAGCGCGGTCGACTGTTTTCCGGTCTTGCCGGTGAAGGCGTTGGCATTGCCGGAATTGACCACCAGCGCGCGGGCTTTTCCGCCCTTGACGAGCTTGCGGCACCATTCGACGGGTGCGGAGGCGCATTTCGATGTGGTGAAGACGCCGGCCACCGCGGTGCCCTGGTCGAGCACGGCAAGCAGCACGTCGGTACGGCCCTTGTAGCGGATGCCGGCTTCGGCGGTGGCGAGCCTGACGCCCGCAATCGCGGGCATGTCCGGGACATCGGTCGGGGCGAGCGGAGAAACGCTTGAGGACATGGCGGCGCCTATCGATAAAAAGATGCCCGGCGCGAGGCCGGGCATGACGTGTCAATACTCAAATTCGAGCGCGAAGTCGATTTACTTCTTTGCCGGTGCCACCGCGTCGGTCGGCTTGGCCTCGGACTTGGCCGCATCCGCCGGCTTGTCCGTGCGCTCGATCTTGGCGGCCTCGCGCAGCTTGGAGACGTAGTCCGCCTGCGCCTTGCGCGTCACATAGGTCTCGATCTGGCCCCTGACCTGTTCGAAATCGGGCGGCTTGCGGTTGCGCTTCTCTTCGACCTTGATGACGTGCCAGCCGAACTGGGTTTTGACCGGATCGGAAATCTTGCCGGGTTCGAGCGAGAAGGCGACGTTGGCGAATTCCGGCACCATCTGGTCCTTGGTGAAGAAGCCGAGATCGCCGCCATCGGCGGAGCCGGGATCCTTCGACTTCTTCTTGGCGAGCTCGGCGAAATCGCCTCCCTTCTTCAACTCGTCCTCGATCGCCTTGGCCTCGTCCTCGGTCTCGACCAGGATGTGGCGGGCATGAACCTCCTGTTCGCCGGAGATCTGCTTCGAGGCGTCCTCATAGACCTTCTTCATGGCGTCGTCTGTCGTCGCGGCCTTGCCTTCGCTGGCGAGCAGATTGTCCATCAAGAGCCGGTTGCGGGCGAACGCCATCCGCTTCTTGAAATCGTCGCTGTCCTGGACCTTCTTGTCCTCGGCCGCCTTGGCCACGAGCTTCATGTCGATCAGGAAGGACAGCACGTTGTCGTCCTTAGTCGAAGGATCCATCTGCGCGAGGCTCGGGCCCAATTCCTCCTCGGCAAGCGTCAGGTCGCTCTTGCGGATTTCGGTGCCGTTAACTTTGGCGAGCACCGGATTTGCGTCCTCCGCGCGGACGTGACCGGCGAACAGCGCAAGCGCAAAAACGCCTGTCAGGGCCGCCGAGGCGAGGCCCCGGCGCATGCCGGTTTTCGTTACCGGGAACGAAGTGGTCATGGAAAATCCTTGTTGTCTTTAGGGGAAGCGTCGGGCGGCCGGACACTCGCCCAATCGCGGCGCCTTGGCAACGCGAAAAGTCTGTCAAAATCATGAATTCCCGGACAGGACTGCTGTTCCAAAGCGCTGCAATCCAAGGCCGCGGCACCGCGGCGCGGGCACGGCGGCCCAAGCGCCGCCGTTGACAAGCCCCCCACCCAGCCATATCTGTGCCGGCGTCGTGTCAGCAGCGACAACGCTCATTTTGCTGGTGTTTTTGCCGCTGACCCCCGAACTGACGAACTCCCACTCATTTGGCGGACGAGCCCTCGACCGGGGCTTGTACCACGGCGCGTCACAGTGAGTTGATAGACGACCGGACGGACTTCATTCACGGCCGCGAAAAGCAGAGCCGCAAACCTTAGGAAATCGGCATGATCGGCGCGCTCGCCCGCAAGTTTTTCGGCTCCGCCAACGACCGGCGGGTCAAGGCTTACATGCCTCGGGTCAACGACATCAATGCGCTCGAGGCGGAGGTGGCTGCGCTCTCCGATGAGGCGCTGAAGGCGCGCACCGCCGAGTTTCGAAAGGCACTCGCCGAAGGCAAGACGCTCGACGACATCCTGGTGCCGGCGTTCGCGACGGTGCGCGAGGCCGCCAAGCGCACGCTGGGGCAGCGGCATTTCGACGTGCAGCTGATCGGCGGCATGGTGCTGCACGAGGGCGACATCGCCGAGATGAAGACCGGCGAAGGCAAGACGCTGGTGGCGACCCTGGCCGTGTATCTCAACGCGCTCGCCGGCAAGGGCGTCCATGTCGTGACCGTCAACGACTACCTCGCCCGCCGCGACGCCGGCTGGATGGGCCAGATCTACTCCTTCCTCGGCATGACCACGGGCGTGATCGTGCACGGGCTCGACGACGCCGAGCGCAAGGCCGCCTATGGCTGCGACATCACCTACGGCACCAACAACGAATACGGCTTCGACTATCTGCGCGACAACATGAAGTACCGCCTCGAGGACATGGTCCAGCGCGGGCACTATTTTGCGATCGTCGACGAGGTGGACTCGATCCTGATCGACGAGGCGCGCACGCCACTGATCATCTCCGGGCCGCTCGACGACCGTTCGGATTTCTACAACACCATCGACACCTTTTTCCCGAAGCTTGCAAAGACCGACTACGAGGTCGATGAGAAGCAGCGCACCGTGACCCTGACCGAAGCCGGCATGGAGAAA
>NZ_JAFATE010000054.1 GCF_019244115.1 Bradyrhizobium sp.
AATCGTCGTGATGAGGCGGACCGAGCACACCAACGACATTATCCCGAAGGTGCAGGATGAGATCAAGAAGCTCAACTCGGATGGCAGTCTGCCGCCGGGCGTGAAGATCGTTCCCTTCTACGACCGAAGCACACTGGTGGGCGTGACCACGCATACCGTGTTGCACAACCTGATTTTCGGCTGCGTGCTGGTTTTCCTGATTCAGTGGATTTTTCTGGGCGACTTGCGGAGCGCGATCATCGTTAGCGCCAACATCCCGTTTGCGCTGTTCTTCGCCATCATCATTTTGGTTCTGCAGGGCGAGGACGCCAATCTGCTGTCGCTGGGAGCGGTCGATTTCGGCATCATCGTCGACTCTGCCGTGATCATGATGGAGAATATTTACCGCAATTTCCAATCGCCTGCGGAGCACAGGCGGGCGTTGCTTAATCAACTCTCCGACGGCTATTGGGGACAAGATCCAACCTCGCCGACCGGATCCCGGCTCGGGGGCCATCGATGGACGGAGCGGCTGCGCATCATCTTTGCAAGCGCATTGCAGGTCGACAGGGCCGTCTTTTTTACCGCCGCGATCACTGTGACCGCGTTCGTTCCGCTCTTCACGATGCAAGGCGTCGAGGGACAGATCTTTGGTCCGATGGCGCGCACCTATGGTTATGCGCTTTTCGGGGCGCTGCTGGCGACCTTCACCGTCACGCCGGTGCTGGCCGCGCTCTTGCTGCCCGGGGACATCCAGGAGGTCGAGACCGTCATTGTGCGCGGCTTGCGCGCCACTTACACCCCGGTGCTTCGCTTTGCGCTGCGTCACGTGCGGCTCGCGGTGCTTATTGGCCTCGCGTTTCTGGGAGTGAGCTTTCTGGCCGCCTCGCAGCTCGGTAGCGAGTTTCTGCCTGCGCTTGAGGAAGGCAATTTCTGGATCAGGGCGGCGCTGCCTCCAACGATTTCGCTCGAGGCTGGCACGGAGGCCACCAGCAAGATGCGGGAGGTCCTGCTGCGCCATCCCGAGGTGATCACCGTGGTCTCACAGCACGGTCGGCCTGACAATGGCAGCGACGCTTCTCCGTTCTCCAATGTCGAGCTGTTTGCGCCGCTCAAACCGTTCGACGAGTGGCCCGCTTATCTGACCAAAGAGAAACTCACCGAGCAATTGCAGAAGGAGTTTGCCGAGGAGTTGCCGGGCATCGGGTTCAACTTCTCCCAATACATCCAGGATAACGTCGAGGAAGCGCTGTCAGGCGTGAAGGGCGCCAATTCCGTCAAGATTGTTGGGCCAAACCTTGGGGTGCTTGAACAGCTTGGAAGGCAGGTGAAGGCCGAAATGGCCAAGGTGCGAGGTGTCGAGGATCTCGGCGTCTTCCACTTGTTGGGACAGCCGAACCTCAACATCAAGGTCGATCGTGACAAGGCGGCGCGGTATGGCCTCAATGCTGGCGATGTCAATACCGTCGTTCAAGCGGCCATGGGAGGGACCAACGCAACGACGGTACTCGAGGCCGACCGGCAGTTCGGCGTTGCCGTGAGGCTCGATCCGCAATATCGCAGCAGTATCGATGCGATTCGCGACGTCAAGGTCGCGTATCAGACACCGTCGGGCAGCAACAGCTACATCTCCCTGAGCACGCTCGCGGACATCACGCTGGATACGGGAGCCTCTTTCATTTATCGCGAGCGCAGCCAGCGTTACATCCCGATCAAGTTCAGCGTGCGCGGCCGTGACCTCGGGTCGACGGTGGCGGAAGCCCAGCAACGTGTCGCCGATGCTGTCAAGCTACCGAACGGCTATCAGATTCTCTGGGCCGGCGAGTTCGAGGACCTGCAAAATGCAAAGCAGCGCCTGATAATCGTCGTTCCGATCACGCTGTTGCTGATCCTGGTTCTCCTGTACGGGCTGTTCAACACTGTGCGCGACAGTCTGCTGGCGCTGGCCGGCATTCCCTTTGCGATCGGTGGCGGCCTGATCGCGCTATATCTCGCTGGCCTTTCCTTCAGCGTCTCCGCCGCGATCGGCTTCATCTCGCTGTTCGGTGTTGCGGTGATGGATGGCATTCTCAATATCACCTACTTCCGGGAGTTGCGGGCTCAGGGCATGGATGTCCCGCAGGCTGTGTTTCGCGGGGCCGAACAGCGCATGCGACCGATGCTGATGACAGCGCTATCGGCGGGCGTGGGCCTGTTTCCGGCGGCGATCTCGCATGGCATAGGCAGCCAGGTGCAACGGCCGCTGGCGACTGTAGTGGTGGGCGGCATGTTCGTCGGACCGCTACTGCTGCTCATTGTGGCGCCGGCACTACGGCGGATCTTCCTTGCACGGGAAACTGAGGAAACCTCAGATGGCGAGGATGCGCCCCATGCTGATCCGACTTAGGATTAGGCAACCGGCTCACCAACCAAAGCGCTTGAGTGGATCGATCTGATGCGAGGCACCGCCCATCGACCGCGACGTGCCGCCTGCGGCGTGCTGGCGGGAGGACTTGCCTTGGTCCTGTCGGGGTGCGTCGGACCCAATTTCGTCCCGCCCGCTGTCCCCCCCGTCGAGGGTTATTTGCCCGGCAAGAAGCTCCTCCAGCCCGAAGCAGGTCCGGGAGGGCCGCGTATCGCCCGCCAGCAT
>NZ_JAFATE010000297.1 GCF_019244115.1 Bradyrhizobium sp.
GATGACGTTAACGATGTAGGGGCGACCCTCGTGGTCGCCCCTCGACCCGTCACCCGCATGTTGAATCCGGACCACCTCGCCATCCTTTCACCGCGGCGAGAACTAGATTGCTTCGCGGACCTGTCATCCGGCTGCGTTTCGCGCGAACCGGATGGCTCGCAATGACCGAGCTTTTTTCTCCGAACGTCACTCAAATCGCAAGATTGTTCTCGCTGAAGCCGATGACGGCAGGTTCGCCAGTTCCCATCTATTCCCGACAAGATTCATCGTGGAATCCTCGCCCATGGCACAACGTCAGCTCAAACTCGGCGCATTCATGCGCCCCGTCTCCATCCATACCGGCGCGTGGCGCTATCCCGGCGCCTGGCCGGACGCCAATTTCAATTTTCCGCATCTGAAGCGGCTGATCCAAAAGCTCGAGGCCGGCAAGTTCGACGCCTTCTTCATGGCCGATCATCTGGCCGTCTTGAACATGCCGATCAATGCGCTGAAGCGCAGCCACACGGTCACCTCGTTCGAGCCGTTCACGCTGCTCTCGGCGCTGGCCGGCGCCACCGAAAACATCGGCCTGATCGCGACGGGCTCGACCACCTTTGACGAGCCCTATCACATTGCCCGCCGCTTTGCCTCGCTCGACCACATCTCCGGTGGCCGCGCGGGGTGGAACATCGTCACCACCTCGAACCCCGATGCCGCGCTGAATTTCGGGCTTGACGATCACATGGAGCATGCCGAGCGCTACAAGCGAGCCCGCGAATTCTACGACGTGGTCACGGGCCTTTGGGATTCCTTCGCCGACGACGCCTTTCTGCGCGACGTCGAGCAAGGGCTCTTCTTCGATCCGGCTCGGATGCACGTGCTGGATCACCAGGGCAAATATCTGAAAGTGCGCGGGCCGCTGAACATCGCCCGCCCCGTGCAGGGCTGGCCCGTGATCGTGCAGGCCGGCGCGTCCGAGGATGGCAAGCAGCTCGCGGCTGAAACCGCGGAAGCCGTGTTCACCGGTGGCGGCAGCCTCGCCGACGGCCAGAAACTCTATGCCGATATCAAGGGCCGCATGGTGAAGATCGGCCGCGATCCCGAGCATTTAAAAATCCTGCCGGGCGCTTTCGTCGTGGTCGGCGACAGCGTCGATGAAGCGAAGGACAAGCGCGCCAGGCTTGACAGCCTGGTCCATTACGACAGCGCGATCGCCTCGCTCTCGGTCATTCTCGGTACCGACGCCTCCGGTCTCGACCCCGACGGTCCCCTGCCCGAAGTCCCCGAGACCAATGCCTCCAAGAGCGGCCGCCAGCGCCTGGTCGATCTGGCGGCGCGCGACAAGCTCACTGTGCGCCAGCTCGCGCAGCGCGTCGGCGGCTATGGCGGGCTGTCCTTTGTCGGCACGCCCAAAACCATCGCCGACCAGATGGAGGACTGGCTGCTGAGCCGCGGCTCCGACGGCTTCAACATCATGTTCCCTTATCTGCCGCAGGGGCTCGACGACTTCGTCGATAAGGTCATTCCCGAGCTGCAAAGGCGCGGGGTCTTCAGGATCGAGTATGAGGGCAGGACGTTGCGGGAGAACCTCGGCCTGCCCAGGCCCAAAAACCGGTTTTTCGAGGCCTGAGCCAGCCCTATCTTACCTCTAAAACCTTGACTTTGCGCCTCATCCGGCTAGGTTGCCGGCCAAATCCGGACCTTCCTTTGGCCGGCGCTCAACCCCTCACAATCTGATCCTTCAGAGGTCTTCGAACATGGCCAAAGCGGTCACCATCAAGGTCAAGCTCGTGTCCACGGCGGACACCGGCTTCTATTATGTCGCCAAGAAGAACTCGCGCACCATGACCGAGAAGATGGTCAAGAAGAAATACGATCCGGTCGCGCGCAAGCACGTCGAATTCCGCGAAGCCAAGATCAAGTAACATCGCGGGGACTAAAGACTTGGACGGGGCCGCACGGCCCCGTTTTTATTTTGTCGCGAGATTGCTAGGATCACGTGCCGGGAGACCTGGGCCTCCCATGACCGCAATTTTGGACGAAAAGAGCGTCGGCGGCTTTTCCGTCGCCTATGGGCGCGACGACACCTACTTTCCACTCTACATCACCGCCGCGCTCGCGGCGATCTTCGTCACAGCCGCCTGGATCACCGGCGCGCTGTACTGGCTCTTGCCGGCGCTCGCCGCGGCGGCCTTCACCTACTACAACCTCCCTCTGCTCGAGACCGAACGCCCCACCATCGGGGCCAACCAATACGGCATCTTCCTGCAGGCGTTCGGCCTGATCCGCTGGCGCGCGATCGAGCGCATCGACCTTGCCCAGATTGCCGAGCGCGCGATGACCATCCACGAGCTGCAGATCGTGCTCAACGCTCCGCTGTCGAGCGCCCTCGTCGTGGACTGGCGCAAGCAGCCGCGCTACCGGCGCCTCATGCGCCTGCCCTGGCGCATGAGCCACAACAACATGGTGCGGGTGAATCTCGAACCGTTCGACCAGCCGCCCGACGTCATCCACCGCACCTTCTTGCGCATGTGGCGGTATTACCGGAGCTGAGCTTCCCTCCCATCGTCATGGCCGGGCTTGTTGTTCCCGGCCATCCACGTCTTGCCTATACGCGCCAAGTAAGACGTGGATGCCCGCGACAAGCGCGGGCATGACGACGGAGTTGGGGATGCGCCGTTCCGATCACGTCCTTGCGACGAGCCGCTTATAGGCATTGGCCGAGAGCCCATAGGTCCAGGCCACCGCCTCGCGCGCGGTGCGCATGTGGGCCGGCACCTGCAAGAAGAAATGCTGATGGGTGCCGTCGGGCTCGGCCGTCGCGTTGATCACCTCGACAGCGGCCCAGGCGTCCGCCGACAGCCACGTCTTGCGCCACAGCACGCCGGTCTCGTCTTCGGCGACGCGGACCGCGCCGCCCTGCCGCACATAGCGTTCCGGGGTCATGATCTCGATCATGCAGCGACGGATCTGCACGTTCTGCTCCTGGTCGATCATCGTGAGCGTGATCCGTTCGGGATAGAGGATCAGCCAGCTCGGAATCACGACACCCTTCCAGGCCCACACCGACCAGCCGTCCCGAAAGCGCAGCGCCGGCGCGCCCTCGTCGTGAAGCCGGTCGCGGCCATCGCCGCGCAGCCGGTCCGGCCGCTCCACCAGCCAGCAGATCCGCGCATGCGGTTGCACCCAGCCGACGCTCTGCGCGAGCTGGATGAGGCCCTGCAGAACGTCGGTCTCGGCGCGCAGCCCGAGGATGTTGCGGTAGTAGTCGTAGGCGCCGAGCCAGGACATGTCGTGCGGGCCGATCGCTTCGAACCGGAAGCCCTGGCGGCCCAGCAACGCGTTCAGAACGTAGGACCAGGTGAACGGGCGCGCCCGACGCAGGCGATCGAGCAGCGGACCCTCCTCCTGCGCCACCCCCTGCATGATGATCTCCGCCGCGGCCTCTACCAGCGGATCGGCGGGGCTCGCCTTGGCCGCCACCTCGGTCCGGATGCGCCGGTGCAGGCGCTTTGCGACCGCAGCCGCCGCCTGCCGATGCGGGCGATCCAGGATCGCGGATTTGACGTTTGGCCCGTCGGCACCTGACGCGCGGAGCGCAAAATGCGACAGCGCGATCGGGCCATCGCACCACACGATGCGCGCCGGAGGAGCCAGGCCGGCCGCACGATACGCCAGCCGCACCCCTTCCTCGGCGACGCTGCGCGCCGCGGATATGGTCGAACGCCGGATCGCGGCCCAGCGCGTGCGATAGACGCCGAGCGCGGTCGCCTGCTCCGGCGTCAGGGCCTCGAACTCAGTCGGCAAGGACGCGCGCGTCCCTTGGCCCGAGCTCACGTTGGCGGCGAACCCGATAGGTGCCGCGCGGCAGCGTCAGCGGCGCGTGCTCCTCATGGGTCACCCGCGCGGAGGGCGACGTGACCTGGACATGGCCGATATAGAGGCCGGGCGGTATGTCGCGCGCGAGCTTGTCATCCTGGAACATGGTGACGTGGTCCAAAATCGCGTGGTGATGGCCCGTCCTCTCGCCTTCCGCCAGCACCATCGGGCTTCCATCGGCATTGTCCGAGACCGTTCCTGATGGCGCGACATCAGCCACCCGCTCGAGCAACAGGTCACCTTGCGCAAAAATCTCAGTCATCTTGCCGTCTCCTTCTCCCCGGGCATCCCGTCGCGGCGTCGATGCCGGGATTGCTTCCGCCCTGGTTCGAGGCTGGCCCGTGCTCGCGAACGCCGGCGCGTGCGGGCCGCCCCGGGCTCAAGCGCAACAGCGCGCGGCGCTGCCGCTATCGCGCTTCACCCTGTTTTGGACACGACCTTCATGCCGCTGCGGTTGCGCAAGCCTTGCGAGGAAAACCGCAAAACGCTCCGCGCTTGTCGAGCGCGGAGCGCGCTCTCGGGGATCATGCCCGTGGCCAATCTTCGAAGTTCGCCCCCGCGAATGCCTCAGCGCGCGAACATCGGAAAGTGGTCGCCACCAACGTTACTCCCGATTTGAAGTTCCTGCACCAGCCGTTTGGAGGCCGGTGCAGGCGCAAACCCGACGCAAGACCGCTGTGCCTACTGCACCACCTCGCCGTGCAGTGCCAGATCGAGGCCTTCGCGCTCGGTGTCCTCGGAGACGCGCAGGCCGACAAAGGCCTTGACCACGAACAGGATGATCAGGCTGGCGACCGCGTCATAGACAAACACCGTCGCCACGCCGATGCACTGGTTGAGGAATTGGACGGGATTGCCCTCCAGCACGCCCGCGGTACCGCCATATTGCTTGACCGCGAACACTCCGGTCAGCAGCGCGCCCACGATGCCGCCGACCGCATGCACGCCGAAGCAATCGAGTGCGTCGTCGTAGGAGAACAGGTGTTTCAGGCCCGTGCATCCCCAGTAGCACACGGCGCCCGCGGCGATCCCGATCGCGAAGGCGCCGACCGG
This sequence comes from Bradyrhizobium sp., assembly GCF_019244115.1. Lineage (GTDB taxonomy): Bacteria > Pseudomonadota > Alphaproteobacteria > Rhizobiales > Xanthobacteraceae > Bradyrhizobium. The sequence continues at coordinate 4,912 of NZ_JAFATE010000297.1, forward strand.
TCCGACAAAGCCGGAGGCCGGGGTGATGGCGACGAGCCCTGCGACGGCGCCGGAGCAGATACCGACCACGGTCGGCTTGCCCTTCAGCGACCATTCCACCAGCATCCAGGTGAACCCCGCGACGGCTGTCGCGATCTGCGTCACCAGCATGGCCATGCCGGCCTGCATGCCCGCCGTGACGGCGGAGCCGGCATTGAAGCCGAACCAGCCGACCCAGAGCAATGAAGCGCCGATGAAGGTCAAAACCATGTTGTGCGCCGGTCCCGTGTCCTTGCGCCGGCCGAGCATGATCGCGCACATCAGCCCCGCCACACCGGCATTGATGTGCACGACGGTTCCACCGGCGAAATCGAGCACCTTCACCCAGGCATCGTCATTGCCGGAGTTGAAGATTCCGTCGGGACCCCAGACCCAATGCGCGATCGGCGCATAAACGAAGATCGCCCACAGCCCGATGAACCACAGCATGGCGGAAAATTTCATGCGCTCGGCAAAGGCGCCAGCGATCAGCGCCGGCGTGATGATGGCGAACGTCATCTGAAAGCAGATGTAGACCGCTTCCGGAATGGTCGCGGCCAGCGGATTGGGATTGCCGATGCCGCCATTGCCGATATCGCTCAGGATGTCCTTCAGGAACATGCGATCGAGCCCGCCGACGAACGGCGTGCCGGCGCGAAACGCCATGCTGTAGGTCAGGGCGGCGAAGAGAATGGTGACGAGGCAGGTAACCGCAAAACTGGTCATGACCGTGTCGCCGACATTCTTCTTGCGCACCATGCCGCCATAGAACAGGCCGAGGCCCGGGATAGTCATCATCAGGACCAGCGCGACGGAGGTCAGCATCCAGGCGGTGTCGCCGGAATTCGGCGTGCATTTTTCCAAGATCTTGCCGCCGCACGCGGGCGGGGTCGCCGCCGCGTCCTCCGCGAACGCCATACCGCTGCATGCTAGATAGAGAACCGCGATCCCCGCGAGTGCAATACCCCAACTTACCAACCTTGGATTCGCGAGCCTTTGACTCGCGAGCCATTGGCGCGCGTTAGTCCCTAATTCCATCGTCCTCTCCTTGTCCCAAAAGTCTTGAGATGATGTTTGAAGGCTCAAGTGCCGTTTGGCCGATCTCCTCTCGCTTTGACGCGAGCGGTTCGCGCATTGGCAAGAACGGCGACCGCCCACCCGTCGCCCGCCAACCGCATCTCGCAATGTCCTGAATGATCGTGTGATGTCGATCGCCTGCCCGAGGCGATGCAAATGCCGATCCCGGATGCAACAACGGGGTACGTCCGGCGCCGCGATCCGGCCGATACCGAACTGGAGACTGGCGACAAGCCCCCCATGGAAATCCCACGGCTAACCGGCCCTTTCCCCCAGGGTCGGCAACCACTGGCTGCGGTTCCCGCCCAAAGTTGTTAGTCAAAAATTAATCAAGAATCGTGCCACCCGCGCCGCGCTGCTAAGCTGCTGCAGAGCATGCGATTTTCGGCTGCCGCCAGGAAACCGGCCGGCGTTTGCCACATCACGCAGCAGGCCAAAGCTGAAAAATTAGGCAGAGTTCAGGTTGAGCTGCCGCGGCCGCGCACCACTGTGCGCCTTCCAAGGCGCGCAGCCAGCGAAACCAATGGTCCAACCGCACCGCCCCTCAGTCCGAGACGATCGCGGACGAGTGTGGTCGGATGCCGCCGATTTTCTGGGAGTATCGCAATGACCAAGATCGGAAAGCGGCCCTTGCCGTCGCGCTTACGATGATGCTGTCGCCCTTCGTGCGCGACATCGGCACGGCTCCGGGTGGCGCCGGCGTGGAGCTGGTCGGTGGCCGCAGGCCGGCGTATCCGCCCTGGGCCGTGGGCGAAGCCGGGGCGGACCTGCCGTCCGGGCCCGGACTGGCCAGCGGCGCCGCCACCGCTAAATGATCGGGCAGGTCCCTGCCCGATCATGCAAGGACGGACGCTTCGCGCGTCAGTGTCTGATCGGCCTGAACACGATGACGGTGCCGGTCGGCTCCGGTGCGTGCGGCTTCAGGCTCGTGAGGGTGGCATCGCTCCAGTCCGCGAGACTGACCACTTCGCTCGATTGCACGTCGGTCTCGGGAATTTCGGTCGGTTCGAGCACCTTGAGGCCGCTTTCATCGAGGAAGAACGTGTGATCGCCGAACACGTCGGTCAGTTCGGTCACCGCCGGATGGTCGTCGGGAAGAACCTGCGCTTCCATCTGACTCAACACTTGGGTCACCTGCGCCGAATTCAATCTCATGGGCTGCTCCTTGCTTCGAGTTGAGCCGCTGCGGAAGCCCGCGACCCGGTCCGGAACCGCTGATGTCCGGACGGCGGATGCAGGACCCAACATCCGCTCACCGAGATGGTTCCGAGCAGACGTCGAGCGCTTTTTTTTGCGAATTCACCGCGCCTGGTTCGGATCGGTGGGCGTGACCAACGCGCCGGCCGAGCGGGCCGCTTCGCTGGTCTTCGTCACCGGCGCACCGCTTTCGACGCTCCTGCCGCTCTGCGTGCGGATGATGTCGACCACCACGATCAGGATCGCGGCCAGCGCAACGGCCGCGGCGATCCAGCCGATGGTCCAGCGCTTCATTTGCTGTCCTCGGACACCGTCGCGCCTTGGCCCGCATTGACGCGCGGAACGAGCGTCGGGGCTGACGTCCCGACCTCGTGCAGCTCTTCTGTGCCACAGCCCGGGCAGCGGAATCGAATTCGTCCCCAGGCCCGGCCCCGTTCGATGAAGGCCGCCGGCATGGGCCAAGTGCCACACCGCGAGCAGTGCGGAAGAAGTTCATCGGGAGAGAGCAGCATGGCACCGATCCTCGACAGCAATCGCCCCATCTGAAAACCCGGGAGAGAGCGCGAGGTTCCGGGTTCCACTTTTGGCCGTGGCCGCAGCGCCGGGTCATTGGACTCGTGCACCCGCCGATCCGGCATTGATCGAAAATCAAAGCCGGCTCACGTCCGCTCGACGGCGGCGAAGGCCCAGCTCCTGCCTTTGCCGCGCAGCAATGCCTGGTTGATCCAGACCATTCCAAAGGGTTCAAGCAGACGCGCCTTGGTCAAGTCGCCGGCATCGAGCGGCTCGAAACCGAGGTTGGAGAGCACGGCCGCGACGATCGATTTTGCCTCTGGATCATCGCCTGCCATGAACATGACCGGCCGGTGCGGCAGGCCGGCATTGTCCGCCATCATTTCCGCGCCGACCTGATTGAGCGTCTTCACCACGCGTGCGCCCGGCAGCCAGGCAGCGACAGTCTCGCCGCCGCTGGTGGTATGGCCGAGCAGAAGGCCGAGCGCGCCACCGACCATGCCGACCGGATTCATGCAGTCGATCACGATCTTGCCGGTGAGATCGCCGAGCGCCTTGACGGCCGTCTCGGCGACATCCCATGGCAGCGCCAGGATGACGAGCTCGGCCGAGCCAGCCGCCTCGCGTGGAGACGCGAGTTCCCCGCCGACATCGGCGGCAAGACTTTGTGTGGCACGGTCGGCCGCATCGCGCGCCCCGAGGATGATCTTATGCGGCGATTGCTTCAGTCCACGAGCCAGCGCGCTGCCGACCGTGCCGGTGCCGATAATCGCGATTTTCATGTGAGGATCCTCCCTTGATTCCTCTAGACCAACGAGACAGGGAATAATTCCCGGGAGCAATTGCCATGACCAACGCCGACCTCTCCGACGTCTACCGCCGCTACATTGCGTGCCTGAACCGGCAGGACTGGACGATGCTGGAACAATTCGTGGGTGACGATGTGCACTATAACGGCCGGCGCATCGGATTGTCAGGCTATCGCGAGATGCTGGAAAACGACTGTTCCGAAATTCCGGACCTTCATTTCAACATTCAACTGCTGACGTCCGATCCGCCCTACGTCGCGAGCCGGCTGGTCTTCGACTGCACGCCGAAGGGAACGTTTCTTGGCCTTGACGTCAACGGGACGAGAGTCTCGTTTGCCGAGAACGTGTTCTACGAATTTCGGGGCGACAGGATCGTGCAGGTTTGGTCCGTCATCGACAAGGCTGCGATCGAAGCCCAGCTTTCGCTGCAACGATGAGCGCACCGACGGGCCGTATCGAGGTCCCGAGCGTTACCGCCGTCCGCCGCTGGCCTGCGGCAGGCGGCCGGGGCCGTTCGCACTCTCATCGGCCACGACGCGGTTTCGTCCCTCGTGCTTGGCGCGGTAGAGCGCGTTGTCGGCGCGCTTCAGCACGTCGGCGACCTCCTCGCTCTTGTTCTCCAGGGCCGACAGCCCGATCGAGGTCGTGACCTCGATGCGCCTCGCGCCCTTGTGCACGGTGAACGGCTCGCTCGCGATCGCCCGACGCAGCCGCTCGGCGACCATGCCGGCGACATGCAGGTCGGTCTCCGGCATCACGATCACGAACTCCTCGCCGCCATAGCGGCAGGCGAGATCGATGCCGCGAATCGATTTGCGCACGCGCACCGCGAATTCGCGCAGCACGTCATCGCCGGCATCGTGGCCATGATTGTCGTTGATCGACTTGAAGAAGTCGATGTCGAGCATCATCAGCGCCAGCGGCTTGCCGCGGCTGGCGGCCTGGTCGGCGAGCGTCGAAAGATGCGACTCCATGTAGCGGCGGTTGTGCAGGCCGGTCAGCGCATCGGTGATCGCCATCTCGATCGAGTTCTGCACGTTGTCGCGCAGATGATCGGTGTAGCGGCGCTTCTTGATCTGGGTGCGGGCCCGCGCCAGCAGCTCGTTCTTGTCCACCGGGCGCAGCAGATAATCGTTGACGCCGATCTCCATGCCGCGGAGCAGCCGCGCATTGTTCTCGGTCTCCGCGATCGCCAGTATAGGCACGTGGCGGGTGCGCTCCAGCGAGCGCGCCTGGCTGCACAGCCGAAGCCCGTCGAAATTGTCGAGGTCGAGCGAGACGATCAAGAGGTCGTAATTGCCCTCGGCGGCATGAAACAGCGCTTCCGCCGGATTGGGCTCGACATCGACGGTGTGTTCGGCGGCCAGCATCGGCGCCAGCCGCTCATAGGACGCCAGCCGATCATCGACCAGCAGAATGCGCCCGCCCTTGCCCGTGTCCGCCACCGCGTGGCGCTCGGGCGCCTGCACGCCGATCTCCAGAGAGGTCAGCGCGCGCATGCGCAGCTCGTCCGTCATCATCTTGAGCCGCGTCAGCGAGCGGACGCGGGCGATCAGCACGAGGTCGGACACCGGCTTGGTCAGAAAATCGTCGGCGCCGGCCTCCAGCCCCCGCACGCGGTCGGCGGGGCTGTCCAATGCCGTCACCATGAGCACCGGGATGAAATGGGTCGCCGGGTTCGACTTCAGCTTGCGGCAGACCTCAAAGCCGTCCATGTCCGGCATCATGACGTCGAGCAGGATGATGTCGCATTCGGCGCGCTGGCAGATGCGCAGGGCTTCCGCGCCGTTCGCCGCGGTCAGCACATCGAAATATTCCGCCGATAGCCGCGCTTCCAGCAGCTTGACGTTGGCCGGAACATCATCGACCACGAGGATACGCGCGGACATCGAAACAACCTCTTAACCAATAAACCTACGCACGGTCTCAATGAATTTGCCGACCGAGATCGGTTTTGACAAATAGGCCTCGCAGCCGCCCTCGCGGATGCGCTCCTCGTCGCCCTTCATCGCAAATGCCGTCACGGCGACCACGGGGATCGAGCGCAGCTCCGGATCGTCCTTGATCCAGCGCGTCACTTCGAGGCCCGAGACCTGCGGCAGCTGAATATCCATCAGGATCAGATCAGGGCGCATCTTGCGCACGAGATCGAGCGCCTCGAAACCGTTGCTGGTGCCGGAGGTCTGGTAGCCATGCGCTTCCAACAGATCGCGAAAGAGCTTCATATTCAGCTCGTTGTCCTCCACGATCAGGACGGTTTTTGCCATCCCGCCCCTCCCAATCCGTTTGCAGCCCCGTGCTCACGATACGACGGACACCCCAACCGCCCATACCGAAAATCTCGAGTCAAAGTAGCGTCAGATTCGCTCTAACCGGTTAAATCCTACGTCCATCTTCTCCCGATGTGGTTTCCACTTGCTTGAACAGGTTGGAGAGACTCGGGCATGATGGCTCGAATCTAGTGACCATAAGTTAATGGAAAGGCAAACCGGCGCCTTGAAAAAGCCTGTTCAAAACCCTCGGGAAGTCGCTGAAATCGTTGCGGTTCAGGCGCTGTCCTTCATCGCCGCCGATGCGGAACTGTTGGGCCGTTTCCTCTCCGAGACGGGAATCGGCCCCGCAACCTTGCGCACCGCCGCGTCAGACCCGCAATTTTTGCGCAGCGTCCTCGATTTCGTGATGCGCGATGATGCGACCGTGAAGGCCTTTGCCAAAGCCTCCGAGCATCACCCGACCACCATTGCCGCCGCCCATCAGGCGCTCGGCGATGTCAGGTGGGAACGCGACGTGCCGTGAGCACGGCGCGACCAGCGGAAAAGACCCGGACCTGCTTCTGCCGGGACTGCCTTGCCGATCTCGATACCGCGGCGCGGCGCTGCAGCGCCTGCGGTTCCCCTCGCCTCGTCCGTCATTCGCAGCTGGCTGCGCTCACGACCGCGCACATCGACTGTGACGCGTTCTATGCCACGGTCGAGAAGCGGGATAATCCGGACCTCGCCGACCGCCCGGTCATCATCGGCGGCGGCAAGCGCGGCGTGGTATCGGCGGCGTGCTACGTCGCCCGCACCTTCGGGGTCCGCTCGGCGATGCCGATGTTCAAGGCGCTGGCGCTTTGCCCCTCGGCGGCCGTGATCCCGCCGGACATGGCCAAATATGTCCGGGTCGGGCGCGAGGTACGCCAAGCCATGCTGGCGCTGACGCCGCTGGTCGAGCCGCTGTCGATCGACGAGGCGTTTTTGGACCTCTCCGGCACCGAGCGCGTCCATGGCATGATCCCGGCAAAGGTGCTGGCGCGCTTTGCCCAAGAGGTCGAGCGCGAGATCGGCATCACGGTCTCGGTCGGGCTGTCCTGCAACAAGTTTCTGGCCAAGATCGCCTCCGATCTCGACAAGCCCCGCGGCTTTGCCGCGCTGGATCAGGAGGACGCCCGCACCCTGCTCGCCGACAAGCCGGTTGGCTTCATTTTTGGTGTCGGACCCGCAAGCGAAGCGCGGCTCGCATCCCGCGGCTTTCGCATCATCGCCGACCTGCAGCGCGCCGATCAGATCGAGCTGATGAAGCAATTCCCGAGCGAGGGGCAGCGGCTGTGGCGGCTGGCGCGCGGCATCGACGAGCGCCGTGTGGTGCCCGATCGCGGCGCCAAAACGATTTCCGCGGAGACCACGTTCGAGACCGACATCCGCGATTTTGCCACGCTGGAAAAGCTGCTGTGGCGGCTCTCGGAAAAGGTCTCGGGGCGGCTGAAAAACGCCAGCCTGTCCGGCGGCACCATCACGCTCAAGCTGAAGACCGCCGATTTCCGCCAGCGCACGCGCGCGCAGTCGATCGCGGCGCCGACGCAACTGGCAGCGCGGATCTTCTCGGTCTGCCGCGAGATGCTGGCGAAAGAAATCGACGGTACCGCATTCCGCCTGATGGGCGCCGGTGTCAGCGCCCTGCGGCCGGGCTCGGCCGATGACGATGCCTTCGACATGCTCGACCGCCGCTCCGCCCACGCCGAGCGCGCCATCGACAATCTGCGCAAGAAGTTCGGCCAGGGCGCCGTGATCCGCGGCATCGCCTATGATGGGCCGGAAAAGGCGGAATAGAGCCGTCGCAACCCGTCATTGCGAGGCGCATAGCGCCGAAGCAATCCAGACTGTCCCCGCGGAGAGGGGTTGCTTCGCTTCGCTCGCAATGACGGTATGGCTTACGCGTCATTCCGGGGCGCCTCGAAGAGGCGAACCCGGAATCTCGAGATCCCGGGTTCGCGCTGCGCGCGCCCCGGGATGACGGCAACAAGTCCTCTGGACTTGTTGCCGTCAATTGCACGGCTTGGAATCGTGGACGTCGAACTTGCCGAGCGTGCCGGCGATCACGAAATCATTGTAGTCCAGCACCAGCGAGCGGGAGACGCCGTTCTCATAAAGCTCGAACGACATCGCGTAGATCGGCGTTTCCTCGCCCTCCTTCGCCTTGGCCTCGCGGTCGAAATAGCTCACCGTGACCGGCCAGCGCGTCAGCGTCTTCATCTGGTCTGACGTGGTCGAGGGATCGGGTTCACCGATCGCGCGGTCGGGAGAGATCGGTTTTCCGATCACCGTCAGCGTGTTGTAGATTTTCTCGCCATTTTCCGATCCATCATAGACGGTGAGCTCCAGCAGCGACTTGCCCTCGCGCGCGGACTCGATGATGCGCCGGATCTGCTCGGTCGGGAACACCACCGCACCGTCGATGGTAAAGGTCTTGGTTTCCGGCTGCTTCAGCTTGACCGTGATGTGGTCGCCGGTCCGCTCGGCGATGCCGTCGACCGGCTTGGAATCGCCATCGTTCATGCGCGCGTCGATCTTGAAGCGATAGCTTTTGCCGGCGGCATCTTCCCAGGAGGTCGAGCGCAGGTCGCTCAAGGTGACTTTGCCCTCCCCGGCGTCGAGCTCGGAGACCTGCCGGAAATCCGACGTATAGCCCTCGCAGGCGCTGCCCGAGAAATTATACAGGATGCGCCCGCGCGCGCTGTTGATCGTGGTCGAACCGCGCGACCTCACCAGGCTCAGTTCATACAGTGCCTGATGCGGCAGAAAGGCTACGCCGGCCGCAGCATCTGCGACTCCGCCGGACATGACGGCGCTGGCCAACAGAAAAGCCGATACACCAAGCAAGGTCCGGAACGGATGCACCATGACGTATCCTTGAGGTCTTAAGGGGGAGAAGCCGGAAGAAGTGTCACATTAGAGACCGCTCTATTGCGCCGCAACTAGGGCCGCATCACGGAAAGTTGCTTCCTTGGCGCCAAAGCGCGGCCACTCCCGCAGCTCGTCACCTGCTCGCGAGCAGCCGCTCGCTTGCATGTCGCACCGCGATGCGCGAAACAGAGCAAGAATGGCGTTTTCGGCACGATGAGCCGATCGCGATGAACTGGGGATGAAGCATGGCAGGATCAGTTGAACAAAAATTAACCGCCGAAGGCATCGTCCTGCCCGAACCGGTCGCGCCGGTCGCCAACTATGTCGGCTTCGTCCGCACCGGCAACCTGTTGTTCGTGTCCGGCCAGGTCTGCTTCGACGCCGCGGGCAAGTTGATTGCCAAGGGCAAGCTCGGCGCGACCGTCACCACCGAGCAGGGCGCGGCCGCGGCGCGCGGCTGCGCGATCAACCTGCTCGCACAAGTCAAGGCGGCGCTCGGCGACCTCGACAAGGTCGTGCGCGTGGTGCGGATCGGGGGCTTCGTCAATTCGGCGCCGGATTTTCTCGACGGGCCAAAAGTGCTGAACGGCGCCTCCGACCTGATGGTGCTGGCGTTCGGCGACAAGGGCCGGCATGCCCGCACCACCGTGGGCGTGGCATCGTTGCCCGCCGATGCCGCCGTCGAGGTCGAAGGACTCTTCGAGGTCTCCTGAACGAGAGCTTTTTCATTGCGTGCACCGGACTGGCTCACGGCGCGGCCGGTCGCTCATCGCGGCCTGCATGATGTTGCGCGCGGCGTCGTCGAAAACATGCCGGGCGCGATCGATGCGGCGATCGCGGGCCGTTTCGCCATCGAGGTCGACATCCAGCTCACCGGTGACGGCGAGGCCATGGTGCATCACGACGAGGCGCTGGGCCGGCTCACCGATGGAAGCGGCAAGCTCATCGACAAGACCGCGGCCGAGCTGAAGGCAGTCGCCTTCAAGGACACGGGCGAGCGCATGATGACGCTCGCCGACCTCTGCGCCCGCGTGGCCGGACGCGTGCCGCTGGTGATCGAGGTGAAGAGCCATTTTGACGGTGACCGCCGCCTGGTGAAGCGGATGGCAGAAGTGCTGGAAGGCTATTCCGGACCGGCGGTCGGCATGTCCTTCGACCCCGACAAGGTGCTCGCCTTGCGCGAGACCATGCCAAAGCTGTTGCGCGGCATCGTCGCGCAGCGCAGCTATGATAACGGCTATTGGGCCGAGCTGACATCCGCGCAGCGCGCGAGCATGCTCCATCTCCGTCACGGCTTTCGTACCGAACCGCATTTCATCGCGTTCTGGATCGACCAGCTGCCGGCGCCGGCGCCCTGGATCGCCCGCAACATTTTTGGCTGTCCGCTGCTCGCCTGGACGGTGCGCACGGAAGGCCAGCGCGCGCGTGCCGTACGCTTTGCCGACCAGATGATCTTTGAAGGCTTTTTGCCGGAGACGTGATGCCCTTGAAGTCCGTGCTGCAATGCACGATCTTTGCTCGGTACCGTGCCGGGGGCGATCAGAAGAGTTGGAATGACTGAAACCGAAATCAGTCTCGAAGCCGTGCCCGCCGTGGCCGATGTTCCGGTCGAGGCGTGGGATGCGTGTGCCAATCCCGGAGCAGGCTGCGCGGCTCACAGCCTCAACGGATCTGCTTCATCCGCTTTCTCAGCGGAGCTTGCCACCGCTTCCCTGTCAAATTCAAAGCCTTACTACAACCCCTTCGTTTCCCATGCATTTTTCGCTGCGCTCGAATCTTCGGCGTCGGCTTGCGCGCGCACCGGCTGGGGGCCCCGTCATCTCCTGGCAAAAATAGACGACCGCATCGTCGGCATCGCGCCCTGCTATCTGAAATCGCACTCGCAAGGCGAATATGTCTTCGACCGCGGCTGGGCCGAGGCCTATGCGCATGCCGGCGGCCGCTATTATCCAAAACTGCAGGTCTCGGTTCCCTTCACGCCGGCAACCGGTCCGCGGCTCCTGATCCGCGACGGTGTCGATCGCGAGCGCATCAGTGCGGCGCTAGCCGAGGGGCTGATCGCGCTGTGCGGCATCAGCAAGGCCTCGTCAGCGCATGTCACTTTTGCGCGGGAGGCGGAATGGAAGCACCTCGCCGAGCATGGTTTCCTGCAGCGGACCGACCAGCAATTCCATTGGCACAATCACGGCTTTTCCAGCTTCGACGATTTTCTCGCCACCCTCAATTCGCGCCATCGCAAGCAGATCAAGCGCGAGCGCCGCGACGCCGTTGTCGCCGGCATCACCATCCATTGGCTGACCGGCAGCGACATCACCGAAGAGGTTTTGGACGCCTTCTTCGCCTTCTACATGGAGACCGGCTCGCGCAAGTGGGGCCGTCCCTATCTGACCCGTGCGTTCTTCTCGCTGGTCGGCGAGAGCATGGCGAGCGACGTGCTGCTGGTGATGGCCAAACGCAACGACCGCTGGATCGCCGGCGCGATCAATTTCATCGGCTCGGACACGCTGTTCGGCCGCAACTGGGGGACGATCGAACACCATCCGTTCCTGCATTTCGAAGTCTGCTACTATCAGGCCATCGACTTCGCCATTCAGCATCGCCTGCAGGTGGTCGAGGCCGGCGCCCAGGGCGAGCACAAGATCGCGCGCGGCTACCTGCCGCAGACCACCTACTCCGCCCATTACATCGCCGATCGCTCGCTGCGCCGGGCCATCGCCGACTATCTGAAACGCGAGCGCGCCTATGTCGCCGAGGCCGGACGCGAGCTCAGCGAAGCCGGGCCGTTCCGCAAGGGTGCAGACGAGACGCCTTGACGTCCCGCCGCCGACGGTGCGAGTAGCACACGATGAGATGAGGCTCGATCGGAGCCGCGCCGGAGGTGCACCCCCTCTCCCCGCTTGCGGGAAGAGGGGTTGGGGTGAGGGGGAGTCTCCACCAGCCGAGTTTGTGGAGAGTCCCCCTCACCCGCATCGCTGCAGCGACATAGCCGAAGCTTCGCTTCGGCGTTCTTAAGAACGGCCGCCGAAGGCGGCCTATACTCTCCCCGCAAGCGGAGAGAGGTAAGCGGCGAGTGCGGAGAAACCGCTTTCAACTTCATCCCGCTCTGGAACGCGAACTTTTGAGGGAGCCGCCATGACCGCCTACGACCCGAACAACATTTTTGCAAAAATCCTGCGCGGCGAATTCCCCTGCCACAAGGTTTTTGAGGACGACCATGTGCTGGCCTTCCTCGACATCATGCCGCGCTCGCCGGGCCACACGCTGGTCATCCCGAAGGCGTCCGCCCGCAACATCATCGACATCAAGCTCGAAGACTATCTGCATGTCGCGCGTGCCACCCACAAGATCGCGGCCGCGGCGAAGACTGCCTTCAACGCCGACGGCCTCACCATCCAGCAGTTCAACGAGGCCTCCGGCGGCCAGGTCGTGTTTCACCTTCATGTGCATGTGATGCCAAGGCATGACGGCATCGCGCTGTTGCCGCCGGCGAGCCGCCGCGAGGACGCAAAGGTGCTCGAAGACCATGCGGCCAAACTGATCGCCGCGCTGCAGGGGACGTAAATGTCAGTTTCGTCATTCTGGTCCTGAAACTGCAAATCGCCGGACCCCGTCAGGGTTCGCAGATCGGGCCCGTTGCATCGTCTCGATGCTCGTGTCGGCTGCCGAACGTCGCCAGACCCAATCAAGGCATAGGACCTGAGCGGTCGTCAGCGACCGGACCGCCGTGCAGGGCGGCGACGACAAGCGCGGCGCGGGCCGCTTCAAACGCGCTGGTAGAAAACCACCCAAATTAAACCTCGCTCCGATGGAGGTGTTCTTGTTGCGGAGCGGCGAAATCAACCTAACCACCTCCAGGGAACCTGCTCGATTGTGCCCGGTTGGTATTACTCCTGAGAGCGGGGGGACCTTGCGCGCCAAAAAAGTCCTATCCCATCGACGATCTCTGCGCTGCAATGGCTCGCACGTGTCGGGCGATTGGGGGCCCAGGAATGCCGTGATCAGACCGCAAGGGGGTTTTCATGAAGGCTGATGGGCCGGCGAAGCTGCCGTCGCGTCGCGTTGCTGGCATAGAAAAATCACCGACCGGGATCAGCGGCTTGGACGAAGTGACCTATGGCGGGGTGCCAAAGGGCCGGCCAACATTGCTCTGCGGCGCGGCGGGCTGCGGCAAGACCCTGTTTGGGCTGACATTCCTTTACAAGGGCGCAGTAGAGTTTCACGAGCCAGGCGTTTTCATCACATTCGAAGAGCAACCGGAGGACCTGGTCAAGAACGTCGGTTCGCTCAACTACGATCTGGAAGCGCTGATCGCCGAGAACAAGCTCGCCTTCGACCACGTCCGCGTCGAACCTACGCAGATCGCCGAATCGGGCGACTATGATCTCGATGGACTTTTCATCCGACTCGGGCACGCAATCGATACGGTGGGCGCCAAGCGGGTCGTCATCGATACCATTGAGACGTTGTTCAGCGGACTTCAGAATCAGGCCATGCTGCGCGCCGAGTTGCGCCGGCTGTTCGAGTGGCTCAAAGAAAAGGGCGTGACCGCGATCATCACGGCCGAACGTGGCGACGGAACGCTGACGCGCTACGGGCTGGAAGAATATGTGGCCGATTGCGTGATCGTGCTCGACAACAGGGTTCAAGATCAGCTTTCGACACGCCGCTTGCGGGTCATCAAATACCGCGGGTCGGCGCACGGCACCAACGAGTATCCGTTCATCATCGACGAGCAGGGCATCACCGTGATGCCGATTACGTCGAGCGGACTCACACACCAGGCCTCCGCCGAACGTGTTTCAAGCGGAATACCCGACCTCGACGCGATGCTCGAAGGCAAGGGTTACTTCAAAGGCTCCAGCATTCTCGTATCCGGAATGGCCGGCAGCGGAAAATCGACGGTCGCGGCGCATTTCATCAACTCCGCCTGCGCGTCGGGCGAGCGTTGCATCTATTTCGCGATGGAAGAATCGCCGCAGCAGATCATGCGCAACATGCGTTCGATCGGGATCGATCTGAAGAAATGGGTCGACGAGGGTCTGTTGAATTTCAAGGCGCGACGACCGAACCTATACGGTTTGGAGACCCACCTGGCGGGGATGCATCGGGACGTCGCCGAGTTCCAACCCGCCGCGGTCGTCGTCGATCCGATGTCCGCGCTGATGGGCGCGGGCATGGCCAATGACGTACATTCAATGATCCTTCGGCTCGTCGACTTCCTGAAGGAGCGCGCCGTTACGGCGCTGTTTACGAACCTGAACACCGGTTCGGCGGAGAGCGCGGCCACCGCCATGCAGGTTTCGTCGCTGATGGATACCTGGCTGTTGCTCTACAATCGCGAGGGCAATGGCGAGCACAACCGGCAGATCTATCTCCTGAAATCGCGCGGCATGGCGCATTCCAACCAGATACGGGAGTTCATCCTGTCGCCCAACGGCATCAAGCTGCGCGAGGCCTATGTCGGACCGGCAGGTGTCTTGACCGGCTCGGCACGTCTTGCACAGGAGGCCAGGGACAAGGCCGAAGCCCTCACCCGCGAGCAGGAGATGCAACGGCGCTCTCGCAATCTGGAGCGCAAGCGACGCGAGATCAGTGCGCAGATCGAAGTCTTGCAGGCTCAACTCGCCCGCGAGGTCGACGAGGACGCGCTCCTCAATCGCGAAGACGTCGTGCGTGAGGACCAGCTGGCCACCGACCGTGCTGCAATCGCCAAGAGCCGGCACGTCGCGGCAACGCCAGGCCCGAAAGCTGCCACCACGCAGAAGAGCCGATTGGAAAAGCCATGACGGACCAGGACGGATACAATCTCAGGCTCTACGTTGCCGGCCAAACCCCGAGATCGATGGCCGCCATCGCGAACCTGAAGAAAATCTGCGAACAGCATCTTCCCGGCCGTTATGAGATCGAAATCGTCGATTTGATCAAGAATCCAGCCCTGGCCCGACGGCACCAGATCGTAGCGATTCCAACGCTGATCCGCGAGTTGCCGGAACCACTCAAGCGAATCATCGGCGATCTGTCCAACGTCGAAAAGGTGCTGGTCGGTCTCGACATTCAGCCAACCTGAATGAGTGTTCCATGTCAGATCTCGAGCCTACGATTGCGCCGCCGCCGCTGTTTCAAGACGCTGACGAAACCATTCGCGCCATACATCACGGGCATGTGGACGCTGTGGTGGTCATCACGGATCAGGAAAGCCCCGAGATCATCCTGCTTCAAGGCGCCGACAAACCTTATCGCGTCCTTGTCGAGCACATGAGCGACGGCGCCCTGACGTGCGGGACCGATGGCACCATCCTTTACGTCAATGGGCGGGTCTCCGAGCTCACCGGCCATCCCGCGGACGACCTCGTTGGCCGACGCATCGCCACGCTGTTCGAGGGTAACGGTCCGCGGCTGAACGCGGACGTGTCGATGGAGGCGACACTGTTGCGCGCCGACACCACGTCGGTCCCGGTCAAGGTCTGGACCCGCGCGATTTCGATCGACGATTCGAACGTGACGACATTGGTCACGCTGACAGATCTTTCGATGCATCGCCGCGCTGAACAGATCGCTGCAGCCGAACGCTTCGCCCGATCTGTTCTCGAACAGGCCACGGAAGCGATCGTCGTGCTGAGTCCCGGCGGCCACATCACGCATGCAAGCGCGTTGGCCGAGGAGCTCGCCGAGCAGCCGCCTGTTGGTTGCACGTTTTCGAAGGCGTTTCCGCTCGAGGCGCAAAGTGCCGATCAGGCCGGAACATTGGCGCGCTTTTCCGCCGAGAGTCTCGACCGCCTATTGGCCGCGAAACCTTTCCACGGCGTGGAAGTCAAATTGCGGGGCGAGCGGCTGTCAAACCGTTCTTTCCTGCTCAGCGCGGGCCCGCTTTACGATGACAACAAGGCATGTGTCGGGTCGATCGTGACGCTCACGGACATAACCGAGCGGAAGCACGCCGAGGAACAGCAGGCGATGCTGGTCGCAGAGCTCAATCATCGGGTCAAGAACATCCTTGCGATCGTGCGATCGGTGGCCTCGCAGACGGCAGGGTCCTCCTCATCACTGGACGGTTTTACGGCGGCGTTTTCGGGGCGCCTCAAGGCGGTAGCGCTTGCGCATGACATTTTGACCGAGACCCGGTGGATCGGCACCGGCCTCAAGGATCTGCTCAGCGCGGTCCTCTCGCCCTATCACTCAGTCGATAGCCGACGTGTGACGATCGACGGGCCGGCCATCCTGCTCCCGGCCGATGCGCTGCTTCCGCTCTCCATGGCGTTTCATGAGTTGGCCACGAACGCCGCGAAATACGGCGCTCTGTCGTCGGAAGACGGGCGGATCGATATCACTTGGCGATTGGCCGGCGCTGGTCAAACGGTCGAACTGGTATGGCTCGAGCGGGACGGTCCGAAGGTGGAACTCGGCAGTTCGTCGGGATTCGGAACGCGGCTGATCGACCGCGTCATCGCCTACGATCTCGACGGGGGGAGCGAATTCGACTTCGATCCGCTTGGGCTGCGCTGCACGCTCAGATTTCGAGTGCGAGCGGACCCGGCCTCAGGCGTCAAATCGGCCATCCCTTAGCGAATTGCCAAACACCAGCTCGCAGACTCGCCGCAGTTCGCGTTCATCAACCGGCTTGCCGATGCGCGGCAGCATCCGAAAATTCATTGGATAGAAGTTTATGTCCTGGTAGCCCGAGCTAATGATGAGCGGCAGCCTCACGGCCTGGAGCCTGGGCAAGATCTCGAAAATCAGCTGGCCGCGCAGGTTGACGTCGAGGAGTGCACCGTCGCACCAGCCTTCAACTGCATGCCGCAACACTTCTTCGACCCGAGACACCGGTCCGACCACCGTACAGCCCAACCGTTCCATCATTGCTGCGAGCTCGAACGCAATGAAGCTCTCATCCTCGGCGATCAGGATACGTTGACCAGCCAGTGGAACTTTTTCGGCGGGCACGACACTCCTCCCTCGGTCTGGATGTGCCATGTCGAACGTTCCAGGCGTGAAATATTTCCATTCCAGGTGGGATCGGCATCCGAGCGCCTTGTGCAATTGGTACCTGGCGCCGCTGCGCTCGCGAACATGAACGCGCCCTGGCCCGCGCAGGGCATCGGTTCATGGGTACACGTCCGACCGCGTTTTTTCCACCCTGATTTGCCCGACAGGACTGGGCAAGAATGCTGTTAAGCAGCTGAAGCAGCTCGGCGAGGCGCGCCTTCGCGCCGCGCCCACCATCGGGAGTCGGAATTGCGTCAAGGTGGACACGCTTCGCATTGCCCACCCTTACATCTTTGAAACGTTGAATTGGAAGAGCGCTGCCACCCCGCGGCGTCATTGCGAACGAAGCGAAGCAATCCAGAGCTTTGCGCCACTCTGGATTGCTTCGTCGCTTCGCTCCTCGCAATGACTACTCCATCTCGAAGTCGCCGGGCTGCGGCGCCGACAGCGGCGAGAACTCGCAGCGATCGGGCTTGATGTCGAGCAGCGGCGTCTCGTCGAGGCAGTCGAGCCCGCGCACCAGCACGGTATTGGCCTCCAGCGCCACGAATCTGACAATCGATGTCGCGATCGGATTGGGGCGTACCGGCGAGCGCAGCGAAAACGTGCCGCGCGTCGACTTGTTGTTTTTCGGGCTTTGCAGCACGAGGTCGCGGCGCGACTGGTGCAGCCAGTAGATCACTTCGAGATTGGAGTAGAAGTCGACCCCCTTCAGCGCCGGCGCCCAGGGCTCGAAAATCTCCAGCCGGCAGACCGGGCCGTCGAGCCGTCCCTGCCGGGGCGTCATCAGCCGGGAGGTCCAGGGCGTGCGGATGCGGCCGATGAAATACAGCGCCGCATCGCGTGGCGCCGGCGCCTCGATCGCGACCTCGCCCTCGCGGATTTCCTGCTCTCGAACCATTTTTTGTCCCTGTACCAAGATTGCACGGAATTTTTAGCGCAAGATCACCGCCGTGGCGATGTCACCCGAGCCACCATTGGCCCGCGAGCTGACGATTTCGCCGCGACGCCGGCGAACCCGCAATCTCGAGATTCTGAGGTGCGCAATCGCGGACCATCGTTCGATGCGGAGCCAGTCATCCGGCCGCGCTCCGCGGACCGGGCGGCATCGCCCCGGAATGAGGGAGTGTCATCCCCGCATGTTCCGCAGCACAAAACAGGCGCCGCCCGCCTTCCTGATGCGGCCGCAGATGTCGTCCGCAGCGGGACGCGTATCGGCGCCGATCCGCACCATGTAGAACATGTGGGAGCCGCGGCTGCGCTGGACCGAGGCCAATAAGCTCGGGTCCTGTTCGCCGACGACGCCGGAGAGATGTTTCATCGCGCGCGCATACATCGCAAGGGCCCTGTTGCGATCGAAACCGGCGGCAAGCTGCACGCCCCAGAGTTTGGCCGCGGCAAGCTTCACATGCTGCTCGAGCTGGGCAACGAACGGATTGGGCGCGCGCTTCAGCAGCGCGATCAACTGGCGGCATGTGGTTGCCGGCGCCTGCTCCGGCGTCTTGCCGCCCTTCCCCGCTCCGGCCCAGTCGTCGATGCTCGAACCGGTGATGGCGGTGACATAGTTGCGCGTCTCCTGCGGCATCGACCCCTTGCCGCCGAGCCAGTCCTGAACCCTGCGCGGACCGGCATTGTAGGCGGCCGCGGCAAGCCCGAGATTGCCGAACTGGTTGCGCAGCTCGGCGAGAAATTCAGCCGATTTCGGCAAGGCCTGAACCGGGTCAAAGGGATCAAGAAGCCGCCGCTCGCTCGCAGTGCCCGGCATGAACTGCGCGATGCCTTCGGCGTGCTGGCCGCTGCGGGTCATCGGCCCCACGGCATTCGACTGGAACCGGCTCTCCTGCCAGATCACGCGGGCGAAGAATTCCAGGGGCAGGTCGTTGGCGCGCGCCGCCGACTCGACCATCAGGCAGATCGCTTCGCGCGTGCCGCTTTCCGGCGCATCATCCGCCTTCTGCAGTTCGGGCCGTGCGAGTTCCTCGACGCTTGGATGCACGACGCGGGCGGGCGCGGACGGCACCTCGTCGCCGGCGGAGGCCTCGGCCAGCGACATGAGCACCGACAGACAAACGCAAAGCACTGCCCGCATGGCGGTGAAACTCCGCCAGTCCGCGCAATGTTCCTCGAGCGCCCAGGGCTTTGCTGCCGTGGCCGGCGGTCCGGACATGATGGCCGCAGTTTAGGTTAATCCGACAATCTCCGGCGCGCGATCTTCCCTATCGACCGGAACCCCGTAGAATTACGGTACGGAAGGGCTGGAGGAAACCATGCAGGATCGGCGTCAAAGCGTGCGGGACAAGGTGCTTTACGGCGGCATCGCCGGGGCCGGCGACAGCGGCGGCACGATGGATTGCGTGGTCCGCAATTTCAGCGAGCACGGCGCCTGTGTCGAAACCGGCGCGGGGGCCAGGCTGCCCGAGGAGGTCAAGCTGACCATCGTCCGCAAGGGCCGCTCGTTCCTTGCCCGGATCATCTGGCGCGAGGCCAACCGGCTCGGGCTCGCCTTCGGCACCATGATCACCGATCCGGCCGCGAGCGACCTCGATGCGCGACTGCGCCGGAGCGAACAGAAGAAGCGGCAGCTGCAGCGCCGCATCAATGAACTGCTCGGCGAAGGCTGAGTATTGCTGGCCCGCTACGTCGGCCGGACGTGGCGAGCCGAACGCGCGATGCAATCGCCCTCGCTGGAAATAACTCAACCTATCCGTGTGGCGCAAATATACCCGGCGCTGTTCCTCCAGATGGGGCCGGTTCGGCGCAGTTTCTGAGGATTTCTCACCCGCCGCAGCCGCGGCCCTTGCTCTAGGACTGAGCTTGCGGTTGACTGCGCCCGGGCTTGGGGAGAAGTACATGCGTATTGTAGGGGCACTGGCGTTCTGCGCCATTCTTGGCGGCTGCGCATCAGTCACGCGCGGCACAACCGAAACCATCAGCATTTCGTCGACACCATCGGGAGCCGAGGCCGAGATCAGCGGGCTCGAAGCGCCGATGACCTGCACGACGCCTTGCGCGGTCGTCGCCAAGCGCAATGCCGATATTTCCGTCGCGGTCAGGAAGGAAGGTTACGAGCCGCAGGTCATACAGTTGACCAAGGAGATCCCGGCTGCGGGCGCGGCCGGCTTCGCTGGCAACGTCATTGCAGGCGGATTGATCGGCATGGGCGTCGACGCCGCAACGGGCGCGGCGACCGATCATAAGCCGAACCCGGTGATCGTGACGTTGCAACCGAGGGGTGCCGGTTCACCCTCGCGACGGCACAAGCCGGCCGCACCTCCGCCTCCGCAAGCCGGAACGTAAGGACGCGCGCGAGTTGCCTGGCTCGACGCTTGCTGGCCAGGGAGGCGGCACGCGGCCGGCTGAGCTTGATATGCGCCCTCCACGAACGCCGAAATCAAAATAGCTCGGCCGCCCGCGCGGCAGTGATTGCGTCGGGCGCAGCACTGGACTGATGGAACCCCTGGTTGCCCTGCCCGGTTGGCCGTGCTCTGGCTAGCGTTGTCTTGACGCGTTTTCCTCACCCCGAAACGGTACCCACTTCGCTCGAAAACGCGCTGGGTTCAGGGAGACCTAAGACAGCGCATGTCGCAGACGATGTCAGCTTCCATTGTCGAGCAGGCCGACGGCCTGCCGATGCCGCAGCGCTATTGGGCCATCCTGACCATCGCGCTCGGTATCATCATGGCCGTCGTGGACGGCGCCATCGCCAATGTCGCGCTGCCGACGATCGCGGGCGATCTCAACGCCTCGCCGGCGTTCTCGATCTGGATCGTCAACGGCTACCAGCTCGCGATCACGATTTCGCTGTTGCCGCTCTCCTCGCTCGGCGAGATCATCGGCTACCGGCGGGTCTATTTGGCGGGGCTGTTGCTCTTCACGCTGGCCTCGCTGTTCTGCTCACTGGCACATACGCTGACGCTGCTGACACTCGCGCGCATCCTGCAGGGATTCGGCGCCGCCGGCATCATGAGCGTCAACGCCGCGCTCGTGCGATTCACCTATCCGCGCGACCAGCTCGGGCGTGGCATCGGAATCAACGCCGTGGTGGTCGCGGTCTCGGCTGCCGTAGGTCCGACGATCGCCGCCGGCATTCTTGCGGTTGCAAGCTGGCCCTATTTGTTCGCGGTCAACGTTCCGATCGGGATCGCGGCGTTGGCCCTCGGCTCGCGCTACCTGCCGCACACCCAGCCCGCCGCCCACGCATTTGACTGGCAGAGCGCGGGACTGAGCGCAGTGGCCTTCGGCGTCGGCATCGCGGCGATCGACAGCCTTGGCCATGGCGAACCCATCGCAACCTGCCTGCTCGAATGCGCCGTGGCGGTCGCTGCCGGCGCCACGCTGCTGTATCGCGAAACCCACATGTCGACACCGCCGCTGCTGCCGGTCGACCTGCTCAGGATCCCCGTCTTCGCGCTCTCGATCGCGACCTCGATCGCATCGTTCTGCAGCCAGATGCTGGCCTTTGTCGCGCTTCCCTTCTACCTGCAGAGCCGATTTGGTTATTCGGCCGTTCAGATGGGTCTTCTGATCACGCCCTGGCCGCTTGCCGTGGCCATTGCTGCTCCGATCGCGGGCCGTCTGGTCGAGCGCTATCCGGCGGGCTTGCTCGGCGGGATCGGGCTCGGCGTCTTCGCGCTGGGCCTGCTGACGCTGGCGATGCTCGGAGAGCACCCGACGCCGTCGGACGTGATCTGGCGCATGGCGCTGGCCGGCTTCGGTTTTGGCCTGTTCCAGACACCGAACAACCGCACCATGATCGCAGCCGCCCCGCGCGAGCGCTCCGGGGGCGCCAGCGGCATGCTCGGCACCGCACGGCTGCTCGGACAGACCATGGGCGCGGCGCTGGTGGCGTTGTTGCTCGGGCGCTATCCGGTCGAGGGGACCCAGCTCTCGCTGTTCACAGGCGTGGGCTTTGCCCTGCTCGGCGCGAGCCTCAGTCTCCTGAGATTGTCGGAAAAAGGCGCCCGCGGCGCTGAACATGTCCGCGTCCATGATGCCCAGCGCCTCAAGGGCGAATGAGACGATCCGGCGCGTGCACCAACAAAAAGGCCGGCTGCGGCAGCCGGCCTTTTGCAGGTCGCGATTCAATTCCGGTCAGGCCTTGACCAGCGGCCCCTTCGAGACCGGGCCCTTGGAGCCGCCGCCACCGCCATTCGGACCACCCGGCCTCGGCGGCTTGCGCTTGCGGGCGACGGGAAGCTTTTCCGGCTTCGGCGTGACCGGTCCTTCGACATATTCGAAGCCGATCTTTTCCGCATCCGCACTGGCATTGGCCTCGTCCTTGACGAGCACCACGCGAACGTGGCCGCCACCCTTGAGCTTGCCGAACAGCACTTCGTCGGCGAGCGGCTTCTTGATGTGCTCCTGGATCACGCGGGCCATCGGACGCGCGCCCATCTGCTCGTCGTAGCCATGCTTGATCAGCCAGGCCTTGGCCGGCTCGGACAGTTCGATGGTGACGTCACGATCGGCGAGCTGGGCCTCGAGCTGCAGCACGAACTTCTCGACCACCATTCCGATCACGTCTGCATTGAGATGCGCGAACGAGACAATCGCATCCAGCCGGTTGCGGAATTCGGGCGCAAACTGACGGTTGATCGCCTCGTGGTCGTCGCCTTCCCGCTTGTTGCGGGTGAAGCCGAAAGCCTGGCGCGCCAGATCCGCCGCACCCGCATTCGTCGTCATGATCAGGATCACGTTGCGGAAGTTCACCTGCTTGCCGTTGTGGTCGGTGAGCCGGCCATGATCCATGATCTGCAGCAGCACGTTGTAGAGGTCGGGATGCGCTTTCTCGATCTCGTCCAGCAGCACCACGCAATGCGGATGCTGGTCGACGCCATCGGTCAAGAGGCCGCCCTGGTCGAAGCCGACATAGCCGGGAGGCGCGCCGATCAGGCGCGACACCGTGTGCCGCTCCATATATTCGGACATATCGAAGCGCAGCAGTTCGACGCCGAGCGTCGCCGCGAGCTGCTTGGCGACCTCGGTCTTGCCGACGCCCGTTGGTCCCGAGAACAGATAGCAGCCGATCGGCTTCTCCGGCTCGCGCAGGCCGGCGCGTGCCAGCTTGATCGAGGCCGAAAGCGACTCGATCGCCTTGTCCTGGCCGAACACCACGCGCTTCAAAGTCTGTTCGAGATGTTTCAGCACCTCGGCATCATCCTTCGACACGCTCTTGGGCGGAATCCGCGCCATTGAGGCGATCGTCGTCTCGATTTCCTTGATGCCGATCGTCTTCTTGCGCTTGCTCTCCGAGACCAGCATCTGCGCCGCGCCGGATTCGTCGATCACATCGATCGCCTTGTCCGGCAGCTTGCGGTCGTGGATGTAGCGCGAGGAAAGCTGAACCGCGGCCTCGATGGCCTCGTTGGTGTATTTCAGCCGGTGATAGTCCTCGAAATACGGTTTCAGGCCCTTCAGGATCGCAATCGCGTCTTCGACCGTCGGCTCGTTGACGTCGATCTTCTGGAACCGGCGCACCAGCGCCCGGTCCTTCTCGAAATGCTGGCGGTATTCCTTGTAGGTCGTCGAGCCCATGCAGCGGATCGTGCCCGAGGCCAGCGCGGGCTTGAGCAGATTGGAGGCATCCATCGCGCCGCCCGAGGTGGCGCCGGCGCCGATCACCGTGTGGATCTCGTCGATGAACAGGATGGCGTTCGGGTGCGCCTCCAGTTCCTTAATGACCTGCTTCAGGCGCTCTTCGAAATCGCCGCGATAGCGCGTGCCCGCGAGCAGCGTGCCCATGTCGAGCGAGAACACGGTGGCGGCCGCAAGCACTTCGGGCACCTCGCTCTCGACGATGCGCTTGGCGAGCCCCTCGGCGATCGCGGTCTTGCCGACGCCGGCTTCGCCGACGAACAGCGGGTTGTTCTTTTGGCGGCGGCACAGCACCTGG
>NZ_JAFATE010000322.1 GCF_019244115.1 Bradyrhizobium sp.
TGCCGATACGATCGTGCACGCCAATGCTTTTCACATGGCGGCGGTGATCGAGAATCGTGGCGAGGCCATCGCCCGCATCCGCGCCGCCGGCAGCGAAGTCGTAGCGATCAGGCGGCTCGCTTGACACTCGTCCCGTCGTCATGGCCGCGCTTGTCCCGGCCATCCACGTCCTAGCGACGCAGAAGAAGGCATGGATGCCCGGAGGCACGACGAGCGTGACGGCTGGATTGACAGTTCAGCTCACGTTGCCACCGTGTCGCCATTGGCGGCCTCGTTGCGGAAAGCGGCGGCGAAAAGCGCGCTCGTGTAATCGCTCTTAGGCGTCTTGAACAGCGCCGCCGCTGGCCCCTCCTCCACCACCTTGCCATGGCGCATCACGATCAGATGGCTCGCGAGCGAGGCGACCACGCGCAGATCGTGCGAGATGAACATGTAGGTGAGATCGCGCTTCTTCTGCAGATCGCGCAACAGGTCGACCATCTGGGCCTGGAACAGCATGTCGAGCGCGCTGGTCGGCTCGTCCAGCACGACGAAACTCGGCTCCAGCACAATCGCGCGGGCGATCGAGATGCGCTGACGCTGCCCTCCCGAAAACTCGTGCGGATAGCGGAACCGCGTGTCCGGGTCGAGCCCGACATCCCTGAGCGCCTTGACGACGCGCGCCTCACGCTGCTCCGCGGATAACGAGCGCTGGTGTACGCTGAGGCCTTCGGCCACGATGTCGCCGACCGACATGCGCGGACTGAGCGATCCGAACGGATCCTGGAACACGATCTGCATGTCGCGCCGGAACGGCCGCATCGCATCGAATTTGAGGCCCTGAATGCCTTTGCCCAAAAATACGATCGGTCCGTTCGAGGAAATCAGGCGCAGCAGCGCGAGCCCGAGCGTGGTCTTGCCGGAGCCGGATTCGCCGACCACGCCCAGCGTCTCGCCCTTGCGCACGGCAAGGCTGATGCCATCGACCGCCTTGATGTGTCCGACCGTCGAGCGCAGCAGCCCGCGCTTGATCGGAAACCAGACCTTGAGATCGTCGGCTTCGATGACGACGGGCGACTCCGGACGCGGCGGCGCCGGATCGGGCTTTGGCTCGGCCGCTAGCAGTTCCCTGGTATAGGGATGTTTTGGCGCGGAAAACACCTGCTCGACCGCGCCCTGCTCGACGATCTTGCCACCGTTCATGACGCAGACGCGGTCGGCGATACGGCGCACGATGCCGAGATCGTGCGTGATGAACAACAGGCTCATCCCGAGACGCGCGCGGATGTCGGCGAGTAGCGCCAAAATCTGCGCCTGCACCGTCACGTCGAGCGCGGTGGTCGGCTCGTCCGCGATCAACAGATCCGGCTCGTTGGCAAGCGCCATCGCGATCATCACGCGCTGACGCTGGCCGCCGGAGAGCTGGTGCGGATAGCTTTTCATCCGCGTCTCGGGCTCGGGAATACCGACCTGCGTCAGCAATTCGAGCGTTCGCGCCCGCGCCATCGCGCCACTGATCGGCTGATGCAGATGCAGGATTTCGCCGATCTGCCGCTCGATCGTGTGCAACGGATTGAGCGAGGTCATCGGCTCCTGGAAGATGATCGAAACATCGCTGCCGCGGATGTCGCGCATCTGCTGCTCCGACAGCGGCAGCAGTTCGCGGCCCTTGAAGCGGATGCTGCCCGAGGGGTGCGAGGCGGTCGGATATGGCAGCAGCTTCAGGATCGAGAGCGCACTGACCGATTTTCCGGAACCGGATTCGCCGACAAGGGCGACGCATTCGCCGCGCCGGATCTCGAACGAGATCTTGTCGACCGCAAGTGACGTCCCGCTTCGCTGGTGGAAGGCCACAGAGAGATCACGGATCGACAGCAGCGGCTGGTTGATGGCGTCCATCGGCATCTCACCTGAACGTCTTGCGCGGATCGAAGGCGTCACGCACCGCTTCGCCGATGAAGATCAGCAGCGACAGCATGATCGCGACCGCAAAGAAGCCGGTGAAGCCGAGCCACGGCGCCTGGATGTTGGCCTTGCCCTGCGACAGCAGTTCGCCGAGGGACGGCGAACCCGGCGGCAGGCGAAGCCCAGAAAATCCAGCGCGGTCAGCGTCATGACCGAGGACGACACGATGAACGGCAGGAACGTCATGGTCGCGACCATCGCGTTCGGCAACAGATGGCGGAACATGATGACGGCATTGGAAACGCCGAGCGCGCGCGCCGCCTGGATGTACTCGAAATTCCTGCCACGCAGGAACTCGGCACGCACGAGGCCGACCAGCGTCACCCAGGAGAACAACGCCATGATGCCGAGCAGCACGAAGAAGCCCGGCGGCAGCACCGCCGATATGATCAAGAGCAGATAGAGATACGGAATCGAATTCCAGATCTCGATGAAGCGCTGGAAGCCAAGATCGATCCAGCCGCCGAAATAACCCTGCACGCCGCCGGCGACGATGCCGATGATCGAGGAGATGATCGTCAGGCTTAGGCCGAACAGC
>NZ_JAFATE010000412.1 GCF_019244115.1 Bradyrhizobium sp.
TGGCCGCGGAGCCATTCGCTGATCGTGAGACAGACCGCGAGCGCGATCACGCGCGAAGCGTCGCGCGGCCAGATCAGGCGCGCCAGCGCAAAGCCGAACGCGGTGAACAGCGCGAGATAGGCCGGTAGCCCCAACAGCGCAAATGGCAGCAGCCAGGCAAAGGTGGAGGCGTCGACCAGAAAGGCGTATCCGATCCAGTACAGGCCCGGCACGAAATAGCCAAGGCCGAACCAGAAGCCGCTCATCGCCGCGCTCGGCACGCCGCGCAGCCGGCCGGCGCCGGCGCCATCGATCAGGAAGACTGCGACGGGAAATGTCATAAACAGCACCGGCCAGGCATTGAACGGCGCCATCGCCAGGTCCGACAGGCTGCCTGCCACGAATGCGATGGCGGCGCGCTTCCATCCCCAACTGAGGATAATGGCCAAGCTCGCTGCACTGAGCCTTTTGGCGACAGCGCTCACTGGGGATCGGCTCCGTCGCCGGAGGGCGGGCTCGGATGACCCTGGCCGGGTGGCAGGGGTGCGTCGGAGGCGGCTTCGCGTCGGCGGCTCTCGCGCTGGGTCCGTGGTGGCGGGCGTTCCTTGCGCACCGCGATGCGCAGCCGCTTGACCCGGCGCGGATCGGCGTCCAGCACTTCCACCTCGAAATTGGCCGGACCGGAAATCACTTCGCCGCGCACCGGCAGCCGTCCGACAAAGCTGACGAGATAGCCGCCGAGCGTCTGCACTTCCTCGCCGGCTTCGCCGGTGACGAATTCTTCTCCGATCACCGAGCGCACGTCGTCGAGGCTGGCGCGGGCATCGGCAATGAAGGAACCGTCGGCCTGGCGAACGATCGACGGCGGCTCGTCGCTGTCATGCTCGTCGTCGATCTCGCCGACGATCTGCTCGACGATGTCCTCGAGCGAGACCAGGCCATCGCTGCCGCCATATTCGTCGACCACCAGCGCAAGGTGGATGCGCGAGGCCTGCATCTGCGCCAACAGGTCGATGGCCCGCATCGACGGCGGCACATAGAGCAGTTTGCGGATGATGTTGGCTTCGAACAGTGGCATGGCGAGGTCGACGGCGCGCAGGTCGAGGCCGGCTGGCAGCGGTTTTTTGCGCCGGGTCTTGGCCTCGTCGGGCACGCGGGCGCGCGCGGTCATGAAAGCCAAGAGGTCGCGGATGTGGACGATGCCTTCGGGGTCGTCGAGGGTGTCGTTATAGACCACGAGGCGGGAATGCGCCGCGCTTTCGAACAGGCTCAAAAGCTCGCCGAGCGGAATGTCGCGCTTCACCGCGATGATGTCGGCGCGGTGCACCATGATTTCGGCGATGCGCCGCTCGTGCAGGTCGAGGATGTTGCGCAGCATGGTGCGCTCGACCGCGGAGAAGCCGACGTCGTCAGGCGTCGAGGCGTCGAGCACGACCTGCAGGTCGTCGCGGACCGAGTTCGACTTCCACCCGAACAGGTTGCGGATCGCCCGCGACAGCCAGTTCTCGGACGCGGTCCGCCCGACCTCGCTTTGCGGCACCACCGCAGGCAGGTTGCGTGTGTTGCGCGGGTTGTCGTGGATCGGCTCGGAATCGGCCATCTCAGTTGATCCGTTCCCGCATCCCATAGGGATCGGGAATCCCGAGTTGCGCCAGAATTTCCCGTTCCAGCGCCTCCATCGCCTCGGCCTCGTCGTCGGTCTCGTGATCGTAGCCGATCAGGTGCAGGAAGCCGTGCACGGTGAGATGACTGAGATGATGGTCGAACGGTTTTTGTTCCTCGTCGGCTTCCCTGCAGAGCGTCTCATAGGCGATGGCAATGTCGCCGAGCATGCGCGGCGGATCATCATCGCCGGGCGGCGCGGTCGGCTGCAAGGCTGGAAACGACAAGACGTTGGTCGGCTTGTCGATGCCACGCCAGTTCTTGTTCAGCGTGCGGATGCCTGCATCGTCCGTCAGCATCACTGCGAGTTCCGCGCCGCCGGTGTCGGCATCGGCGGTCTCGGCCGCCGCCGCGATCGCGCGCAGGATCACGGCCTCGGCATCGGCCGCCTCGCGCCAGCAATCGGCGGTGACGAGAACCTCGGTGATGGGAATGAAGGAATCTGGCATCGTAAGCTTAAATGAAATCTTGGGTGTGCGCCTCTGGCCGGCGCGGGCGTGGGCCCGCCGCGCCAGTTCGGCCTGGGCTTCAGAGTTGTGGCTTGCCCTCATAGGCCGCCACGATCCGCGCCACCAGCTCATGGCGGATCACGTCCTCGGCCGTGAACTTGACTTGTGCAATGCCCTCGACGCCGTCGAGCAGCTTTGCGGCTTCGGCGAGGCCGGAGGTCTGGCCGTTCGGCAGGTCGACCTGGGAGGGATCGCCAGTCACGATCATGCGGCTGTTCTCGCCGAGCCGGGTCAAAAACATCTTCATCTGCATCGAGGTGGTGTTCTGGGCCTCGTCCAGGATGATGACGGCATTGGTCAGTGTGCGGCCGCGCATGAAGGCCAGCGGCGCGATCTCGATCTCGCCGGTCTGCAGCGCGCGCTCGACGATGCGCGCATCCATCAGGTCATACAGCGCATCGTAGATTGGCCGCAGATAAGGATCGACCTTCTCGCGCAAATCGCCGGGCAGGAAGCCGAGCCGCTCGCCGGCCTCGACCGCAGGCCGCGACAGGATGATGCGATCGACTTCCTTGCGCTCGAACAGTTGCGCCGCGTGCGCCACCGCAAGCCAGGTTTTTCCGGTGCCGGCGGGGCCGACCCCGAACACCAGCTCATGCCGCTTGAGTGCACGGATATAGGAGTCCTGGGCGGCGGTGCGGGCTCGCACCGGCCGCTTGCGCAGATTGATGATCTCGAACGCCGACTTGGCGGTCTTGGCGTCGTATTCGAACAGCGAGCCCTGCGCGATCACGGCGCGGATCGCGCCTTCGACCTCGCCCTGGTCGAGATCATGGCCCTTGATGGCATTGGCGTACAGCATCTCCAGTACGCGGCGAGCCGCGTCGCAGCCATCGCGCGAGCCGGCGATAGTGATGTGGTTGCCGCGGGAGTCGACCAGCACGCCGAGCCGGCGCTCGATCAGCGCAAGGTTCTGGCCGTACGGGCCAACCAGCGCGGACGCGGCGCGATTGTCGTCGAAGTCGATCACGACCTGGGTCTCAGGCGGAAGCTGCATGTCGCGGTCGAATTTGCGGCTGGGAGCAAGCGAGGGTGAATCCGATGCGCTTTTTGGCAAGGGTTCAGGCTCCGGTGGGACTAAGGGAGGCGGCGGGCTGCGGCGATGTGAGCGCCCCGATCGGTGCGAGCTCGCCAAGCAGGCTGTAGCGCTCGAGGCTTTCGATGCGGACCGGCTTGACCTGTCCGATGATATCGGGCGGGGCCATGACATGGGCCGGCTGCAAATAGGCGGTGCGGCCGACGATCTGCCCGTCCTTGCGGGCGGCGCGCTCGAACAGCACCTCCACGGTGCTTCCGATCGCAGCCCTGTTGAAGGCCGATTGCTGGCTGTCGATCAAACTCTGAAGCCGCGCCAATCGCTCGTCCATGTCAGGTGCTGACACCGTCTCCCGCATCTCCGCCGCCGGAGTGCCCGGCCTCGGCGAATATTTGAACGAATAAGCCGCAGCGTAGCCGATTTCCGTGACAAGTGCGAGGGTCTCGGTAAACTCGCATTCCGTCTCGCCGGGGAAGCCAACGATAAAATCCGATGAAAATGCAATGTCTTGACGGGCGGTACGGAAACGCTCGACGATTTTCAGGTAATCGCTTGCGGTATGGCGGCGGTTCATGGCCGCCAGGATTCGGTCGGAACCCGACTGGACCGGCAGGTGCACGAAGGGCATCAGCGCCTTGAGGTCGCGATGCGCCGCGATCAAGCTGTCGTCGACGTCGAGGGGGTGGCTGGTCGAATAGCGCAGCCGGAGGACGCCGGGAACCTCGGCGAGGCGATAAAGCAGCCGTCCCAGCGGCCAGGTCCGGCCGTCCTCGCCTTCGCCGTGATAGGCGTTAACGTTCTGTCCGATAAGCGTGATCTCGCGCACGCCATTGTCGGCCAGCCGCTTCACCTCGTCGATGATCTTTTCCGCCGGCCGCGACACTTCGGCGCCGCGGGTGTAGGGCACCACGCAGAAGGTACAAAACTTGTCGCAGCCTTCCTGCACGGTGACGAAGGCCGAAATGCCGCGCGCGCGGATCGCCTCCGCTTTCGGCTGCGGCAGAAAGTTGAACTTGTCATCGACCGGAAATTCGGTCTCCACTGCGGCCTCGCCGGCCCGGCTGCGCGCGAGAAGTGTCGGCAGATGATGATAGCTCTGGGGACCTACGACGATATCGACCACCGGCGCGCGGCGGATGATCTCGTCGCCCTCCGCCTGCGCCACGCACCCGGCCACCGCGATGCTGACCTGCCGCCCGCGCCGCGCCGCCTCGTCCTTGGCCACGCGCAGCCGTCCCAGTTCCGAAAAGACCTTTTCGGAGGCTTTCTCGCGGATGTGGCAGGTGTTGAGAATGACGAGGTCGGCGTCGTCGGCCTCGGCCGTCTCGACAAAGCCTTCGCCGGCCAGCGTGTCCGCCATGCGCTGGGCATCGTAGACATTCATCTGGCAGCCGTAGGACTTGATGTGCAGCTTCTTCGGCGACGTCATGGGATACGAAAGCTGGAGAATTGGGAAACGGCGCCCCATTGGAGGGCGAGGCGCTCAGATATAGGCTAAAGTGCCGGAATTCCAGCCATACACCGTCATTCCGGGGCGATGCTATGGGGTCCGCGCGAAGCGAGGCCCGATGGCATCGAACCCGGGATGACGAGGTTGATGGTTTAGGTCGCCGCGGAGAAACTCAGCGTCACCCCTTATCGTCCTCCAGCGGAACGCAATACAGTTCCAACCGGTGATCGACCAGTTTGTAGCCGAGCTTGCGCGCGACCTCCGCCTGCAGCTTTTCGATTTCCTCCGAGGTGAATTCGATCACCTTGCCGTCACGCAGATTGATGAGATGGTCGTGATGGCTGTCGCGCATCTGCTCATAGCGCGCGCGCCCTTCGCGAAAATCATGCCGCTCGATGATGCCCGCGTCCTCGAACAGTTTGACCGTGCGATAGACCGTCGAGATCGAGATCTTGTCGTCGACCGCCGCACAGCGGCGATACAGTTCCTCGACATCGGGATGATCGCAGGCTTCCGCCAGCACCCGCGCGATGACGCGGCGCTGTTCGGTCATTCGCATTCCGGTCGCAGCGCAACGCGCCTCGATGCCGGAGGGCTTTGGCGCGGAGGAGGGTTTCAGGGCT
Organism: Bradyrhizobium sp.; assembly: GCF_019244115.1. Taxonomy (GTDB): domain Bacteria; phylum Pseudomonadota; class Alphaproteobacteria; order Rhizobiales; family Xanthobacteraceae; genus Bradyrhizobium. Next base: position 5,260 of record NZ_JAFATE010000412.1, read on the forward strand.
GTCATCGGGATTTTCTCTTCTAGGGGCGTTTCTGCCACTTCGCGCGGCCGATTTGAAGCCCCTTGTCGCTGCGGGCCGCAAGTTCGCCGTCATATCGCAGGTGACACCCGGTTTGGTTTCCCGGTGTCTGCGAGTCGTCACGAAGTGCGGGCGAGGCGCAACGAAGGAAGGCGGCGGGACACGAAGCTTACGACAAGTCACGGCGCATCAGAAGCGCATTCAACTGTTCCCCGCTCGCCTGCCGATAATAGCGCTCGCGGCGTCCGACCACGGCAAATCCGGTACGTTCGTACAGCCGTCGCGCGGGCCGGTTGTTTTCCTCGACTTCGAGGAACACCGTCTTGACCCCGCGCCCGGCGAGATGGCCGAGATGCGTGACCAGCAGGTTGCCGGACATGCCCCGGCCGCGATGCACGCCGTCGATGGCGATCGACAGAAGCTCGGCCTCATCGGCCCCGATGCGGGACACGGCGAAACCGATGACGTTGCTTCCCATTCGCAGCACCTGCAGCAGCGTGTTGCGCTCGGCCAGCATGCGGTCGAACTCGTCCTCGCTCCAGCCGCGATGGAACGATGCGGCGTGGATCTCGGCCAGCCGCCGTGTATCGCGCCCGGTCGCGCCCTGGACAACGAGGTTGCTGTTGCCGGCCCAGAAGGCCTCGAACAGGTCGAGCAGCAGGTCGAACGGCCAAAGGAGCATGGCAGTGTCGATCACGGCACAGGCGGCGGCGCCGGCGCCTTGACGTCGGGCGCCCGGAGATAATAGGGCCGCGGCGGCGCAGTCTCCGGGTTGACGGCGGCACCGAGCCACGCAACCCAGGTGATGTCGGGCGCAGCCAGCGCCTCGACCTTGAACGGCGGCGTGGACTTGGCCGGCCAGCGCTGGGCAAGGAACTGCGCGGCGTTGCCGACCAGATGCAGCGCGCCAAAGCGCGACGTCTCGACGGCCTCGTCGATCAGGCCGACGCGCGCGCGCAGCAACGAGGTGCCATCCCCGGCGACGACTTGGAAATACACCTGGTCATGCCGCGCATCGATCGCTGAGAGCACCGGCTGCTCGGCATTCTGGCTCACGACAGGCGCGGCATAGGCCGTCAGCGTCGTCAGTCCGACCACGGGCTTATTCGCCGCCAGGCCGATGCCGCGCGCTGCCGACAATCCGACCCGCAGGCCCGTGAAGCTTCCGGGACCCGTGGTCACCGCGACGCGGTCCAGCGCGGCGAACGGCAGGCCGCCGGCCCTCATGACGCGCGCGATCAGCGGCATCAGCGCCTCGGCATGGCCGCGCTTCATCGGCTGCTGCTCCTGGGCGATCAATTGGCCTGCATTGGTGTCCAGCACGGCGGCCGCGCAGGCGTCGAGCGCGGTATCAATGGCGAGGATCAGCATCGTGCAAGCCCGGCGAGCCCTTTTTGCATTTCACGACCAGGATTGGGCCGGCTCTCCTTCTCTCGAAGCGCGTCCGCTGTCCCAGCCAATCCCCGTGTCGCTCGGACCCTTAGCATGGTTCCGCGCGCCGTTCCCAGCAAAGCAGCTCTACCATTGCGCGCAGTGCTGCCCGAGCTCGCTCCCGGATCCTGATAGGTCCGGCATGCCTGCAACTATTAGTCGGTAACCCTTTGAAATAGCTGGCGATTAATTAAAAATTAGCCTTGGCCCTGCAAATTTACCGTCAGCGGACGATACATGTTCGGCAACCGGTCGCCGTCAAGCCGGACAAGCCGAAGAGGGGGGCTTCAATGTCATTCTGGCGCATCAGTTCGAAAACCAGCGAGGCGCTGGCCTTGGCCGAGTCCATCTACAAATCCCAGGCGGTGATCGAATTCAACATGGATGGCACGGTCATCACGGCCAACCAGACTTTGCTCGACGTGCTCGGTTATCGCCTTTCCGAAATCACGGGCAGGCACCATGGCGACTTCGTTTCCGCCGCGATGCGAGCCTCCGCCGACTATCGGACGTTCTGGGCCGACCTCAACAAGGGCAAGACCCGGACCGGGGTATACAGTTGGGTCGGCAAGAACGGCAAGGAGGTCTGGCTCCGGGCCGCCTTCACACCGCTGGCCGACGCCGGCGGCAGGCTGGTCAAGGTGGTCGAATTCGGCAGCGACGTCACGGCGCAAAGGATCCAGAGCATGGAGGACGCCGGCAAGCTGGCGGCGATCGCGCGCTCGCAGGCGGTGATCGATCTCGATCTCGATGGAACGATCGTCGGTGCCAACGAGGCCCTACTCCAGGGCATGGGTTACAGTCTTGCCGAGATCGTCGGCAAGCACCACAGCATGTTCGTTGCGCCGGCCGAGCGCGACAGCGCCGCCTATCGCGAGTTCTGGGCAGCGCTCAATCGCGGCGAGTTTCGCATCGGCGAGTTCAAGCGGATCGGCAAGGACGGCCGGGAGGCCTGGGTTCTCGCCTCCTACAATCCGATCCTGGATGACAGCGGCAAGCCGTTCCGGGTGGTCGTGTTCGCATCCGACATCACCCGGCAAAAGCTCAGGACCGCCGATCTCGCCGGCCAGATCGAGGCGATCGGTAAATCGCAGGCCGTGATCGAGTTCGACATGGATGGCGTGATCCTGGGCGCCAACGAAAATTTCCAGAAGGCGCTCGGATACACATTGTCCGAGATCAAGGGCCGGCATCACAGCATGTTCGTGCCGGCGACCGATCGCGACGGCGCAGCCTATCGCGAGTTCTGGGCCAGGCTGAAGCGCGGCGAGTTCCAGTCGGGCGAATACAAGCGCATCGGCAAGGCCGGCAAGGAGATCTGGATCCAGGCCTCCTACAATCCGATCCGTGACGTCAACGGCCAGCCCTGCAAGGTGGTGAAATACGCCAACGATACGACGGCCCAGGTGATCGCCCGGATGAAGGGCGACAAGGTGCGCGGCATGATGGAGCAGGTCGCCTCCGGTGCCGAACAGCTCTCATCGTCGGTCCGCGAGATCTCGGAAGCGATGACAAAATCCAGGCAGACGGCGGCCACGGCGGTCGAGCGCGTCGAGGTCGCCGACCGGCAGGCGCAGCGGCTCTCCACTGCGGCCGGATCGATGAGCAGCATCGTGGAGCTGATCGGCGACATCACCGGCCAGATCAACCTGCTCGCGCTAAACGCGACCATCGAGTCGGCGCGGGCGGGCGATGCAGGGCGCGGCTTTGCGGTGGTCGCCGCCGAGGTGAAGAATCTCGCCAATCAGGCCAAGCAGGCGACCGACAAGATCGGCAGCGAGATCGGCAACCTGACCGGAATTTCGGCCGACGTGGTCGGCGCGCTGAACGCCATCAAGACCGCGATCCAGGGCGTCAGGGAATACGTGTCCTCGACCGCGGTCGCGGTGGAGGAACAGAGCACGGTGACCAACGAAATGTCGTCCAGCATGCGCCGCGCCGCAGCGGAAGCCGCCAGTATCGGCCGGGCGGGGTAGGGGCTCTGCTGTCCGTCATTCCTGGGCGAAGTCTGGAGCTGGTCCTAGTCCAACTTCCAGTCATCGCCTGGCTTGACCGGGCGATCCAGTACGCCGCGGCCTCTCCGTCAAGCACCCCCCGTCTCTGGGATACTGGATCGTCCGCTTTCGCGGACGATGACAGCTCAGTTCCGGGTCACGGTCACATCGGACGGACTTCGACCACCTCGGGCACAAAATGCCGCAGCAGGTTCTGGATGCCATGCTGCAGCGTCGCGGTCGAAGACGGACAGCCCGAGCAGGAGCCCTTCATGTTGAGATAGACGATCCCATCCTTGAAGCCGCGGAAGGTGATGTCGCCGCCGTCATTGGCCACCGCAGGGCGCACCCGCGTCTCGATCAGGTCCTTGATCATGTCGACCGTCTCGGCGTCGGACTCGTCGAAGAACTCATCGTCCGCCTCGCGCGCGTCATCGCCGGCCGTAATGCCGTCGGCGAGCAGCGGCGCACCGGACATGTAGTGCTCCATGATCGCGCCGAGGATGGCGGGCTTCAAATGCTGCCAGTCGCCCTCCGTCTTGGTCACGGTGATGAAGTCGGAACCATAAAATACGCTGGTGACCCCGGGCACCGTGAACAGCCGTTCGGCGAGCGGCGAACGCGCGGCTTCCTCCGGGGTGGTGAACTGCATCGGCCCGCCGTCGAGAACGACGCGGCCCGGAATGAATTTCAGAGTGGCGGGATTGGGAGTGGCTTCGGTCTGAATGAACATGGTTGTCTCCGGCGTCGCCGGTTCAAGGCCGGCGCGTGGGGGTCT
>NZ_JAFATE010000416.1 GCF_019244115.1 Bradyrhizobium sp.
AGTCTGCACAGGTTAACGGCGGCATTATTGGACGAGGCGGTATCGAGAACAAGGGCATTTCCGGATCGTCAGCTGTGGGTCACTAGCCTTCCCGAAATGCGTTAGCGCCACGGCCGCTTGATCCCTGCCGAATTGGTGCAGCACCAAATTCGGACGAACTGCCTTGGATAGCGTCCGACCCAAAGCAGCTGCCAGCCCAACCGGTTTTTTCCCCAGGGCATGGCTTGTCCGGCTTCGAGACCTACCGGGACGTGGACACCGTGTTGCGGCAGCCGATCGATGCCGACATCAGGCTGACGAAGTTGCGGGCCACGCTGTCCGAACGAAACGGGTCCGTGGCTAACCATTGCTTAACCTTGCGTGCGGCCTTGCCAGAATACACCGAAATATCCGGCAACATTGCGCAACCGGATGCAATCCTTGGTTACCTTTCCTCCTTAGGTTGTGGGGACATGCCAGGGGGATTCCATCCAGATGACGACCATTGAACTGCCCGCGGCGACGACGGCTCGCGCATTCGCCCCGGCGTGCATTCGCATCCTTTGCGCCCTCTTCTTCTTGTCCGGCTTTCCCGCGCTGATGTACCAACTGGTCTGGCAACGAAGTCTGTTCCGGATTTTTGGCGTCAACTCGGAATCCGTGACCATTGTCGTGACCGCCTTCATGCTGGGGCTCGGTCTCGGCAGCCTGTGCGGCGGCTGGATATCCCGAGGCAGCAAGCTCAAGCCGCTGCTCCTGCTCGGCGTGATCGAGCTTGCCACGGCGGCGTTCGGATTGGTCTCGCTTCAAATCTTCGAGCAGGTCGGCGCTCTCGTGGCCGACCTGCCGCTGCCTGCCCTTGCCGTCATCAATCTTGTCCTGGTGCTCCTGCCAACCCTCCTGATGGGCGCGACACTACCGATCCTGGTCGGATATCTGGCACGAACGTCCGGGCAGATCGGCGGCGCCGTCGGGACGCTGTATTTCGTCAACACACTCGGCGCCGCGACCGCATGCATTGTGTGCGCGATGCTGATTTTTCCGCATCTCGGCATGCACGCGGCGATCATGATTGCGGCCGGAATCAATATCGCGGTCGGCCTCGGCGCCATCGCGGCGCACATCCTCCTCAGTCCCGCCCCGACGGCGGAATCACCGACATTAGCCGCGGCGCCGAGCGCGCCAATATTCGGCATGGGTTTCGTCGCACTGCTCGCAATGGCGGGCGGATTCATCTCGCTGTCCTACGAGATCTATCTGTTCCGCGCGATATCGTTCGCCTCAGGGTCGAGCTCGCTGGCCTTCGCCATCACGCTGTACGCCTTCCTCAGCGGCATCGCGGTCGGCGCCCAGCGTGCCGGCCGGTCCTGCGAAACGCTCGCGCCGAAAGATGCGCTGCGCCAAGCCGCGCGCGAGCTGATCTGGGCCAATCTGTTCGGTGCGTTATTCTTGCCATTGATGACTCAGTTGGCATGGATCGGCAACGGCGTGCTGGGCGTTGCCGTTATCATGATTTTCTTGATTGCGCGGCAATGGGGCGCGCTGCTGCCCTATCTCTCGCAATTCGGCATCGCCGCGGATGCACGCACCGGTCAGCGGACGGCACTGCTTTATTTCGTCAATATCGTCGGCTGCGCCAGCGGAGCGGTCCTGACCGGTTTCGTGCTGACCGACCATTTCGGAATAAGGCAGATCGCAGTGATCCTGCTTGTCGGCGGCACGATATGCGCGGGCGCATTGATCGCGGCCGGTCAAACGAGCAGGCAGGAGAAGATCCGGCTTGGCGGCCTCGCCATTGCGGTTCTGATCTTTGGCATCGGCGCAATCGCCCTGCTGAGCAACCGGCTACTCGAGAATCTGCAGGCCAAGACGCTGTCCGACCATGACTTCGCCGAGGTCGTCGAGACCCACAGCGGCATCATCACTGTCGATACTGACGGCACGGTGTCCGGCAACGGCATGTATGACGGCCGTTTCAACACGGACCTGAAATCCGACCGCAACGGCATCGTCCGCCCATACGCCCTGAGCCTGTTCCATCCCGCCCCGCGGGACGTGCTGATGATCGGGCTCTCTTCCGGCTCATGGGCGCAGGTGATCGCCAACAATCCCGACGTTTCCTCGCTCACGGTCGTGGAGATCAATCGCGGATATCTCGAGCTGATCGCGAAACACGACGACGTCAAATCGATCCTGCAAAATCCCAAGGTCAAGATCGTCGAGGACGACGGACGGCGTTGGCTCGGCCACCACCCCGACGCGCATTTCGATGCGGTGATCTCCAACACGACGTACCATTTCCGCGCCAACGCGACCAACCTGCTGTCGACCGAATTCCTGGAGCTCGTGAAGCAGCACCTGAAGCCGGGCGGAATTTTCTTCTACAACACCACCAACTCGCGGCGCGCGCAGCGCACCGGCTGCACCGCCTTCCCCTACGGCGCCAGGTTCCTCAATCACATGCTGGTGTCGCAGACGCCGATCGCCTGGAATTATGAGCGCTGGCGACGAACGCTGGAAACCTACAGCATCGACGGCAAACGCGCGTTTGCCTCCGATGGCACTGATCGTGCGCGGCTCGATGAACTGATGGCCGACTACCGTCAGGACAGTACGACGATCGAGTCATGCCCGGAGCTCTTGAAGGAGACCGCGGGCAAAACGCTCGTCACCGACGACAATATGGGGACCGAGTGGCGTTACTTTCTCCACATGGAGTGACGGCCGCCGCCCAAGGAGCGACATCTATTATTCATTGGCGGGGCCGTAGGAAGAGCTCAAGCAGGTGCAGCAGATTTTGCTCGACCGGGATTGAGCAGCAAGTAGCCCGCATGAGCGCAGCGACATGCGGGCTACCATCATTCTGATGATCGTCCCGGAGAACGCCTCGCTCAGGGGAATCTCCATCGGCTGAGCGCTTTGGGGACTCCCCCTCGCCCGCCCCGCCGAGTCGCGGCGATCTCTCCCCGCAAGCAGCGAAAGGTGATCCGCCCCTACGGAGAGACCGCTTCGACCAACCTCATCGCGGCCGCACGGCAATCCCGATCAAGCAGGGCACCGTGGGAGGCGCTATATCTTGGCGAGTTTCACGCTGCTGTGAGCCGCCATGAGCGCCGTCGGAAAAGCGATCTGGTTCATCGAGACGCATTTTGCGGACGACATTTCGCTCGACGACGTCGCCAGGTCGGCCGGCGTATCGCGCTTCTATCTGGTGCGCGCCTTCGGGGTCGCGACGGGCCGTTCGGTCATGGGCTATGTGCGCGGGCGCCGCCTGAGCGAGGCCGCGCGTTCGCTTGCCGGCGGCGCGCCCGACATCCTGACCGTGGCGCTGCAGGCCGGTTACGGCTCCCACGAAGCCTTTACACGCGCCTTTCGCGATCAGTTCGCCCTGACGCCCGAGATGGTCCGAGCGCAGCGCCGCACCTGCAATCTCGATCTCGTCGAGCCGATCAAGCTCGACGAAACTCCCATCGCCGAGCTCAGCCCGCTGCGCTTCGAGCACGGCAGGCCGATGCTGATCGCGGGGCTCGGCGAACGCTACACCTGGGAGAGCAGCAAGGCCATTCCGGCGCATTGGCAGCGCCTCGTGCCCTATCTCGGGATCATGCCGCGTCGCGTTGGAAGGGTGACCTTTGGCGTGTCGTATAACGGCGATGACGAGGGCAATTTCGATTACATCGCGGGCTGCGAAGTCAGCGATTTCTCCGAGCTGCCGGCGGCGTTCAGCCGGCTGCGACTGGGCGCCCAAAAATACGCGGTGTTTGCCCATCGCGCGCATATTGCCGAGATCCGCCGCACGGTCTGCACCATCTGGACCAAATGGCTGCCCGAGTCGGGACATGAGGCCGCGGATGCGGCGGGCTTCGAATGTTTTGGCGACACCTTCGATTTCCGGACCGGACAGGGCGGGCTCGAAATCTGGATCCCCATCAAGACGTGAGGTGATCATATGAACGAAACCAGACGCGACTTCATCCTGGCGGCCGCATCGACGGTCGCCGCAACGTCGCTTCCGCGAGCCATCGCCGGCACGGCGGATGCTGTGGCGCGCAACGACAAGGGAGCCAAGACCATGGATTATCGAAGCGCAAGGGAGCTGATCGGGCTGTTGCAGTCGCGGCAGGTGTCGGCGATCGAACTCACCGATCGCGCGATCGCCCGCATCGACGCCCATGACGGCAAGCTCAATGCGGTCGTGGTGCGCGACTTCGCGCGCGCACGCGCCGCGGCGACCGAGGCCGACAAGGCGCTGGCGCGCGGCGAACGCGCGCCACTGCTCGGCCTGCCGATGACCGTCAAGGAGTGCGCCAACGTCGCCGGTCTTCCGACCACCTGGGGCATTCCGGGCACGGAGAAACTCCCGGTCCACGAGGATGCGGTGACGGTTGCGAGGCTCAAGGCCGCAGGCGCGATCGTGCTCGGCAAGACCAATCTGCCGCTGATGCTCGCCGACATGCAGAGCTACAACGCGATCTATGGCACCACCAGCAACCCCTGGGATTTCTCCCGCACGCCCGGCGGCTCCTCGGGCGGCGCGGCGGCGGCGCTCGCAGCCGGCTATGTAGCGCTCGAGCTCGGCACGGATCTGGGTGGCTCGCTGCGCATCCCGGCGCATTTCTGCGGCATCTTTGCTCACAAGCCGACCCACGGCATCGTGCCGGGGCGCGGCATCGCGCCGCCGGGCACGCCGTCGCTTGCGATTCCGATCCAGGTGCCCCTCGCCGTCGCCGGACCGATGGCGAGAAGCGCCGGCGACCTTGCGCTTGCACTCGACATCATCGCCGGCCCCGACGCAACCGACGCGCTCGGCTACAAGCTCGTGCTGTCGCCGCCCCGCCACACCGAGCTCCGCGATTTCCGCGTGCTGGTGCTCGATCAGCATCCGCTGCTGCCGACATCAGGGTCTGTTCGCGCCGCGCTCGATGCGCTGGCGGACCGTCTCGGCAAACACGGCGTCACGGTCGCGCGGACCAGCCCGCTGCTCCCCGATCTGGCGCGCATCGGCCGCACCTTCGTGCAGATGCTGAGCGCCGTCATGGCCGCCGAATCCCCGGACGACGTCTACGCCGGCTTAAAATCCAGAGCCGCGGCGCTTCCCGCCGAAGCGGACAGCATCGCCGCGGCGCGGCTTCGCGCCGCCACCATGTCCTATCGGGACTGGGTGAAGTCCGATCGCCTCCGCATCGGCATCACCGATCGCTGGCAGCTTCTGTTCCGCGATTTTGACGTGGTGCTGTGTCCGGTGACGCCGACGCCGGCATTTGCACACGACCACAGCGAGATGGCCGCACGCCGCATCCTGGTCGACGGCACCGAGATCCCCTATGGCGAGCAGGTCATGTGGAACGGCAACGCGACGCTGGCGGGGCTGCCGTCGACCGCGATGCCGATCGGCTTTTCCAGCGAAGGCCTGCCGATCGGCATGCAGATCGTCGGTCCGGCGATGGAGGACCGCACCACCATCGCCTTCGCCGAGCTGGTCGAGCGCGAGTACGGCGGCTTCGTCCCGCCGCCTGCGTTCAAGAGCTGACAACAGCGCGATGAAACTTGACTGAACCGAAAAGACCCGCGCGCACGCTCCCCCTTGCGGGGAGGGGTCGGGGTGGGGGTCCTCGGATTCAGTTCGTCGTGTGGTACCCCCTCCCCGCCGTCCCCCGCAAGGGGGAGAGAGCGCACCTCCAATGCGGCTAGAATCAAACCTCATCTCATCATGCTCTAGCTAACATTATCTTGGTCTCCTGCCGGCGCTCGTCCGAGCAGAAAGAGCCCGGCGAAGATCGCGGCGATGCCGGCGATGTGATACCAGGCGATGCGCTCGCCGAGCCAGGCGATGGCGAGGCCGGCGGAAAACAGCGGGCTGAGATAGAGGAACGCTGCGGCGCGCGCCGGACCGAGCGCGGTGACCCCATAGAGATAGAACAGATTGCCGAGCATGGTCGGCAGGAAGGCGATGTAGGCAATCGAGGCCAGCGCGGCCGCCGCGTCGGCCGGATCGAAGGCAAGCCAGGCGCCGCCGTAAACCATCCAGCCGAGATAGACCGGCAGCATGACCAGCAGCACGCCGGACCAGCCGGTCACCACCATCAGCGGCAGTGCTGGGATCGTGCGGCCCCAGTCGCGCACCCGCAGCGAGATCCAGGCGAACGAGATCGCCGCAAGCAGCGACCAGAAATTGCCCAGGCTGAAGCGCAGCGATGTCAGCGTTTCGATCTCGCCCTTGCAGATGATCAGCAGCGTTCCGGCAAAGGCGAGCGCAATGCCGCCGATCATGACCGGCGTCACCGCGTCGTCGCCCACCTGATCCCGCCGCAGGCCAAGGGTGATCAGCAGCACCCAGACCGGCGTGGTCGCATTGATGAAGCTGACCTCGATGGCGAGGCTCTGATAGGCGCCGCCGAGCAGAAAGTAGGAGAACAGCCCAACCCCGATCGCACCGCCGAAGATCATATCGCCCAGACGCGCCCGGATCGCCGGCCAGGCCTGCCGCAGCGACGGCAGCGCGATGAACGTGAGCGCCAGCACGGCAAGTCCCCAGCGCCAGAACACCAGCGACGGCAACGGCACGATGTCGCGCGCGGCGCGGGCGACCACATGGTTGGAGCCCCAGAGCGCCGCGGTGACGACGAGTGCGACGGTCCCTTGTGCGCGCGAAGCCGTGGTCATGCACGGCCGCTAATAAGGTGACGCCGTGTGCCTTGCAAGTCATCTCTTGGCGGCCGCGCCAGCCGGCTCGGCTAGCGTGCCCTCGCCTGCCACTTCGCCTGGCGCTGCTGCCGAAGCGGAGCTTCGGCGATGTCGCATCAGCGATGCCGGATCCCGGTTGCGTGCCAGAGGGGCACGTCCGATGCCGCTCCAGTTCGACTTCAATTCCTCGCGCGCTAGACGTGAGCGTTTTCGAGCCGAAGTGGGCACCGGTTCGCGTGAGGAAAACCGTCAAAACAAGAAGCTAGCGCCTCCGTTCCGATTCAATCGGAACGGAAAAGGCTCTAGTCCGCCGCTTTGTGTTCCTTGATCGCGCGGTCCACTTCCATCGCCAGCATTTTCAGGTGTTCGGAGAGTCTTGCGAACAGCTCGCGCTTAGCCATATCGGTCGCGAGCTTGCTGATCAGCGCACACTCCTCGGCGTCGTTGAGGAGTTTTTCCAGTTGCGTCTCCATGTCCCTCATGAGGCGGTCCCCGAGCGGTTACGAAACACTTTCATTATGGACCGCAACGCGGTCCATAATTCAACCACAAGGTTTTCCCGCGATGCGACAATTGCCGTGCGCTCCGCGAGCGTACGAACGGTTGAGCACCGGGCCGCGCGCGCGTCGAGGGTGCTGAAAACCGCCTGCAGCGCGAAGCGGCATGCCAGGCATCGCTCCTGGCGCTGCCACCCCTCCTCGCAAGCGGACGCGAGGTGAACCGTATGCGCACCGACATCTTCCCTTTCACGTCCGCGTGCAATGGTGGCTGGTCGGCGTCATCGGGCGGGTCAGCCGCACCGAATATACCGTCTCGTTCCGCCTGCGTGACGCGCGGACCGGTGCAATCGTTGCTGGAGCCGACAGCGGACTTCGCATGGGCGCCAATTAGTCGCGGAGTCGCGGCGCCGCGCGGCTGATCCGCGATCGGCTGATCGAGGTGCAGGCGCAGCAATAACGACCGAAGCAGGCCTGACGTGCAACCCCGTTACTTGACTGGCCATTCGGCGACGCACATTCTTAGGTCAACGATGTCGGAGAGATGACGACGATGCCGACGGTTGCTGCCTCCACGTTGCGCCAGCGCGACGCCGACCACATGCTTCACCCCTATGCCGATCTGAAAGCGGTCGCCAAATCCGGTCCGCTGATCATCGAACGCGGCGAAGGCGTCTACGTCTATGACAGCGAAGGGCGCCGCTATCTCGAGGGCATGGCCGGGCTGTGGTCGACGTCGCTCGGTTTTTCCGAGCCGCGGCTCGCCGAAGCCGCCGCGCGGCAATTCGCCAAACTGCCCTACTCGCAGATCTTTGGCGACCGCTCGCACGAGCCGGGAATTCTGCTGGCCGAGCAGCTGACGAAGATCGCGCCGGATGGCCTCAATCACGTGCTGTTTGCGAATTCCGGCTCGGAGTCGATCGACGCCGCAGCCAAGCTCGTGTGGTACTATCACAACCAGATCGGCAAGCCTGCGAAGAAGAAGCTGATCTCGCGCATCAACGGCTATCACGGCGTCACCGTGGCCGGCGGCAGCCTGACCGGCCAGCCACATGTCCATGCCGATTTCGACCTGCCGATCGCGGGCATTTTGCATACGGACTGTCCGAGCCACTACCATTTCGGCAAGGTAGACGAGAGTGTCGAAGCGTTCGTCGAGCGCATCGCCGGAAATCTCGAAGCGCTGATCCTGCGCGAGGGACCGGAGACCATCGGCGCGTTCTTCGCCGAGCCTGTCATGGGAGCCGGCGGCGTGATCGTGCCGCCGCCCGGCTACTTTGAGCGCATCCAGGCAATTTTACGCAAATACGACATCCTGTTCGTGGTCGACGAGGTCATCACCGGGTTTGCCCGCACCGGCGAAATGTTCGGTTCGTTCACTTATGGCCTGAAGCCCGACATGATGGTGGTCGCCAAGGCGCTCTCCTCGTCCTATCTGCCGATCTCGGGCTTGCTGATGACCGACGCGATTTTTGAAGCAGTCGCGCAAGGCGCGGCCAAGAACGGCGTATTCGGCCATGGCCTCACCTACGCAGCGCATCCGGTCTGCGCCGCGGTGGCGCTGGAGACGCTCGCGATCTATCACGAACGCGACATCGTCGCCCATGTCAAAGCGATGGCGCCGCATCTGCAGAATGGCCTGGCCGCCCTGCAGAACCATCCGCTGATCGGCGAGGCCCGCGGCGTCGGCCTGATCGGCGCCGTGGAGCTGACGCGCAGCAAGGCCGCTCGCGAGGGATTTGATCCCAAACTCGGCCTCGGCGCCTTCATCCAGTCGCGCGGGCTCGCGCATGGCGTGATCCTGCGCGTGCTGCGCAATGCGGTGGCGATCTGCCCGCCGCTGATCATCACGGAAGCCGAGATCTCGGAGTTTTTCGAGGGGCTGCGCCGCGCGCTCGACGACGGACTGGCCCATGCGCGCGACAAGGGCTGGATGTAGCCTGCCTCACCACTTTTCCTTGAACGGGCGGATCTCGAGCTCAAAGGTCCAGGCGCTGCGCGGCTGCTGGTAGAGCTGCCAATAGGCATCTGCGACCGACGAAGGGGGCATCAGCGCATCCGGATCGTTGAGCGCGTCGGGCCCGAGCGCCTCGATGCGACGCTGCCGCACCCATTCGGTGTCGACGCCGGAATCGATGATCAAATGCGCGACATGGATGTTTTTCGGACCGAGCTCGCGGGCCATCGCCTGCGCCACCGCGCGCAGACCGAACTTGGCGCTGGCAAAGGCGGCATAGCCCGCCCCGCCGCGGAGACTCGCGGTCGCGCCGGTGAAGAAGATGTGGCCGCCGCCCCGCGCCAGCATCAGGCGGGCCGCCTCGCGCCCCGCAAGGAAGCCGGAATAGCAGGCCATCTCCCACACCTTTCGGAATACTCGCTCGGTGGTTTCCAGGATCGGGAAGTTGACGTTGGCACCGACGTTGAAGATGCAGACCTCGAGCGGCGCCTGCTTATCGGCATCGTTGAGGAAGGAGATAATCTCCTCCTCCTTTCGCGCGTCAAGTGAACGGGCGAACACCGTGCCGCCGGCCGCCTCGATGTCCTGCACCAGGGGCGCGAGCTTTTCGCCGTTCCGCCGCCCGGCAAAGACCGCAAAACCCTCGGCCGCGAACTTTTTTGCGATTTCGGCGCCGATGTAGTCGCCGGCGCCGATCACCGCGGCGGTCGCGTTTCTCCTGGTCATTGCCTGCCTCCCTTGCCGTTCGAGGCGACTTGCCGACTCTCGGCCGCCGAGCATCGCCCCTGCCATTGGCGGGACACGCCGATGAGATGGCACGAAGGGCGCCGCTTTGCTTTCAAGCAACATCTACGGTTCTAAAATGAAACTGTCAAATATGATGATCGACATACCATTCAAGCGACCCCTCATCGAACCGGGACGCGGGCAAACAGGCCGGCTACGCTTCCGGAAGCAGCGCTAAAGCCGCACGACCTCACCGGTCCGGACGCTTTCGTCGGCGGCGAGCACGATGCCGAGCGAGGTAATCGCGGCTTCGTGATGCTCGGCGAGATCGATCTTGCCGCGGATTGCCTTCAGAAACAGCCGCTGCTCGCGCTCGCAGAGTTCCTGATGGCCGGGTTCGTCTTCGGTCGAGATCAGTTCGTCCGGCTTTGCGAAGCGGCCATCCGCGTCAACCGCGGCGTGATGGACGCGCAGTGCGTTGGTTTTCGTGTGGGTGTCGTGGTCGGAGGACCGCGTCGTCGTCTCAGTGCTCTCGCTCGCAACGATCGACACGCAGCCGTTTGGCCCGATCATGTCTTTGACGAAATGCGCGGTCTCGCTCATCATCGGTCCCCAGCCGGCCTCGTACCAGCCAACCGAGCCGTCGTCGAAGCTGATGTGCAGATGGCCGTAATTGTACATGGACGGCGCGATCTCGCCGGTGAGCCGGGCGCCGACTGCATGCACCGCGACGGGCCGCGCGCGCGTCACCTGGCACATGATGTCCACGTAATGCACGCCGCAATC
>NZ_JAFATE010000520.1 GCF_019244115.1 Bradyrhizobium sp.
CAGACCACCAACACGCCGCTCGCGATGAGCGATCTGCTGCTGGTGCTCGGCGTCTCGCTGATCACATCCAAGGGCGCCCATGGCGTTCCCGGCTCTGCCATCGTCATCCTGGCGGCGACGCTGTCCGCGGTGCCGGCCATCCCCGCGATCGGCCTCGTGCTGGTGCTGTCGGTCGACTGGTTCGTCGGCATCGCGCGCGCGGTCGGCAACCTGACCGGTAATTGCGTCGCGACCGTCGTGGTCGCGGCCTGGGAGAACGATCTCGATCTCGCCAAGGCCAAAAAGGTGCTCGACGCCGGCGAGGCGGAGGAGATCGAACTGCCGGCGTGAGGGAGACGCCGAACGCTTTCTCGTCGTCATGGCCGGGCTTGTCCCGGCCATCCACGTCTTTGGGCGCAAAGGAAGAAAGACGTGGATGCCCGCGACAAGCGCGGGCATGACGAGTGCAACTCGGCTAATCCCGTCGCGGGCGCTGCAGCGTAAACGTTTCGAACGGGGCGATCTGGCCGTCCGGTCCCACCACATCGTAGTAGGTGACCTTGATCGTGGTGGTGCCGCCGCGCTCGGTGCCCGGATCGAGTGCGAAGGCTGCAAAACCGTAGGCATGCGCCGCGTTGCGCACCGCCGACCACGGTGCCAGCTCTTTCACATAGACGGGCGGACGCTTGCCCGTCTTCGGGTCGACCTCGCCAACGGCAGTGATCACCCGGCAGGCCGGCGGATTGAAGAACAGCTGGTTCGACGGCACGGAAGTGCCGCCGCCGCCGATCACCATGTGCACCGTGCCCTTGGTGGTGTCGATCACGTCGGTCGTGGTCGCGGCAGGCAGCGGCGTCAGCGTGGCGTTGGATTCGCGGCCGCGGATCGGGTGCGAGCGCTCGTAATGATGCTCATGCCCGCACACCACGAGGTCGACGCCATATCTGTCGAACAGCGGTACCCATTCCTCGCGGATGCCGAGATCCGCGCCGTTGAACATGTCCGCCGTCGAGATCGCGACCTGGTGCATGCACACGATGATCCAGTCGATGTCGTGATTGTCGCGCGCCGCGGCCAGCTCCTTTTCCAGCCAGGCCTTCTGCGCGCCCTGCGAATAGCCGCGGACATAGGAATTGCCGCCGTCCTGATAGCAGACGTCGTCATTGGCGATAGAGATCACGCGCATCGAGCCCGCCGTGAAGGCGTACCAGAGCCCGCGCGTGACCTCGGTCTGGCCGGCGGCGTCCGGCACGGAAAAATAGGTCTGATAGGCCTGATAGCCGATCGGCCCGTTGCCGAGCTCGTTCTCGTGGTTGCCGGCCGAGGGCATCCAGGGACGCTTGCGCGCGCTGCGGCTGTTGTTGTCCCAAAAATCCCACCAGGTCCGCACCCGATCCTCGGCCAGATTGGCGTAACAGAGATCGCCGTTGAACAAATGAAACAGCGGTTTCAGCCGCTCCACGGCGAGCGTGGTGTCGCCCGCCGCCGGCGAGCCGAGATTGTCGTTCACGAAAGGCGGATTTGCGATCGTCACGCCCTCCGGCGGCACGAATTTCTTGCCGAGCGTCGGCGTGCCCTGATCGCCAAAGCTCGTAAAACTGAGCGGCGCGCGGCCGCGCGGCGCGGTGCGAAAAGTCGCAAACTCCGGCTCGGCGCCATCATGCATTGCGCCATAGAGATAGGCGTGATCAGCCTGCAGTCCGCCGAGTTTTGCATGATAGGCGTAGACGACCCGGCCGTGCTTCGCATCGGTGTAGCTCGCCGGCGTCGCCTCGACCGTCTGCTCGAACTTGCCATCGAGCTGCCCAAGCACGACGCGGGGATTTTTCACGGGCTGCAGCGTGTGCCAGGACACCACCATCTCGGACGATGCATCCGCGCCGAACTGCAGATGCAGCCCCGCGATCGGCGGCGTGTTTACCGGATCGGCCGCCGGCGCTTCGCTCGCTGCGGCTTCGGCGCCACCGGTTCGGATGACGGACGCCGCCACCACAGCCGCGACGCCGATGCCTGCGGCTGCAAGCAGCTTGCGGCGACTGAGTTCGAGGTCGAATTCGGAGTCTTTGGTCATTGGCGGCGCTCGGTTGCGAGACGGCGACAGGCTATCGCGTTTTCATGACAGTTCGGGAACGCGGATGGAGCCACAGCAAGTGTAGCCCGGATGAGCGAAGCGATATCCGGGATTCCCGCGTATCGCTTTTCCCTGCGCCCGTCGCGGGCCTCATGGTTCGAGACGCCGCGTGAAGGACGCGGCTCCTCACCATGAGGGCTTGAGACTCGCGCTCGGACCAAGACCTCATCCCGAGGAGCATCGCGAGGCGATGCGTCCCGAGGGATGGGCTACGGCGCTCAAGACCCTCACCCGAACGGCGTCAGGTTCACGTGGCGGTTGACGTCCTTGTAGAGCAGGTAGCGGAAGCGGCCGGGGCCGCCGGCGTAGCAGGCCTGCGGGCAGAATGCCCTGAGCCACATGAAGTCGCCGGCCTCCACCTCGACCCAGTCGCGGTTGAGGCGGTAGACCGCCTTGCCCTCGAGCACATAGAGGCCGTGCTCCATCACATGGGTCTCGGTGAACGGGATGACAGCGCCGGGCTCCAGGGTGACGATGTTGACATGCATGTCGTGGCGCAGGTCCGTGGGCTCGACGAAGCGCGTCGTGGCCCAGCGTCCCTGCGTGTCGGGCATCGGAGCGAGCGCGATCTCGGCTTCGTTGGTGACGAAGGCCTCCGGCACCGCGAGTCCCGGCACCGCGTGATAGGCTTTTCGGATCCAGTGGAAGGTCGCCGCGGCGCCCGCCGTGTTGCGCAGCGTCCAGGCGGTCCCCGGCGGGATATAGGCATAGCCGCCGGCGGTCATGCGATGCGTTTTACCGGACAGCGTCAGCGCGATCTCGCCGCCGACCACGAACAGCACGGCCTCTGCCCGCGCGTCCGCTTCCGGCTGGTCGCTCCCGCCCCCGGGTGCGACCTCCATGATGTATTGCGAAAAGGTCTCGGCGAAGCCGGACAGCGGCCGCGCGATCACCCAGACCCGGGTGTTGTCCCAGAACGGCAGATAGCTCGTGACGATGTCGCGCATCACGCCGCGGGGGATCACGGCATAGGCCTCGGTAAAGACGGCGCGTCCCGAGAGCAGGTCGGTCTGCGGCGGATGGCCTCCGGGGGAAGCAAAATAGGTCGGACGATCCATCTCTTGTCTCCCGCGCTTTACGTCGTCACCAGCTCGAACGGTGTATCGAGCCAGATTTCTTCGAGATTGCCGCCGCCCGGCCGATCGACGATCAGGAAGCGCTCGTTTTCGCCGAGCACCAGGAGCGGATGATGCCAGACATTACGCGCATAGTTGACGCCCTGGCGGCCGATCGCAGTGAAGGCGCGATAGCTGTCGAAATCTTGCGGATCGGCGCAGACCAGCACCAGCCATGGCTTGTCCTGCAGCGGGAAGAACAGCTGGCTGCCGAGCGGGTGGCGCTCCATCACCTTGATCGCGATCGGCTGCGGGCGCGGCCTGGCGTCGAACAGGCTGATATTGACGGGTGCGCCGCCCGAGGTGACCTCGATGTTTGCCAGATGGTTGAAGCGTGTCGCAAAACCCTGGTTGATCTCGATCGGCATGGCGCCGTCGGCTTCGACGACATCACCGAACGGGGCGAAGGCCGTCTTGGTGAGGGGTGAGGGGACGATACGATGCATTCGACGTTCGCTTGCATGAATGGCTAGATTGCCTCGCCGCGCGCCAGCGCGGCAGCCTGCCGGATCGCTTCGATGTTGGTGCGGTAGGCCTCCATCGTGCCGCCTTTGAACACGGCGGAGCCGGCGACGAAAGCATTGGCGCCGGCCGCCGCGAGCGCTCCTGCGACGTCAGGCGCGACGCCGCCATCGACCTCGATGTCGATGTCGCGCCCGGCGGTCATCGCGCGCAAGTCCTGGATCTTGCCGAGCGCCGAGGGGATGAAGGCCTGTCCGCCAAAGCCCGGATTGACCGACATCACCAGCACGAGGTCGATCATGTCGAGCACATATTCGATGGCGGACAGCGGCGTCCCCGGATTGAGCGAGACGCCAGCCTTCTTGCCGAGCGCGCGGATCGCCTGCAGCGAGCGATGCAGATGCGGGCCGGCTTCGGCATGCACCGTGATGTGGTCGCAGCCGGCTTTCGCAAAGGCTTCGAGATAGGGATCGCAGGGCGCGATCATCAGATGCGCGTCGAAGACCTTCTTGGTGTGCGGACGCAGCGCGCGGATGACGTCGTAGCCGTAAGAAATGTTCGGCACGAAATGCCCGTCCATCACGTCGAGATGGATCCAGTCGGCGCCGGCCTGGTCGACGGCGCGGACCTCCTCGCCGAGTTTTGCGAAGTCGGAGGCCAGGATCGACGGCGCGATGACGAGGGGACGAGGGCTGAACGCTTGGGTCATGGCACTTCTTCGGCTGAAACCGCGGCCTGAAGGGAGCGCGGCGGTTTCCGCCTAACACGCGCCAGCCACCTTCCGCAACGGGGCGGAAATTTCTGCCGGGACCGGCAGCTCTTGCCGGTGGATTTTATCGCGCAGCAGCGGCCGAAGGCCCGATTTCATTGGATTTTTTGCGATGGCATAGGGTTTGCCATGGAAAGGCCGAGCCAAGTGTCGTGGTATTTGTCGGAGTGTCCCATGCTACCTGCCCTTGCTGCCCTGTCCGGACTTG
>NZ_JAFATE010000606.1 GCF_019244115.1 Bradyrhizobium sp.
GGCGATCACCGTCATCACGAAGGCATAAGGTGCGAAGGGATTGTGACCCGCGGCAGCCGCCTCGATGATCGCGTCCTTGGAGAAATAGCCGGCGGTCAGCGGAAATCCGGTCAGCGCGAGCGTGCCGATCAGCATGCACACGAAAGCCCGTGGGTCATCGTGGTGCCGCTGATCTTCCTAGCGGCCGGATCGATCCTGGCCGGCTTCCCGTTCAAAGAGCTGTTCGCCGGCGAGCAGGTCGAGACGTTCTTCCGCGAGTCGCTGAGGTTCGCCCCGGACAATCACATCCTGCACGATATGCATGAGCTGCCGTGGGCGATCGGCTACGTGCCGACCGTCATGATGGCGATCGGCTTCCTGGTCGCGTGGCAGTTCTATATCCGCCGCCCCGAGATGCCCGAGAACCTCGCGCGGAGCCAGGACGTGCTGTATCGGTTTTTGCTCAACAAGTGGTACTTCGACGAGATCTACGACTTCCTGCTGGTGCGCCCCACAATCTGGCTCGGGCGGCTGCTCTGGAAAGGCGGGGACGGCCGCATCATCGACGGGCTCGGCCCGGACGGCGTCTCGGCCCGCGTGCTTGACGTCACGCGCAACGTCGTGCGGCTGCAGACCGGCTATCTCTATCACTACGCCTTCGCGATGCTGATCGGCATCGCGGCGCTGATCACCTGGTTCATGTTCGCAGGGGCCCACTGATGTCGAGCTGGCCGATCCTGTCGATCACGACCTTCCTGCCGGTGCTCGGCATCATCTTCATCTTCTGCCTCAACGGCGACGATGAGTTCGTCAAGCGCAATGCGCGCTGGGGCGCGCTTTGGACCACGCTCGTCACCTTCGTGGTGTCGCTCATTCTTGTCTGGCGCTTCGATCCCGGCACGGCTGAATTCCAGTTCGTCGAGAAGACGACCTGGATGGGCGGGCTTGCGACCTACCACATGGGCGTCGACGGCATCTCGCTGCCGTTCGTGATCCTCACCACCGGGTTGATGCCGCTCTGCATCATCGCGAGCTGGGACGCGATCCAGACGCGCGTGAAGGAATACATGGTGGCGTTCCTGGTGCTCGAAGTGCTGATGGTCGGCACCTTTTCGTCGCTCGACCTCGTGCTGTTCTACCTGTTCTTCGAGGGCGGCCTGATTCCGATGTTCCTGATCATCGGCGTGTGGGGCGGGCCGCGCCGCGTCTATGCGAGCTTCAAGTTCTTCCTCTATACGCTGCTCGGATCGGTGCTGATGCTGCTCGCCATCATGGCGATGTATTGGCAGGCCGGCACGACCGACATCCCGCTGCTGATGAAGGCAAGCTTCCCGGTCGGGATGCAGAAATGGCTGTGGCTCGCGTTCTTTGCGTCGTTCGCCGTCAAGATGCCGATGTGGCCGGTGCACACCTGGCTGCCGGACGCGCATGTCGAGGCGCCGACGGCGGGCTCCGTCATCCTCGCGGCGATCCTGCTCAAGATGGGCGGCTACGGCTTCCTGCGCTTCTCGCTGCCGATGTTTCCGCATGCCTCGGCTGACCTCGCGCCGCTGATCTTCACGCTCTCGGTCGTCGCCATCATCTACACCTCGCTGGTCGCGCTGGTGCAGGAGGACATGAAGAAGCTGATCGCCTACTCGTCGGTGGCGCATATGGGCTTCGTCACTATGGGCATCTTCGCGCTCACCACGCAGGGGATCGCGGGCGGCATCTTCCAGATGATCTCGCACGGCCTCGTCTCGGCGGCGCTGTTCCTGTGCGTCGGCGTGGTCTACGACCGCATGCACACGCGCGAGATCTCGGCCTATGGCGGCCTCGTCAACA
Source organism: Bradyrhizobium sp. (assembly GCF_019244115.1). Taxonomy (GTDB): domain Bacteria; phylum Pseudomonadota; class Alphaproteobacteria; order Rhizobiales; family Xanthobacteraceae; genus Bradyrhizobium. The sequence goes on from NZ_JAFATE010000606.1 coordinate 1,804, forward strand.
ACATGCCGCTCTATGCGGTCGTGTTCATGCTGTTCACGATGGCGAATGTCGGACTGCCCGGCACCTCCGGCTTCATCGGCGAGTTCATGACGCTGATCGGCACGTTCAAGGTCGCGCTGCCGACCGCGGTGTTTGCCACCACCGGCGTGATCCTGTCGGCGTGCTATGCGCTCTGGCTCTATCGCAAGATCATCTTCGGCGCGCTGGTCAAGCCGTCGCTGATGACCATCAAGGACATGACCTTGCGTGAATGC
>NZ_JAFATE010000637.1 GCF_019244115.1 Bradyrhizobium sp.
AACGCGAGAGTTCTGGAGGCAGCAAAAAGCTAACTTGCAACCTTTAATTGGGGTGCCGATGAGTGTTATGATTGCAGGTATCAGAGCAATTCTTGGCTGTATTGAACGGCCCACGCTGCCGTCCAGGCGGAAGTTGAGCTTCACAGACGGGGCGGAAAAACACGTTTTGTTTGTTGCATCTTTTGTTCGCCGAGGTAGCGCATGCCAGACGATCTGCCAGGGCGGCCAGTAGCCGACAACTTCGCGCGACGGTTCGCCCCACCAGAGTTGTACGATCCCAAGAAGCGGCGCGAATGGAAGCTCGGGAGGCACGATGGAGATCGTGGGCCCTACGTCATCGAATTCAATCTTCAGCACATCGAGGGCCTTTCCGGAGCGATTGCCGCGCTTGAGGCGCGCCTGGCCGCGCTCAATGGCGACGCACCAGCGCCGCCGCGACCTGACTACATCTCGAAGACTTACGCGCGGTGCATGCTCACGGTGGACGAATGGCAGAGACTGCTCGTCGCCGATGGCGAATGGGCGGCGAGGGAAGCGCGAGATGCAAGCGACTCTTCCGGATCGACGCCGTCAGGACCACCGATCGATTCCATGCGGTATCGCGCGATCTACAAGCTTTGGCCAGACTTTCCGGTCCAGAGCCAGATTTACCGGTCGGTCGCGACGGTGAAAGCGGACGCCGCATACAAGTCGTTTGGCGCGGCGGGCGCGGGAATTGTCTGGGCCGTCATCGATTCTGGAATCGATGGGAGCCATCAGCACTTCGACGTTGAGGGCGGGCATGCCCTCGAGTCGCCCGAGGTGCGGGATCTTCACCGTTGCTTCGTCGACAGCGAGACGACATTCCTTGGAATTCCGGTTTTGGCGCCGGCGCCAATAGATCCGGACGGTCTCGATCGCCCAAATCCGAACGCTTCGGAGCAAGAACGTGAGGTTTTCCGTCAAAAACGCAAAGCGCTCATCGAGGAGCATCGCAGGCTCGCGCTGACCGATGATTTCGGGCACGGCACACACGTTGCGGGCATTATCGCCGGTACGGGCAAGTCGGGAAGCACAATTCGGCTGCTGGAACGGGTCGAAGAGGTCACGGCCAGAGGCGAGTTGGAGCGAGGTCAATTCAGGCAAACTGGAACCCTCCCCGCGGGGCAGATTCGGGGAATGGCGCCAAACTGTCGATTGATCAGCCTCCGCGTGCTGGACGGGAACGGCGAGGGACGCTCGAGCGACGTCATCCGCGCTCTCAACTACGTGCGTGAAAGACTAAACGACAACCCGAAGCTGCTGCGGGTCCACGGCGTGAACCTGAGCGTCGGCTACGAGTTCGATCCTGAGATGTTCGCCTGCGGGCAAAGTCCGATCTGCGCGGAAGTGAATCGTCTCGTTCAATCCGGAGTCGTCGTCGTGGCCGCGGCGGGAAACACCGGGTTCGGGACGGTGGCTGCCTCGATAAGGGCCACCAAAGTCGGACTGTCCAACACCATCAACGATCCGGGAAACGCAGAGTTCGCTATCACCGTCGGGGCTACCCATCGCGACGCGCCTTACACGTACGGCGTGTCGTACTTCTCGTCGAAAGGCCCGACCGGCGATGGCAGAATCAAACCCGATCTCGTCGCGCCCGGCGAGCGCATCACCTCCTGCGGTGCGGGCAAACGCCTGAAAAAGGCGATTGCCTCCACGGGTCTCGCCCCCGACGACGGCAGCGCTTATTACATGGAAGACAGCGGCACCAGCATGGCGGCACCCCACGTGTCGGGTGCCATCGCCGCGTTCTTGTCAATTCGCCGCGAGTTCATAGGCAAACCGCTCGACGTAAAGCGCATTTTTCTTTCGACGGCCAGCCCACTGGGCCGGGAACGCTACTTCGAGGGGCACGGAGTCCTCGACCTCATTCGCGCAATCCAATCAGTTTGATGAAGGAGGGTCACACGATGGCCACCCCGCACTTTGACGTCGAATTCACCAAGGACGGCGATATCTTCCAGCCGTCGCAGGTTGACGAGCTCCTGGCCGGCCTCGGGCCGGTCACCGATCTCCTCATCCTGTCTCACGGCTGGAATAACGACAAGGCAGACGCGTCGCAGCTCTACGACGAGCTCCTTGGCAATATCGACAAGCTGCTCGACCTGCGGAACCAACCCTCGGTACCCGCGCCGCTACAGGATCTCGTCGATCGACTGCGCGACCGGAACTTCGCGGCGGTCAGAATTTTCTGGCCGAGCAAGAAGTTCACTGATGCCGATCTGATCCCGGGGGGCGGCGCGGCCAGCGCGGCGGCTGAAGCGGAGAACGCGGCCGCGGTGAATCGCATTCTCGATAGGCTCAAGGATGATCCGCACCTGCTCGGCGGCGCCGATCGGAATCCCGCGCACGTTGCGGCGATGGAACGCGCGAAGGCGCTCGTATCCCAGCTTGCGACGACAGACGCAAAGAGGGAATTCGTCCAACTTCTTCGGAGCATCCTCGATCCGTCGATGAAGGAAAAGGACGACGCGTCCGCGGGCTTCTTTGCCGTCGACGCCGAGACGTTGTTCGAGAATGCTCAAACAGCCGTCGTCGCGCCCGCGGCTCCCGGCGGCGGGGCGGGGGCTGGATCCAGCCTTGGCAATGGCGGAGCGGCGGGCCTTGGCGACCTGCTGAGCGGCGTTCAGGCGGCCGCGCGTCGCATCGCCAACTTTGCCACGTACTACCAGATGAAGTCGCGCGCGGGCATCATCGGCAGCAAAGGTGTTGCCGACCTGCTCCGGCGGGTCCGCGGCGCAAAGGCCGCCATTCGCATTCATCTCGTCGGGCACAGCTTCGGCGGGCGCCTGGTGACGGCAGCCGCTCACGCTTTGCCGGTCAATACCGATCTCGTGACGATGAGCCTGCTGCAAGCGGCGTTCTCGCACAATGGTCTCTCGGATGGATTCGGCGAGGACCCCAAGGAACAAGGATTCTTCCGCGCTATCGTGGACGAGAAGCGAATATGCGGACCGATCATCATCACGCACACGAAGAATGACAAGGCGGTAGGCATCGCCTATCCGCTGGCGTCGCGCATCGCGGGCCAGAACGCCGCCGCCCTGGGAGACCAGAACGACCCTTACGGCGGCATGGGGAGGAATGGGGCCCAGAACACCAAAGAGGCTGACAATCAATTCACGTTGGGTCTTCCGGGCACTCGCTACTCGTTCGAGAAAGGCAAGATTCACAACATCTCATCGGACCTCATTAAAGATCATAGTGACGTCCGACGCATCGAAGTCGCCTATGCTATCCTGAGCGCAGCCGGGTCCGTCGCTTGACGCTCGTCGCACCAGAGGGACCACCTCGGCACACGCTCGTATGCCCGGAATACATGTCCTGCATTCGACCGGACGCCCTCGCGGAGCTCGAAGGTGGCTCGAAGAACTGATGGATTGTCGTCGCTCCGAGGTCGAGGACATCGGCGGGACCGCGCCGGCACATGATGGCGATCACATGATGGCGATCCGCTGATCATATAACCTACGTAAACGACCGCAGCCGATGATCGCGCGACATTGCGTGACACGCCAAGCAGGTGGAGGCGGGTCATGACGGTCAAGCGAAATCGGCGCAAGCAGACCTCGTCGTTCGACGAACGATTGAAGAGAGCGGCTCACGAAGCGCGCGAAGCCGCGCAATGCCTTCCTCCCGGGCCGCAGCGCGAGATGTTGCTGAAGAAAGCGGGGCAGGCGGAGACGGCGCAACGTATCAACCAATGGCTGGCATCTCCGGGACAGCGCTCGCCGAGGTGAAGGCGATGGACCGCAAGCACGCGTGTCTCGCCCGAGCCGCGGCCTGCCGCGAAAGGGCCGAGGCCGATCCGCAGAACCACGACTATTGGATGCAAGAGGCGATCAGGTGGCTCGACCTGGCGCAGGGGCCGACAGGTCCCGTTGCGGTGACCTTCGAAGCGCGGGATCAGCAGAATCTGCCTCCCAGAGATGATGGCCTTTCGGAATCGATGGGCCCGCGTCCCGCTGACGGCGAGCGGGCGATGGGCGGCCGCCCTGATCTGCCGGGGCAGCTCAATCGAGCAACATCCATGTCACGGACGCGACCAGTCCAACAAATCCAATGACCGCCATCGCAATGAAATAACGCTCCATCCTATCCATTATGCGCCACCTCAGCGCTTCATGATGTCCGAGCCGGCGGGCGCGACGCATTTGCATAGGTGAATCCGGCGCGCCCGGCGGCCGTGGCGAGACACATAGACGGCGGATTTCAACGCGCCTCCACCTCGTCCTCGCGCCGCGGCGCCCCCTCAGACCAGCAGGTGCTCGAGCCTGACCGGCAGCTTGCGGATGCGCGTGCCCGTGGCGTGAAAGATCGCATTGCACACCGCCGCGTTGGTCCCGACATTGCCGAGTTCACCCAATCCCTTGATACCCGCCGGATCGATGTGCTCGTCCTGCTCCGATACCAGGATCACCTCGACATTGGGCACGTCCGCGTTCACCGGAACGAGATAGTCGGCCAGATTGTCGTTGACATAACGGGCATAGCGCTCGTCGATTTCGGTGGCCTCCAGCAGCGCCGACGACATGCCCCAGATCAATCCGCCCATCAGCTGGCTGCGCGCGGTCCGCGGATTCATGATGCGGCCGGCAGCGAACGCACCGAGCAGCCGCGGCACCCGGATCTCACCGGTCCACCGGTTCACCCTGACCTCGACGAATTCAGCGCCGAAGGCGTAGGCGATCTTGTCCTTCAGGTTGCTGCCGCCGACCAGCCGCGACTGGCCCTTGTACATTGCTTGCAGCGAGTCCGCCGGCGCGCCCTCCGGCTTCCACTCGCCATATTCCTCGATCGTGCTGACGCCGAGCGCGTCGAACGCCCTCTCCCGATCAAGAGGCTGATCGCGCCTCGCGGCCCCGCCGGCTGGGGTGCTGCCCCGTCCGACCGTCTCTCCGGCGCCGTCACCGCTTTCGCCCGGTGGCAGCGCCTTGGCCAGGCGCTGCCTGATCTGGTCGCAGACCATCTCGACCGCGGAACAGGTACTGGCCGTGGAGTTCGAGCCGCCAGTTATCGGGGCGGGGGGCAGATCACTGTCGCCCATCGCGACAGTCACGCTGGCAAACGGGATTTCCAGCCTTTGCGCAGCCGCCTGGGCGATGACGGTATAGGCGCCCGTGCCGATCTCGTGGCCGGCGATCTCCACCCGCGCATGTCC
>NZ_JAFATE010000734.1 GCF_019244115.1 Bradyrhizobium sp.
CAAAGGATGTCGCGTGATCGGCATCGCCGGCGGCGCGGACAAGTGCCACTGGCTGACATCCGAACTCGGCTTCGATGCCGCGGTCGACTACAAGGACGGCACGCTGTTCAAGGCGCTGCGGGCCGCGGCGCCCAAAGGCATCGACGTCTATTTCGACAATGTCGGCGGCGACATTCTGGAAGCCTGCCTGCCGCAGATGAACAATTATGGCCGCATCGCCTGCTGCGGCGCGATCTCGCAATATGACGGCGCGCCCGCGGCGCATGGCCCGCGCGGCGTCCCCGGGCTCATCGTCGTCAAGCGCCTCATCATGCAGGGCTTCATCGTGATGGACTACATGAAGGAGAGCCAGCGCGCACTCGCCGACCTGCAAAGCTGGGTCGCCTCCGGCAGGCTGAAGGTGCAGGAGGATGTCATCGACGGGCTCGAAAACACGCCGAAGGCGCTGATCGGCCTGCTGGCCGGTGAGAACCGCGGCAAGCGCATGGTGAAGGTGTAGCGGAGGCTTCCGCGCTCCGGTTCTAGATTACCACTTGCATCCGTGATTCCGGGGCGATGCCAGACGGCCCCGCAAGCGCGGCCGGAGGGCATCGAACCCGGAATCTCGAGATTGCAGGCTCGCTCGTTGCGCTCGCGCCCCGGAATGACAGCATCAGACCTCGGCAATTTCCGCTGGCGCTCGCCGCGACCGCGCATTAGTGTACCCACCAAATAATAAGTATACTGTCAATCTGGAGGGCAACGTGCGCATTGCCGTGATCGGCGGAGGGCCCGGCGGTCTCTCTTTCGCCTATTTCTGGAAAAAGCGTCACCCGGAGGCGGAGGTCGAGCTGTTCGAGCAGAACCCGGCCGGCGTGACCTGGGGTTTTGGCGTCGTGTTCTCCGATCAGGCGCTGGAATTTTTGCGTGCCGACGATCCGAAGACCGTGGATGCGATCACGCCGCGCATGGAGAGCTGGAAAAACATCACGCTGACTCTGCGCGGGCAGAGCGTCGAGCTCGATGGCGTCGGCTTCTCCTCGATCGGGCGGCTCGAACTGTTGACCATTCTGCAGGCGCGCGCTCGCGCGGCGGGTGTTGTGGCCCGCTACGACGCGCAGATCACCTCGCTCGATCAATTTGCAGGCTATGACTTGATCGTCGCCGCCGACGGCCTCAACTCGCTGGTGCGCCGCGCCTATGAAGGCGATTTCGGAAGTTCGCTGTCCTACTCCAGCAACAAGTTCGCGTGGTACGGGACCACCAAGCGGTTCGAGACGCTGTCGCAGACGTTCGTTGCGACCGAGCGCGGCAGCTTCAATGCGCATCACTATCGCTACGCGCCCGGCATGAGCACGTTCCTGGTCGAATGCGACCGCGCGACTTGGGAGGCCTATGGCTTTGCCGACAGGAGCATCGAGGAGTCGAAGACGATCTGCGAGGACGTGTTCGCTGAAACGCTCGATGGCCACAAACTGATCTCCAACCGCTCGGTGTGGCGCAACTTTCCCTGGATCTGGAACGAGCGCTGGTGGTTCAAAAACATGGTGCTGCTCGGCGACGCGCTGCATACGGCGCATTTCTCGATCGGCTCGGGCACGCGGCTCGCGATCGAGGACGCCATCGCGCTGGTCAAGGCGCTGGAAGCGGATGCCGATATCCCGAGCGCATTGGGGCGCTATCAGGCCGCGCGCAAACCGATCGTCGAAAAACTGGTCACCGCGGCGCGCACCAGCGCAAATTGGTACGAGCATTTTTCCGAGCGTATGAAGCTCGGCCTGATGGATTTCGCATTCAGCTATATCACGCGGTCGGGGCGCATCGATCCCGCGCGGCTGCGCGCGATGTCGCCCGGCTTCATGGCGCGTTACGAGCAGGCAAAACAATGTGGAGAGAACGCATGACGCGCGGCATCGACGACAAGGTCCCGCAGGACGGCGCGGGCGCCCGCGAGATCGGCTTTGCCGTGCCGCAGGTCTACAATGCGAGCCGCGTCCTATTCGACAATCTCGAAAAAGGTCGCGGCGAACTCCCCGCTTTGGTCGGGCCCTGCGGCACGATAAGCTATGCGCAGCTTTGCGAGCAAGCCTGCCGTTGGGGCAACGGGTTTTTGTCGCTCGGACTCTCGCGCGGCGATCGCGTGCTGCTCTTTCTCGATGACACCCCGGCCTACCCGGCCGCGTTCTTTGGCGCGGTGCGCGCGGGGCTCGTGCCGCTCCTGATCAACACGCTGACGCCACCGGACCTCCTGCAATTCTACCTCGCCGATTCCAACGCGGCCGTTGCGGTCGCGGACGCCGAGTTTGCCGCACGCTTCGACGATGTGGCCTGCAAGGACACCCAGCTACGTACGCTCATCATCGTCAACGGCGAAGCATCAGGCCACGCGGCGGCGCAGACAATCGCCGCCGAAGAATGGCTGCCAGGCCTTGCGACCGAACTGGCCGAGGCCGACACCCACCGCAACGAGATGGCGTTCTGGATGTACTCGTCCGGTTCGACCGGACGGCCGAAAGGCATCGTGCATCTGCAGCACGACATGGCCTATAGCGACCAGGCCTTTGCGCGCAACGTGCTGAAGCTGACATCAGATGATATCTGTTTCTCGGTGCCAAAAATCTTCTTCGCCTACGGTTTTGGCAATTCGATCACCTTTCCCGTCTCCGCGGGCGCTGCGACGCTGCTGCTGCCCGGCCAGCCCAAGTCTGCATCGATCTTTGATGCGACCACGCGCTTTCGACCGACCGTGTTCTTCGGCCTGCCGACGCTCTACACCTCGCTGACCAAGGCAGACGGCGCGGCCGCGACCGATTTTTCCTCGCTGCGAATGGCGGTCTCGGCGGCGGAGGTGCTTTCGACCGAAGTGTTCAACGGCTGGAAAAAGCTGACCGGCCTCGAAATCGTCGAAGGCCTCGGCTCGACCGAGGTGCTGCACATCTATCTCTGCAATCGCGAGGACAATAAGAGGCCTGGTGCGGCGGGTCTGCGCGTGCCCGGCTACGAGGTCGCGCTGAAGGACAAGGACGGCCGCGACGTCGCCGACAATGAGGAAGGCATTTTGTGGGTGCGCGGCGATTCGGCGACGCCGCTGTACTGGAACCGCCCGGACAAGACCGCCGAGACCATTCGCGAGGGCGGCTGGATCTACACCGGTGATCGTTTCGTTCGCGACAGCGACGGTTTCCATTTCTTTCGCGGCCGCGCCGACGATCTGGTGAAAATATCGGGGCAATGGGTCTATCCCCTGGAGGTCGAGCTCTGCCTCGCCGAGCATCCCGAGGTGCGCGAATGCGCCGTCTATGCCGCCGAGCTGCCCGACCGGCGCATGACGTTGAAGGCCGTCGTGGTCTTGAACAGCGGCGCGCGCGATGAGAGCGATGCGACGAAAAGGCTGCAGGAGTTCGTCAAGGCAAAACTGCTGCCTTACAAGTATCCCCGCGAAATCCTGTTCATCGACGAACTGCCGAAAACCGGCACCGGCAAGATCGACCGCCAGGCCGTGATGCGGATGTAGAGTCATTGCAAGCAAAGGAAAGGTAGGGTGGGCAAAGCGAAGCGTGCCCACCATTCCCACAACGCTTGCGGAAGGACGGTGGGCACGGCGCGAAGACGCGCCTTTGCCCACCCTACCCCACCGCTGTCACCCGGCCCGGCCCAGATGCTCCAGCGCGTCCTCGGCGCGCAGCGGCACGCGCGAGGCCTCGTTGTTGAGATCGACGAGCTGCGACAACAGCGTCATCAGCGTCTTGCGGTCAGCAGCCTTCAAGGGCTGCAGCATGCGCGCCTGCGCGCGCTCGACCGCCGGCACGATGTCGCGCAGCAGCGCCGCGCCCGCTTTGGTGATGGTCAGCAGCTTGACCCGCCGATCCTCGGCCGATGCCGCGCGCTCGATCAGGCCCTTGGCCTGGAGCCGCTCGATCACGCTGCCGAGCGTCGAACGGTCGAAGGCGATCACGGCGGAGAGCCGCGTGGCGTCGATGCCGGGATGGGTCTGGATCGCGACCAGCGCCGCATATTGCACCGGCGTCAGGTCGAACTCCCTGCACTCCTCCATGAAGATCGCGACCGCGATCTGCTGCATCCGCCGGAACAGATAGCCCGGCTTGGTGTAGACCGCATCCATGGTAAGGGCGGCTGGTCTATTCTGCATCGCTCTGTCGCTCCGGTGCGGCATCAGCAAACGCGGCGAGCGCCTTCGCCGCGGTTTCGGCCTGCAACAGCCGCGGGAACGCTGCAACATCGACGCCGAACCGCCGCGCATTGGCGAGCTGCGGCACCAGGCAGATATCGGCCATCGATGGCGCCGCGCCGAAGCAGAAGGGGCCGGGCTCGTGGGCAATGAGGGTCTCGCATGCGAAAAGCCCCTCGCGATTGGCCCAGGCCGCCCAGCCTGTCACCTGCTCTTCCGGCAGACCAAGTTGGCGCAAGCGCGCAAGCACCTTCAGATTCTGCACCGGATGGGTGTCGCAGGCGAGCGCCATCGCAAATGCCCGCACCTTGGCGCGCCTCAGCGGAGCCTTTGGCAACAGCGGCGGCTCGGGATGGGTCTCCTCCAGCCATTCGATGATGGCGAGCGACTGGGTCAGGACCGTGCCGGCATCATCTTCGAGGGTCGGGACAAGACCTTGCGGATTGAGCGCGAGATAGGCCGGCGCGCATTGCTCGCCCTTGCGCAAATGATGCGGCAAATGCTCGACCTGCAGACCTTTCAAGTTCAGGGCGATGCGGACCCGGTAGGCCGCGCTGGAGCGAAAATAGCCATGCAGCTTCATCAGGGCCTCCCGTTATGCGTTGGAGAATTGACGTTAGCGAGATTGTCAGTATACTGTCAATCTAGAAGAACAAACGGGAGGCGCACCGATGGTGGCCGCTGCGACAACACCGGAACGCGAGGCGTTCTACCGAAAGATCGACGGCGAGAACCTGACCGCGCTGTGGACCGTGATGGGCGACCTCATCACGCCGGAGCCGAAGAGCGCGTGCCGGCCGCACCTTTGGAAATTCGCCGCCGTGCGCGACTACATGACGGAGGCGGGACGGCTCATCACTGCCAAGGAGGCCGAACGGCGGGTGCTGATCCTGGAAAATCCGGGCCTGCGCGGCCAGTCCAAGATCACGACCTCGCTCTATGCCGGCATCCAGATGGTGATACCAGGCGACGTCGCGCCGGCCCACCGCCACAGCCAGTCGGCGCTGCGCTTCATCCTCGAAGGCCGCGGCGCATTCACGACCGTCGACGGCGAGCGCACGCTGATGGAACCCGGGGATTTCGTGATCACGCCCTCGATGACCTGGCACGACCACGGCAACGAAACGACCGAGCCGATGTTCTGGCTCGACGGGCTCGACATTCCCCTGGTGCAGTTTCTCGACGCATCGTTCGCGGAAGGATCAAAGGAGGATCAGCAGACGCTGGCGCGTCCGGCCGGCGACAGTTTTGCGCGCTACGGCCACAACCTGCTGCCGGTCGACGGGAAGCGCAGGTCAAAGACCTCGCCGATCTTCAACTATCCATACGCGCATACGCGCGAGGCGCTGGAACAGGCAAAGACGCGCGACGACTGGGATCCGTGTCACGGGTTAAAGCTGAGGTTCACCAATCCCGAGACCGGCGATTTCGCGATGCCGACCATCGGCACGTTCATCCAGCTCCTGCCGAAGGGATTCAAGACGGCGCGCTACCGTTCCACCGACGCGACCGTGTTCGCCGCGATCGAGGGCAAGGGCCGCACGAAAATCGGCGAGCAGATTTTTGAGTGGGGCCCGCGCGATCTGTTCGTGGTGCCGAGCTGGCAGTGGGTGACGCACGAGGCCGACGACGCGGCAGTGCTGTTCTCGTTCTCCGACCGCCCCGTGCAGCAAAAGCTCGACCTGTTCCGCGAGGACCGCGGCAACGCGTGATGCGTCATTGCGAGCGAAGCGAAGCAATCCAGAGCCACGCGTAAAACTCTGGATTGCTTCGGCGCTTTGCGCCTCGCAATGACGCCGGCATTAGAAAAGTCGTAGGGG
>NZ_JAFATE010000739.1 GCF_019244115.1 Bradyrhizobium sp.
CGAGCGTCGTCTGCAAGGAGTTGTTGTCCGAGGCGCTCACCGAGAGCGCGCCGAAGTCGCCCGTCTCCGAGAAGCCGTCGACATGCGCGTAGACGTAATCCAAGGCCGCGTAGGGCGTGACGCTCACATTCACGCCTCCCGCCGGCAGCGCCCAGTGATATCCGCCCTCCGCATGGGCCTGATAGCTCTGGCCCGAGGGCGAGGAGGTGGCGTCACCGGGAAGCCCGAAGGGCGTGAGCAAGCGCGAGGTGCCGAAATCGTTGAAGCTCGCGACGACGCTGCCGAGCGCATACAAGGGCGACCCGGGGCCGCCGGCCCAGCCGGCGTAAGCGCCGCCTTGATACGAGTTCACATTCGTGCTCGAGCCGTCCTTGAACTTCGCCGAAGTCGCGACGTAAGTCGCGGCCACGCCCGCCACGATGCCATTGTCGAGGCGCCAATCGATGCCGGCGATGAGCGGCGCGGCGCGATTGATGTCGTAGCCCACGCCGGCGCTCGAGGCCGAGGGGGTCGCGCTGCCGAACTGATCCGCGCCGCGCGCCCAGAGATTGGCGTTGCCGAACGAAAAGCTCGGTTGCGTCACCGGGCCCTTCGAGATCACGCCCGGAGCCGGGGCGCCGCCCGGCACCCATTCGCCGAGCGCACCGCCATTCGCGACGAGGCGATCCTGGATGGCTTGCGTGAGCACGCGCGGCGCGTCGAGCCCGAGGCGCCCATCTTGAGTGAGGTCTTGCGCGCTCGCCGCGAGCCCTGCTGGGCTCAAGCTCAAGACCGCGTCGAGCGCGTTCGCGGTCGTCGGATCGGGCTGGGTGCTCGCCTGGAAGAGCGTGATCGAGCTCTTGACGGCGGCGAAGCCGCCCGAAAGCGGCGGGTCGGCCACGATGGCGTTCCGGAACACCGTCGTGCGCTGCGTCGCGAGCGCGAAGAGGCTCGCCGCCACGGGAGAGAGCTCGAAAGTGCCGCCGCGCAAATTGATCGTGCCGGCGCTCAAGGTCGGATAGGTCCCCGCTATCGTGCTTTGCGTCACGTTGAACACGAGCGTGCCGCCCGTTTGCGTGTAGGTGCCAAAACCTGAGATGCTTTGCGTCGGCGCAAGCACGATCTGGCCGCCCGTGACGTTGAGCGCGTCGCCCTTCGTGTTACCCGAGCCGATGATGCTGCCCGCGATCGTGCCGCCGTTCTGATTGACAACGCTCGCGCCGCCCATCTCTTGCGAAAGGTCGATCGCCGAGGTCGAGCCCGTGATCGTGCCGGTGTTTGTGATCCCTCCCGAAACCGGCACGACGATCGCAATACCGGTGCCGATGGCCCCGTTCGTGCCGATCGCGTTGATCGTGCCGGAGTTGGTGATCGCGCCGGTGAAGACGCCCGTGCTGACCCGACCCTTCGTCGACGTGCCGACCGAGATGCCGATCCCCCTCTCGCCGGCGCCGGAGGCGTTCACCTGGATCGTGCCGGCGTTGAGCACGTTGCCCATGATGGTGCCCGGCGTCGCGACCCCACCATTCTGCTCGACCGGATTTCCGAAGCCGATCGATAGGCCTGTCGCCGATGCCGGAATGCTGCCCGTCGACGTCCCGGACACGCTCGCGACGAGCGATCCGGTGTTGGTGATGTTCCCGACGATGGTGCCTCCTGCGGCGCTCGCATTGGCAACCGTGGCGTTTCCACCGACCGCGAAAACCGAAATGGCCTGGGCGCCGGCGGCGGTGGCGCTGATGGCGCTCGCGATGACCGTGCCGTTGTTGACGATGTCGCCTCGGAAGACGCCGCCGGCGCTGCGCGACGCCGATGGCTTCGCGCTACCCGAGTTCGCGGCGCCGCCACCCGCAACAATCGCGATGCCGGTCGCGAAGGGCAGGATCTGCGCGGCGCCCTTGGCGCTCGCCTTGATGACGCCGATGTTGGTGATGCTCGTGGTCTCGAGCGACCCGCCTCCCGCGGGATCGTCGGTGCCGCCTCCCGCGAAGGCAGTAATTCCGGTCGCATCCACGAGATTGGTGGTCAACGTAGCCGTGTTGACCCCGACTGCGTTGCCGGAGCCCGAGGCAGTGACGAGGATCATGGCTGAATTGAGGATCGCGCCCGCGATCGTGCCACCCGTCGCTTGCCCTACGCCTCCATTGGCGCTCACGTTCAGTCCAGCGGCCGTCGCGAGGTTCTGGCCGGTCCCGTTCAGGCTCGTTGTGACCGAGACGTTGATCGTCCCGGCATTGGTGATGTTGCCGGTGAAATTTCCACCTTGGGCCGCGGCTTGCGTGGCGCTCGTCTGATTGAACCCGCCATTTGCCGACACGAGGAGGCCCGTGGCGCCCGTGAAGGCGCTGCTCGACCCACCATTCGTCGGAGCCGTGACGGTGGTGTTGCCGGTCGCGCTCACCGTGATGCTCCCGGCGTTGGTGATGTTGCCGCTAATGCTCCCGCCCCCGATCATCGCCTTGCTCACCGAGGCGCTTGCACCCGATGCCGACACCAAGATTCCGGTGGCGCTGGCACTGGATATTGCCTGCGAAGTTGCGTCGCCGGTGTCGGCGAGCGTCGCCATATGGGAGAGGTTCACGCTGATCGTGCCGGCATTCGTGATGCCGCCGCTAACGCTGCCGCCTGCAGCCGTGGCCCCAATGGCAGTAGCCGAGCCTGCATTGGCGGTGACGGAAAGCCCCGCCACGCTGGGATTCGTAGTGGCAAATGCGTTGCCCGAGACGGAGAGGGTGCTCGTCACGGAAAGCGTCGCCCCGATCGTCGCGGCGTTGGTGATCGCCGAGGTGATCTGTCCCCCGGTCGGGGAGTTGAAACCGCCAGCGGCGGTGATCGTCTCTCCCTCGACCCGAACGGTAGGGGTAAAGAATCCGGTGCTCCCGGTGAAGGTGAGCGGCGCCGTGCCTTGGGCGTCGATCATTCCGGTGTTCGCGATCGGGCCCGTGAAAGTGCCGTTCGTGTTGATGTTCAGTCCATTGACAATGAGCCCCGGATTGTTCGCGGGGAGCGTGGCCTGAGCGCTGATCGTGCCGGTATTGCTCAGGCCGCCGGAGATCGCCCCATTCTGCACATTTATGCCGTTGGCCGTCTGAGCGCCGCTCACGTTGATCGCGCCGGTATTGCTAATGCCACCGCTGACGGTGCTCGCGCCAAGGATCGCGATGCCGGTGCTGGTCTTGCCGGTGGCAATGATCGTTCCGCTATTCGCGATACCGCCAGAAAAAATGCCGTGTTCGAAACTGCTCGAAGTGCTAGCTCCTATCCTTATGCCGAACGCTTGCGCCGTTGAGTTCGTCGCGGTGATCACGCCGCTATTGACGATGCCACCGGTGACACTGCCGCTGACGAAGAAACCGTCGGCATGGCCATTCGTCGACGTAACGGTGATGGTCCCGGCATTGCTGATTCCACCTGCGACGGTGCCGGGTTCGATACTGATACCGGTAACGAACCCACTGCCGCTCGCGGTAATCTTGCCGGTATTGACGATTCCACCCGTGACCGTCGCGGCATCGATTATGATACCCTGGGCTCCGACGTTAGCCGAGATTGCCGCGATCGCGCCGGCGTTACTGATTCCGCCACCGACGCTTGAATTGATGATGGCGAGCGCGGCGGTGACGACGAAGCCTGGTGCCGCTACCGCCTTCCCCGGCGCGATCATTCCGGCATTGGTGACGGCGCCCATCACGGTCGTGCCGGTGATCACGATCGAGGTCGTGACGTTGCCCGCCGGGTTCGTGACGGTCATTTGCGGTGTGTTGAACATCTGCCCCGCACGCACCGGGGCGCCGAGAAGAAGCGCCGCGACCGAGGTGGTGGCGAGAAGCGCCGGCGCGCGGGAGAAGGCCGAGCGTCGCCGGGACGCAATGGGA
>NZ_JAFATE010000879.1 GCF_019244115.1 Bradyrhizobium sp.
CGAGACCTACGCCGCCCAGGCCAAGGAATTGGGCGAGCTCAGCCAGAAGATCGCCTCCGACACCATGGAGCCGATCAAGAGCAATGCGTCAAAGCTGTTTAAGCCGGCTGCCTGATCGGTGCAGGTGCATCGGCTGACGTTCAGCCGGGCAAGGCCTGTTCGCGGACGTCGATTGCGTAGCTGTTCCCTGCAAGCCCGGGCCGGTCGCCCGGGCTTGCCATTTTGAGGCCGCCTTGTCGGTGCGCAGCCGCATCGGAGGTGCGTCCCCTCCCGGGTTGCGCACTTCAGGTTTGCGCAAGACGGGCAGGCCCGACTTGCTTCGGGGGGAGGGGGCAGCCCCAAACTCAATCGGCGGAAGTTTTGCGGAATGGGCGGGAGCGGGCCGGATGCAGCCTTGCCAATTCTGCACCGCCACACTAGTTTCCGCCCCGCTCGGCGCCTCATCTGGGAGGCGGCCGGTCCGGATGCAGTTGTAGCTCAGTTGGTTAGAGCGCCTGACTGTGGATCAGGAGGTCGGTGGTTCGAATCCACCCAACTGTACCAATCCACCTAAATTGCCCCGCACATCCAGCATCTTACTGATAGACCGAGCATATTTGCGCGCCTTACAATACAAAAGGGCGTACAAATGGCACTACGGATGGTCGCGTTAAATCGGGCGAGCGATGGCCGGTGGTTTGCCCGCAAGGGCATCCCTGAGGACGTGCGCGATGAGTACGCGCGGCTGTACGGCGTACGCCGCGAAGCGCACTTGAAGTTGCCGGGAGACACGCCCCGCCACGAAGCGAAGGTTCAGCTTGGCGAGTGGGAGGCGGAGGTGGGGACGCGCGGCGCACATGTCGCCTCATGATGACGGCCGCCGCAGAGCCATGCCGCCCTGGAGACCGCAATGCGGAAGTTGATCCCGGCGCGACCGCGCGTGTATTGCTTGATGCAAAGACGGGGGCGAGGGCGGCAACGGGCGAAGTAATCGTGCATCAGTTCAAGAGGGAATAAAATCGTGAACCCGTCCCAAGAAGAATACGATCGGTTGGTCGCCATCGAGGATAGGAAAGACGCCAGAACGGCGCGCCACATCATCGAACGGATCGCGAGCGGCGTCGAAACCATTCTGAGCAAGAGCCAAGTTGACGAATTTCTAAGAGCAGAAACGCCGCCTGCCGGATGATACGGTCAAGCGGCGGCGATCCCGCGAATTGCATCGTACGAAACAAACAACGGTCTAGGGCGTGTGCTATAGACCAGCGCGAGGATGATGTCCGCTTAGGCCCCAACAGCAGCGTTAGAGCAGACATTCCGGGACTGCCGCTTCGGGCCAACAGGCGACATCCGAAACGACTAGGGGCCGACCATATACGCGGGCATCGCGCCAAAGGCGCCTTTCGCTAACGTCGTCCTCGCCAAGAAATGGCAACTCTGTGGAGGCGAGCGCGCACCGTGGCACCACTGCGATCAAAGTCCAATTCGGGATGGTCCGCGAACATTTCTTCTGCTCGGCAGATGGCTCCAGCCTCGTCTGCCGCGTGAAGGATCGTCACGTGGAGCGTTTCGCCGTCGCGCTCCCAGACGACTTCGTACATCTCCATGCCGGCCTGAAATTTGAACACCATAAGACCTCCCACGAGGCAGACTATATCACGGCAGAAGATGCGCTAGCCGCACTTCGCGGTCGGGCCAGAAGCGGATGCTTCCTAGAGAAACGTGAGCAGTCTGCCAAGGGTCACTTCCGGACGCATGCATCGCAACAAATTGCTGCGTGTTCGATCAATTAGTCGGGCACAAGCCACACTTGGCTCATTCCGGCAGTCACACTTTCCGAGAGCCTCATTGGCAGCTTTGACGGGCGGCTTCGGAGTCCGCGGCTCAGCGTTTCGTGGTCACCCACGCCATGAATGCACCGGTCGCGTCCGCCCCGATGGCAATGCGCCCGAAATCGGGGACGTCGAACGGCTGCCGGACGATCCTGCCGCCATTTCTCTCGATCTCGGCAATGCGCCGGTCGACATCGTCGACTTCGAGATAGCTCAACCAGTGCGGCGGATCGCCATCGGGAACGATTCCGCGCATGTCGAGGATGCCGGCGACCGGCTTGCCCTCCGCCTTGGCGATCCAGTAGGTGCGGTCCCGGTCCGGCATCGGCATGCCCTCGAACCTCCAGCCGACTGTCGCGGCATAGAACGCCTTGGCCGCCTCGACATCCCGCGTATAAAGCTCATTCCAGACGAAAATTCCGTGAGTCATGGCATCCTCCATGTCATTGGGCTTGACCGGCGCCACCGGCGAAACCGACCTGGACCCAACTCGGCAGCGCCCACCCAGAGGACGAACGAGACCTTGCAAGCCCGACAGCGGGCGTGAACCTTTCCAATCGCGCAGGCGAGGAATCAGCATCAGGTCAGCTCAGAGTCAGGGGCCGAAAGTCTCATTCGGAGCAAATCTGACCTGCACTACCTCCGATAGCAGACATCGATTTCCGCGGTGAAGATTTCTCAGTTGGGCCAAAACCGGACTTGGCACCATTTAGCGAAGTGGACGAAGATCTCTGTAGGTGGAAAGATCGTAGTGTCCGGCGGCCCCGCAAAGGGGGGTTTCTTTTTGCTCGCCGCCGGTGTTTCCTCTGTGCGGAGAACGGGCATGCAGGGATCGCTGGGAGAGAAGATCGGCGAAGGCGTCTTCGCTGATGTCCACGCCTGGGCGCCCGGTCAGGTCGTCAAGTTGTCCAAGCGAGGTATCCCGCAGTGGGTCGTCCAGCACGAGACCCAAATGACCCGCGCGGTCTTCGCCGCCGGCGGTCCGGCGCCGGAGGTGCTCGGCGAAGTCACCCTGGACGGCCGCTTCGGCATCGTGCTGCCGCGGTTCGATGGGCCGACCCTGATGCAGGCTACGCGCACCGGCGCCATCACGCGCGAACAAGCGGGCGCAATCCTTGCAACGCTCTGCCTTGCCGTTCACAAGACGCGACCGCCGCCGGACGCACTCTCGCTGCGCGAGGCGATGGACGCCAGATTGCGGTTCGGCGGCAGCGTGCTTCCGGAGCGCATCACCACCGGCGTCCTCGCGCTGATCGAGCACCTCGGGCCAGATGACGTGCTGTGCCATTCCGATCTTCAGCCCCGCAACGTGATCATGACGGCTCAGGGTCCAAGACTGATCGACTGGCTCGGCGCGGCTCGCGCGCCCGCCGCCTACGAAATTGCAAACTGCCATGTCCTGCTTGCCGAGCTTGGCCCGGAGCACGCCGACGATCCGGAGCGGGCCACGGTCAATTCGGTTCTGCAGGCGGAGTATGCGCGGCTGGCCGGCATAGCCCCTGCGGCGCTGACGGCGGCGATGCAGCCCTATTTGCCGATCGCCCGCGTCTTCCTCCTGCTCGGCGGGGTCGTGGTGCCTGACCTACGGGAGCGGCTGCTCCAGCGCGTCGAGGCGGCCCTGCGCTCGGAACACTGAATTGCTTTGGTCGCGCGCGAGCTGGCGTGGCCTATCGAAGCGAGTGGTTAGTGTCTCCTTGCCATTCGCGTCGATTTGGCCGTGCGTCGACCATTTCCGGTCCACCCCCTGAAAGCTGAGGACAGGCGTTCGTTCGTTTACGCCGGCTATAAGTGTCCGTGCAGTTCTTAGACTTACGGTGTGGATGGGCGGACATGAGCCTGCTACGCTGACTCCGTTCGGGAAGCGGAGCGAAGGAAAATGGTTACACGAGCCAAAGCATGTCTCGGTGTAGCAGTGTTCGTTGCATGCCTTTCCACCAACGTCGCCATCTTGGCGGGAGAATTGGTCAGGTTCGAAAGTGCTCCCGTTCACGTCGGCCAACTCCAGCAGCGCCTGGCGCGCGAACGTGGCGAAACGCCGAAAGCAGAGTCTGAAACGATTGAGGGTTACCTGTCGAAACCTGAGGGCGACGGCCCATTTTCCGCCATTGTGTATCTCCACCGATGCGATGGACTTTCGGAAGACGCCCGAACGTACAACGCGCGGGGCTTCGCTTATGCTGGATAGCTTTGCGACCCGTGGCATCAAGAACGCCTGCACCCAAGTGACGCCGGGCCTGCTGCTTACCCGCCAAGGTGATGCTTTAGGCGCGCTATCCTATCTTTCCAATCTTCCCTTCGTCGATTCTCAACGTATCGCGGTTGTTGGATATTCGCAGGGTGCAATGGTTGCGCTGCAGTTGGCGTCGAACCATCAGGCGGAAATCTTTGACGTCCCCCGGGATCGAAAGTTCAAGGCCGCCGTGGCCTACTACCCGCTTTGCGGCGTTGCCTCCGAGGAACTCATCGTTCCTGCATTGATCATGATCGGCGAACTCGACGACTGGACGCCCGCGACGGACTGCGAGCGTTTGGGTTCGATTGGCGCTTTCGGCTGGAAGCCCGCGGTCGAACTCGCCGCCCGGAGTCCCCGCGTCCAGTTCCGCCCCGGCAGGCTTGATCGATCCCCCGAAATCGCCGCACTGGCGGGCGATTGTCGCGCCTGTCCTTGCACGCATTGCTTGTCAGGGTGTAGCGATTCACCCACAATTTGAGAAAGGCTGGGGAGGGATGATGCGCAATTTCGGATCCGGCTGGGTGCGCGCCGCGGGCGCGCTCATGGCCCTGTGTTCGGCGTCGATGCTGCCGATCGCGGCTCGCGCCTATACGCCCGAGCAGCAGCAGGCCTGCACGGGGGATGCCTTCCGGCTCTGCAGTTCCGAGATCCCCGATGTCGATCGGGTCACCGCCTGCATGATCCGCAACAAGAGGCAGCTTTCGCCGGAATGCCGCGCGCAATTCGGGCCGCCTTCCCGTGCCGCAGCCAGGGCCGACAACGTCAGACCGGCCGCGAAGCACAAGGCTGTGAGCGCAAAAACGCGCAAATCGAAAAAGCCGGCGAAGCGCGAGGCTTGATCGCGCGCGTCGCTGCGACAGCGGGCGCGGTTTTCGCGCGTTGCCCGAAAGCCTGACGTTGAGGCAAATAGAGATCGCACCGGTAATCGTGAAGCAGCTCGTTCGTTCTCTTGCCTCTTCTTCAGCACCGCTTGCCGATGCAAGACCAAACATCCGTTTGATTACGGAGTTCAAGTGGAGTCCAAGATGAGCGTGCTGCCGACCCGCAGCATTGCTGCGGAACTCCTGTGACTCAAAAGCCAAAGCACGACATCAATCAGTGATTACGCGATCGCGGCCGGCAGATTTTCCTTCCACGAATCAGGCCGGTGGATCATTTTTGCGGGTGGGGAGTCAATCTGGAGGCCGAGGTATGAACGTCATTGTTTTTGCATCGCGTAAAGGCGGCTCGGGCAAGAGCACGCTCGCCGCGCATCTTGCTGCGCAGATCAAGGCAAACAAGGCTTGTTTGCTGATCGATGCCGATCCGCAGGGGTCGCTCACGCTCTGGCACAAGCTGCGCGGCACCAACGAGCCGCCGATCAAGACCGCGGTCAATTCCGTGGGCGCGATCGTCGCGGCCGCCAGGCGCGATGGTTATGAATGGGTGCTGATCGACACGCCGCCGAACCTGTCCGCGGTGGTCGACGACGCGATCAAGAACGCGACGCTGGTGATCATTCCGGCGCGGCCCGGCGTGTTCGACGTCAACGCGGTGCAGGAAACGATCCAGACCTGTCGCGCGGCACGGAAACCTTATGCCGTGGTGCTGAACGGCGCGCCGGCACGCAGGGATGATGCGGAAAGCCCGATCGTGTCGATCGCGCGCGAGGCGCTGGCCAAGTTCCGTGCGCCGGTGTGGGGCGGGCAGATCACCAACCGTGCCGATCTGTTGATGGCGCTCAGCCACGGCGAGGGCGCGCGCGAATATTCCGCCGAAGGCCGCGCGGCGGCCGAGATCGGCCGGTTGTGGGCTGCGATCGAACGCTCCGTCAAAGCCATTCGCGGCACGATGTCCGCGTCCGGCGCCATGCACAAGCAGGCGGCCTGAACTTCCGTCTCTTCCGGCTCGCAACCGGGACGGAGATACTGCTCAATTTGTTCTGACGTTTGTTGCCGCCAAGTTGGTACTTGACCTTCGCTTTGTGATGATGCGGGCGCCTGTCCCCTTGAAACAAGCCGGGCGCCCGATGACGACGCAACATCACAGATCCTGCGGCTGGCGATTGTCCCGTGCGATCCTGCGCGCGTTGAGCGCGCGGCTCGCTTGCGCGCCTGCGCCCGACGTTCAGGCGACCATCAGCACGTAGAACACGATCACCGGCGACAGGCACAGGATCACCGACCAGATCCCGATCGCCCAGAGAATGTCGGCGGTCGAAAAACCCCGCTGGTCGAGGAGTGGATGGTGTTCGGTCTTCACGTCGCGTCCCCCTGCTTCTGCAGACTTCTTGCGGCTTGTTCTGAACCGCCTTTTACGTGCAAGTTTTTAAGAAGCTTTTCTTCAATCTTCCCGGCTTTGGGCGCCGCGCCGTGAGGCGCGGTTAACCACAGCTCGTCAATTTCCGATAAATCCGTGATAGGCCAGCACCGGAAAGAAGCCGAGCAGAACGGCCCAGAAGCCGAATGACGAGACCAAGAGAACGTCCCGAATGATCTCGTCCACTATTGCGGCCGTACGCATCGCTCTTCGCACCATGTTTCCTCCAGCTTTTGGTGCAGCATAGACGGTGCGGCTTAAGGATGCGCTGTCGTGCCGGTTCAATCCGAGGCGACGGCGCAACCTGAAATCAACCATGGCCGTGAATGGGAAGTCGCTCTGTCTGATTCAGTCATTCCGGGGCGCGCGAAGCGCGAACCCGGAATCTCGAGATTCCGGGTCTGGTCCTACCGGCGCGCTTCGCGCGGATCCGCTGGGACCATCCCGGAATGACGGTGCAGGGATGACGATGCACGCCCTCACGCCACGAGGTCGCGCCGCGGCCGGCGGAGCGCGCCGCGCCGCGACATTTCCTGCTCCAGCCGCGCCGCCAGCTCGGTCGAGACCTCGACCATCGGCGAGCGGACTTCGGCGCTCGCGATCAATCCGCTGCGCGCCAGCCAGTATTTTGCCGGAGCCGGGCTTGGTTCGGCGAACAGCAGCCGTGTGAGCTCGCGCACCTCGCGCCAGGCGGCCTCGGCCGCCGCGCGATTGCCGGCCTGCAGATGGCTGCGGATCGCGGCAAACGTATCGGTCTCGACATGGGCCGCGAGCAGGATCGCGCCGTCGGCGCCGGCGGCAAGCGCATCGAAATAGTCGGCGTCCTCGCCGGTGAGCACGCGAAATCCTGCAGGTCGTTTGCGCAGCAGCTCGGCGGACAGCGCGCGATCGGCGCAGCAGTCCTTCAAGCCCGCGATGTTCGGATGCTCGGCAAGGCGGAGCAGCGTGTCGTTGGTGAGGTTGACGGAGCTCCGATAGGGAATGTTGTAGAGCACGATCGGATGGGCGGCGCGGCTCGCCAAGAGACTGAAGTGTTGCCACAGGCCGCGCTGCGACGGCCTGACATAATAGGGGCTCGAGATCAGATAGAAATCGATCGGCCAGTTCGCCGTGCGATCGAGCTCGGCCATCAGCTTGCGCGTCCCGGCACCGGAGAGGCCGAGACAGACCGGCAGGGCGCGCCGCTCGCTGGCGAGTTCGGCGCGGACCAAAGCGACGATGCGCTCGAGCTCGTCGCCTTCGAGCGTCATGCCTTCGCCCGATGTCGCGGCGAGCACGAAGCCGTCGATTTGGCGGCCGGCATAGTGGCGCACCAGCCGGCGTAACGAGGGCTCGTCCAGCGCGCCGTCGCGGAACGGCGTGACAAGCGGCAGCCACAGGCCGCGCAACTGGGTCGGCAGATCGGTCATCACTCACATCTCCTCCTGGTGGAGTGCCGGAGACGGAGCAAGAAAAAACCCCGTCCTGGCGGCGGGGTTTTTCGGGTCGGCTGTTGACGAAGATGTTATCGCGCGCGCCGACCTGAACTCCCCGGGAAGAGAGCTTTTTTCCAATGGCGGGCGGCGCGGAAGGTCTTCGTCATGATCATAGCATGCGGTGCGCGCACGAATCTGTCAACGGGTGTTGGAACCCAAAGCACGATAACGCACAACGAGTGAGGGAGTCCGGCCGCAACCCGGAAAAAAAGCCGGGCTCGAAGGAGCCCGGCTTAGGTATTGGCCAATAGAGGCCGACACAATCACCTTCCAAGAGGGATTACTGAACCGCTGCTTCGCTGGAGGAGGGGGACAAAGCGCGGAGCAACGCCTCAGCACGCACGCATTATGGTGCGCGGCTACGTCATGCGGCAAGCATCCGAGCCGCATGTCAGTCATGCGCAAAATATCGGCCGGTCCAAACGTCATGCGCGTTCCGCGGCGCGAGGCGTTTAGAGAATTTCTATCCCGCGCACGATCCGGACCCGAAGGGCCGCGTTAGCGTAAAGTGCGAAGGTTTTTTCGAGAAGATGATGCGCAAACAAGAATCTAAAGCAACGAACGCGATTCAACCTTACCAGCACTCTAGGACGGCCAGCGCTGCGCCTTGCTGACCACGAAGTCGCGGAACACCTGCACCCGCGCCACCGTCTTCAATTCTTCGGGATAGACGAAGTAGGTGTCGAGCGCGATCGAATCGGATTCGCCGAACAGCTGCACGAGGCGGGAATTTTCCTCGACCAGATAATCGGGCAGTGCCGCGATCCCGAGGCCCTGCTGGCAGGCGCGCACCAGGCCCAGAATGCTGTTGACCCTGAAATAGACTTCGCGCGGACCCGAGCCGTTGCGGCCCGCCTCGATCAGCCAGTTGCGGTTCTGCAGGTGCGGCGCGACCTGGCCGTCCGAGAGCATGATGATGCGATGGGCGTCGAGGTCGTCGAGCGTGCGCGGCGTGCCGAAGCGCTTGATGTAGTCCGGCGAGCAATAGGCATGGAAGCCGATCGAGAACAGCTTTCGCTGGATCAGGTCCGGCTGCGTCGGCTTGCGGGTGCGGATGGCGACGTCCGCTTCGCGCATCGAGAGATCGAGTTCCTCGTCATTGACGATCAGCTGGATGCGGATCTCCGGATACAGCGCCGTGAACTCGCCGAGCCGCGGGATCAGCCAGTTGATGCCGACACCGGGCGTGGTGTTGATCTTGAGATCGCCGCTCGGCCGCTCGCGGCTGTCGGTCAGTTTTGCGCGCGCCGCCTGCAACTGCATGAAGACATCGTGAGCGGTGCGGAACAAGAGGTCGCCCTGCTCGGTCAGGATAAGGCCCCGCGCATGACGGTGGAACAGCGACACCGCGAGTTCCTGTTCGAGCGCCGAGACCTGGCGCGACACCGCCGACTGCGACAGTCCGAGCTGTTCGCCGGCATGCGTGAAACTTCCGGCTTCCGCTGCGGCGTGAAACACCTTCAGCTTGTCCCAATCCATATCGGTAAATCCGTCGCGTGATCTGGGCATGGTCATCATCATTCCGCAGCGGCGCGTTCATTGGCGCGCAAGGCGAGAAATCGTTCGGCTTCGAGGGCGGCCATGCAGCCGAGGCCGGCGGCCGTGACGGCCTGCCGATAGGTTTCGTCGGCGACATCACCGGCCGCGAACAGTCCGGGCACCGAGGTCGCGGTCGAGTTCGGCGCGACCTCGACATAGCCCGACGGTTTCAGCTTGATCTGGCCCTGCACCAGGTCGGTCGCCGGCGCATGCCCGATGGCGATGAACACGCCGTCGGCGGGAATGTCCGTCAATGCGCCCGTCCTGACGTTCTTCAGCCGCACATGGGTCACCTTGGCCGGGTTGTCCTCGCCGCGGATCTCAGAGATCGCCGAGTCCCACACCACCTTGATCTTCGGATTCTTGAACAGCCGCTCCTGCAGGATGCGCTCGGCGCGGAAGTGATCGCGGCGGTGCACGATCGTGACCGTCGAAGCGAAATTGGTCAGGAACAGCGCCTCTTCCACCGCGGTGTTGCCGCCGCCGACCACAACGACCTCCTTGCCGCGATAGAAGAAACCGTCGCAGGTGGCGCAGGCCGAGACGCCAAAACCCTTGAACTTCTCCTCTGAGGGCAGACCCAGCCAGCGGGCCTGCGCGCCGGTGGCGAGGATCACGGTTTCGGCGAGGTAAACGTCGCCGGAATCACAGGTCAGTCGGAACGGGCGGTGCCCGAGCTCGAGCTTGGTGACGAGATCGGTATGGATCTTGGTGCCCATGTGGGCGGCCTGCTTCTCCATCTGCTCCATCAGCCAGGGGCCCTGGATCACATCGGCGAAGCCGGGATAGTTCTCGACGTCCGTGGTGATGGTGAGCTGGCCGCCCGGCTGGATGCCCTGGATCAGCACCGGCTCCAGCATCGCGCGCGCGGCGTAGATCGCCGCGGTGTATCCCGCGGGGCCAGAACCAATGATGACGACCTTGGCATGGATCGGAGCTTGCATGAGGTAGGGT
>NZ_JAFATE010000004.1 GCF_019244115.1 Bradyrhizobium sp.
CCGTGCCGCAAGTAAACGTATAAAGCTTGACTGTCATTCGGGAGTCGCGCCCTAGTCATGCGGGCTATATTTTTCCGTCTTGTCTTGGTCGGCGCTATGAGCGCTGTCGCCCCGCTCGCTCACTCACAGCCGCTAAGCCACCGTGACCTCTCTTATTGATTTTGAAGCCGTCGTCCCGTCTTATACCGACCTGAGTTGACGCTGACTCGCCAAAGAAGTTGCATCGAAATCGCGTCGCGAGTAGCAGATGTTGTGGTCTGGAGGAGGGGAGCCCACAATGCCTGCCTTGGCGATCCGTGGTGACATTGGCTTAGAGGAGCTGCGCCGGCGAGCGCGGCGGGAGCGCGATGGTCGCATCAGCGCGCGGCTGATCGCGATCGCCAACGCACTAGAAGGCATGGATCGAGCTCGCGCAGCGCGGCTGGCCGGGATGGATCGCCAGACCCTGCGTGACTGGGTTCACCGCTACAACTCGGATGGGGTGGCTGGGCTGTGCAATCGGCCAGCACCAGGACGCAAGCCAAAGCTGACCGAAGGCCAGATGGCGACATTGAAAGCGGTGGTATTGGCCGGTCCCGATCCGGCTTGGACAAAATCGTGCGGTGGCGGATCGTCGATCTGTGCCGATGGGTGGAGGAGCGCTGGGGCGTCAGCTACAGCGAGACCGGGATGCTGAGACTGTTGTGGTCGCTCGAGCTGTCGCACCGGAAGACCCGACCGCGCCACCCGCAGAGTAGCGAGAAGGCCCAGCGAGCCTTCAAAAAGGGGGGCTTGCTGCTCGCCTGACCGAAATCGCGCAGGCACATCCGGAAGCCGAGCGGTTTGAAATCTGGAGCCAAGACGAGGCACGGGTCGGGCAGAAGGGGCGGACCGGCTATGTCTGGTGGCAGCGCGGTCAAACCCCGCGCGGGTTACGTGATGTCGGCCACCAGTCCGCTTGGATCATCGGCGCCGTCTGCCCGGCACGCGACACCGGTGTGGCCTTGGTGATGACCCGGCTCGATACCGCCACGATGAACCTGTTCCTTGCCGAACTCGGACAAGCCGTCACGCCGGGCGCGCATGGCATTGTGCTGATGGACAAGGCGGGCTGGCATACGAGTGGTGATCTCGTGGTGCCGGAAAATCTCAGCCTGATCTTCCTGCCGCCCTACTCGCCCGAACTCAATCCGATCGAGCGACTATGGTTACATCTCAGAGACAATCGCCTCTCGCACTGCCTCTTCCAGACCACTGACGAGATTGTCGACACCTGCTGTGAGGCCTGGAATTGGCTGCTCGGCCAAACCGGGCGGATCCGATCCCTGTGCTCCTATCCCTGGCTCGAGCGGGTCAGCGACTAGTGGACTGTAACGGCTGAATTGGGAGTAATACGACGTGTCGGGTCACGATAGCGCCATTTTATGGTTTTGGGGGTCTTGTTATACTGGCGAATGTACCGCATCAGCTTTTGCCGCAGGTTGGAGACGGAGGTGAAGACGCCGCGCGCGATGACGTCCCGCTCGATCTTGGCGAACCACAGCTCGACCTGGTTGAGCCAGGACGCGTAAGTCGGCGTGAAGTGCAGGTGGACCGTCGGATGGCGAGCCAAGAACTCGGTGACCTGCTTGGTTTTATGCGCCGACAGGTTATCGGCAATCACATGGATTTCTTGGGTCACAGGCTGGTTGACGACGATGTCCGTCAGAAAGGCGACAAACTCTGCCGAGGTGTGCCGCGCCGCAGTTTTGCCCAGCACCTCGCCGGTTTTGGTATTGAACGCAGCGTACAAAGACAATGTGCCGTGGCGATAATACTCAAAGCCGTGCCGCTCCGCTCGGCCAGGCGACAACGGCAGCACCGGGTCCTTGCGGTCGAGCGCCTGGATCGCCGTCTTCTCATCCACGCAGAACACTGCGGCATGCGCCGGCGGGTTGACATACAGCCCGATGATGTCGGCCGCTTTGCGCTCAAAGTCCGGATCATTCGAAGCCATGTAGCGGTCAAGCCGCTGCGGCTTCAATCCGTGCTTGGCCCACACCCGCGCCACCATCATGTGCGAGATCGACAGCGCCAAACCCAGCTTGCGCGTGCTCCAATGGGTCGATCCGTCGGCCGGCTTGCGCTTCACCGTCCAATCCAGAATCCGCGCCTCCAATCGCGGGGTCAGCTTGCGCGCGCCTTGCCCAGCATGGCGACTGAACAGCCCCGCCAGTCGCTCCCGCCCAAACCGCTTGCTCCAGCGCGCGATAAACGCATCGTTGCAGCTCAGCTTGTCCCGGATCTGCGCCCAGCTGTGGCCCGCCGCCAACAGCAAGATCAGCCGCGCCCGCCGCCCATCATCCGCCCGACCGCTCCGGCTCGCCGCCCGCTGCCTCAGTTCCCCACGCTCCCCTTCGGTCAGTCCGATCGTGCTCTTCATCAACACGATCCTACTACCTGTTCACCCGTTACACACCACTAGTACCTCGTGCAATTTGCCGAGCGCCGACTCGACGGCTTCTTCCATCGCTTCTGTTGCCGCCCTCGCTGAGAAAGCCGATCGCGTCCCACCCGACTACTCACCCCGATCTGTTCGTGCAAGTGCGGCAAGCCTAACCAACCTCGCGCTCAACGGCGAGTATCGCATCCCCATGCTTCACGGCGAGGTGATCTGCCATCCGGCCTTCGAGCTATACGCACGCCTCTGCCGATCGTATCCGCCCGAAACCGTCGAAGCGATCTGTTGGATCCCGTGCGCCCAAGTCGAGAGCGCTGCCCG
>NZ_JAFATE010000089.1 GCF_019244115.1 Bradyrhizobium sp.
AGCGGCGATCGCCTCCCGGACGGCGGCCTCGAACTGGCTGGCGGAAGCGGCAATGCTCAATCTCTTCTCTTCCTGAATGGCGGAGAGGATGCCGATCACGGCCGGCGTGCCATCGATATCCGCCAGGATCGGCGAGCCCGAATAGCCATGATTGGCAAGGCACTGCAACAGCATCAGCCCGCGGTCGTCGCGATCGGCGCGACAGTTTTTAAGTGCCGTCGGGGAATAGCGGCGTTCTTCGCCGTAGCCGATTTCAGAGATCGTCCCGGCCTGCGCGGCGGCCTGCACCTGCTCGCGGCTGAGCGCCTTGACGGCGACCGGCCGTGCCGGAACGGCATCCTTCAGCACGATCAGCGCCCAATCGGCTGGCGACCGGTCGACCGTCCACCTCTCCTTCAGGGTCGGAACGAAATCTTTCGCCAGGATGAACCGCTCGGCCGCCGCCGAGGAGGCCGGTGTCCCCTTGTCCATGCCGGCCAGGAAGTGGACATTGCCCGGGGTGACAAAGTCAGTGCCATTCAAAAGGCAGTGCGCGGCCGTCAGCACCACCTTCGGCGCAACGAGCGTGCCGGTGCACCAGCCGCCCCTGTCGAAACGCGCCATGGTCACGACGCCGATCGCCGAGGCCGGCCAGATCGTGGCATCCACGACCTCGCCGATGTGCCGGTCGAGGCCAAGCAATTCTTCCGGTCGCGGGTCGGAGACGCTGGCCAGCGATGATTCGGGCTTCGGCTTCCCTTGTGCGATGATGTCCTGGGCCTGGGCGCGCTGCGACGCAGTGAGCGGCACGGCCTGGGCCACGCGTGGCGCGGAGCGCACCCCGCCCTGCGCGGCCATGACGATGAAGGCGTAGCCCTGCACCGGGTCCTTTTCGACGCCCCTGCCATCCAGGGCCATGAGACCCCGCATGAACTGGGCCTGGGCAAATCCCTGCGCGGCGGCGCGCGCGAACCAGCGCGCGGCTTCCGCGTCGTCAGGCCGCACGCCGTCACCATTCACAAGGGCGAGGCCGAGGGCGTGCTGCGCGACCGCGAGCCCCTGGTCCGCGGCCTTGCGATACCATGGGATCGCCGCCGCAGCGTCCCGCGGCACGCCCCATCCATAGGCATGCATGAATCCGATGTCGAACTGCGCCCGCGCATCGCCCTTGTCGGCAAGCGGCGACAAGCGTCGCAGTGCGGCCGCATAGTCGCGCCGATGGGCCGCGGCGACGGCGTCATCGAGCTCCGCGGCAGCCAGCGGATCAGCAAGGCCGAAAAATACGATGAGACCAGCAAGAGCCTGTTTGATCATGCGCTGCAGGGTGGACCAGCAGCACGACCGGATCAAGGCGCGATCATATGACAAGACGCGCAACGCAAAACGGCGGGAAACCCCGCCGTTTCAAACGCCGTTCCACGAGTGTGGTCGGTAACCCTTACATCCCGATGTCGAACACCTGCGGCAGCTGGGCTGCGAGCGGCAAGGCCGCCGCGCCGACGAAGGTCGCAACCATCGCCATCAAGGTGCGGTTGCTGTGGCGCTTGCCGCGCATCTGGCTCGCGATCCACCTCAGCACGTCGGCATCGACATTGGCGGAACGGACCGGCGCCCAGCTTTCGATGTCGGTGTCCGGCGACAACGCGACGGTGCGCGGCGGCACCGGCAGACCCGACGCGGACGCGGCGTGATGGGCGACCGCTTTCGCCAGCAGGTCGTCGAAACGTCCATCGTCGCTGCGCTCGGTGGCCGCATCGTTGATCTCGAATAGCGCTTCGGCTTCGGCCCGGCTGACCGGCTGATGCTCGACCGCGCGCGCGGTCAGGATTTTTGCGCACCAGGCCGCGTCATCGGCATCGAGCGCGCGAGAAAAATGTACCCGGCCCCGGGTCGTCGGACCCTCGCCGGTGATCACGCCGTCGCGCACGATGGCAAGGGCCTGAGCCGCGGTGTTACGGCAGGATGGTTCAAGGGCGCCGATTGCATCGACGCCCCCAGGTTGAAGGGCAGTCATAATTCTCGTCTCGATTTCCATTCCGCGCAGGATGGCCCCTTGGGTATGAACGAGTAGTTAATGATTCGAAACTCGCATACGGGGCATTTTACGGAGTTGCCTGTTTAATCGCCGCGTCACGCGCCGGCGGTTCGGGCGGCTCGTATAGCCGCAAGCGGCGGGGGTTTGAAAGTGATAAAAGGCAACATCGCGGCGGCAATTTTCACTTTTATCCCAGCACATCCCGCACAAGAAAGTGATGCCACCAATATGCCCCTGCGAAGAAAGATTTATCCTTTTTCGCGGCACCGCGTTCACGAAAAGAGAATGACCTACTATAGTAGCCGCGACAAATTGATCTGTTGGATTAAGAGCATATTGATCTGTCGCTTTAACTGGATGAGGTAACACGATGGCACTTCAGATTGGCGCTGTGGCCCCGGATTTCGAGGCCGAAACCACCGAGGGAAAGATCAAGTTCCACGACTGGATCGATGGCAGCTGGGCGCTGCTGTTCTCGCATCCGAAGGATTTTACCCCGGTCTGCACTACCGAGCTTGGCGCGCTCGCCAGGCTGAAGGGCGAGTTCGACAAGCGCGGCGTCAAGCTGATCGGGCTGAGCGTGGATCCGGTCGACAACCATGCGCGTTGGTCGGAGGATATCCGCGAGACTCAGGGCGCCGCGCCGAACTATCCGATGATCGGCGACACCGATTTCAACGTGTCAAAGCTCTACGACATGCTGCCGGCGTCGACGTCGGGCGATGTCTCTAAGCGCACCGCCGCCGACAACCAGACGGTCCGCAACGTCTTCATCATCGGGCCGGACAAGAAGATCAAGCTGGTGCTGGTCTATCCGATGACCACCGGGCGCAATTTCCAGGAAATTCTTCGCGTCATCGATTCGCTGCAGCTGACCGCGAAGCACCGCGTCGCGACGCCGTCCGACTGGAAACAGGGCGAGGACGTCATCATCGCCGGCTCGGTCAGCGACGACGAGGCCAAGACGATCTATCCGCAGGGCTGGAAATCGCCAAGGCCCTATATCCGGATCGTGCCGCAGCCGAAATAGCGGCGGCGGTCGCCGCGGCATCGGCGGTCGGCCCCCTCACCCCGCTTGCGGGGTCGCGCGAGCAAGAGCTCGCGCTGTGAGGGTTGGGGTGAGGGGGAGTCTCCAAGCACCGCGCTCGTGGAGAGTCCCCCTCACCCGCAAGCGGGGAGAGGTGAACTGCGTGGATGATCCCAATCCAATTACATGCAGCGAATGCGATCAGCGCTTAAGCGGCGCGGACGCCGTCCAAAAACTTCTCCACTTCGTCCTTGAGACGGAGGCTCTCGCCGGAGAGAGCCTGCGCCGAGGCCAGCATCTTCGTAGAGGTCTCGCCGGTTTCGCTCGCGCCCTGCGCGGCGCTGCCGATATTGGTGGCGACCTCTGCGGTGCCGGTCGCGGCCGCGCCGACGCTATGGGCAATATTCTCGGTTGCGGCGCGCTGCTGCTCCACCGCCGCCGAGATCGAATTGGCAATGCCGGAGATGCGCTCGATGGTCTGGCCGATCGCCTTGATCGCGCCGACGGACTCCTGGGTCGCAAGCTGCATGTTGGCGATGTGGCTGCCGATCTCCTCGGTCGCATTCGCGGTCTGGCTGGCGAGCGACTTGACCTCCTGGGCGACGACGGCAAAACCGCGCCCCGCATCGCCGGCGCGCGCCGCCTCGATGGTGGCGTTGAGCGCGAGCAGATTGGTCTGTTCCGCAATCGAGGTAATCAGCTTGACCACGTCGCCGATTCGCGTCGCCGCCTCCGACAATTCGGCGATACGCTGATCGGTCGCGGCCGCCTGCCCGACCGCTTCTGCGGTGATGCCGTTGGATTCCTGCACGCGGCGCGTGATTTCCGCGATCGATCCCGACAATTCGTGTGAGGCGGAAGCGGCGGAACGGACATGTTCGGACGCCGTCTCGGATCTGCCCGCCGACTGCCTTGAAAGATCCGCAGTCAGGCGCGCAGTCTCCGTCAGCTGCCTCGCGACGCGTTCGAAGTCCGTCGAGGACTTCATCACGTTGTCGATCATGCCGCCGACCCGGGACTGGAACTTGGCAACGAAACTCTGCAATTCCTGCTTGCGCTGTTCGGTCGCGGCCGCAGCAGTCGCCACCTGCTCGTCGCGAAGCCGCTGGCGTTCCAGGAGGTTGCTCTTGAACACCGCGATGGTGCGGGCGATGTCGCCGATCTCGTCGCCCCGCTCGTGGTGATCGATCTCGATATTGCCGTTGCCGTTGGCGAGCGCGGTGAGCGATGTCGTCACCGAGCTCAGAGGTCTTGTCACGCTGCGCATGATCAGCATGGTCAGCATCAGCACGAGGACTGCGGCCACCACCGCGGCGATCGACATGGTCTGCATGGCATGCGACAGCATCGCGTCGAGTTGCGTCATCGGAATCCCGACATAAAGGATCCCGACCACAGTGCCGGCCGAGTTCTGGATCGGGAAATAGGCCGTCATGAACGACTGGCCGAACAGCGTGGCGGGACCTTTATAGGCCTCGCCGCGCCGGAGCAGCGCCTGTCCGGGATGATCGGCGGCAAGCTGGGTGCCGACGGCGCGGTCGCCATTCTCCTTCTTCACATTGGTGGAACGGCGGACGAATTGCCGGCTTGCCTCGTCATAGACGAACAGCGTCGCGTTGCCGCCGACATAGGACACGGCGCGATCGACGATTGCATGATCCTTGAACTCGGGCATGCGCGAAATTTCCGCACGCGTGACAACACCATCCTTCATTGTGATCTTGGCGTCGCCATAAATCTCCGCGAAGGTCAGCGCGAGTGTACGAAGATTGATCTCGATGTCCCGCAGTGCCCTGTCGGAGAACTCTGATGTCAACGACCAATATGCGGCTCCGACCACGAGCACGGTGTTGAGCGCGATGAGCAGGACGGCGCAGGTGACCGCCTTAGGTCCGAGCTTGACCTTGAGCGAGCGAGGGAAGGCTTTCATTTCGGGGGACTTTCGACAGCAGAGACAGTTCAAGCCTCGGAGATGTGGCAGCATCGATTTACAATCGCATTAACGGGCCCATGTTGATGCGATCGACGCGCAACAATTAAGTCTCCAACCTGCCCTGCACATCAGTAACTGGATACCTGCATGAGCTCCAACGTCATCGTCTGGTTCCGCGACGACCTGCGCCTGTCCGACCATCCTGCGCTGCATGAAGCGGCAAGATCAGGCGCGGGCGTGATCGGCCTCTATGTTCTGGACGATTCGAGCAGTGCGATCTGCGAGACGCGCCCGCTCGGCGGGGCTGCGCGCTGGTGGCTCGCGCAGTCGCTGCGGCGGCTGCAGGAGAGCCTTGCCGCAATCGGCGGCACGCTGGTGCTACGCCGCGGCCCCGCGGTGAAGGCGATCATGGAACTCGCGCGGCAGATCAAGGCCGACCAGGTGGTCTGGAACGAGATCGCCCAGGCGCCGGAACTCGCCCGCGCCAACAAGGTCGAGGCGGCACTGCGCGCTGCCGGCGTCGCGGTCAGAAAATTCCCCGGCGATCTCCTGGTCGATCCGGCGATCCTGCGCTCCAAGGAGGGCCGGGCGCTCCGCGTCTTCACGCCGTTCTGGCGGCGCGTGCTCGCGATCGGCGCCCCGCCAAAGCTGTTGCCGGCGCCGACGTCCCTGCGCCCGGTCGCCCCGATTGCGAGCGAGAGCGTGGAGAGCCTGCGCCTCGAGCCGATCGCACCCGACTGGGCTGCCGGCCTGCGCCAGACCTGGGAGGTGGGCGAGCGCGCCGCGCTGGAGCGGCTGAAAAGCTTCCTTGCCGACGGCATTGCCGGCTATGCGCGCGGCCGCGACCGTCCCGACATCGAGCGCACCTCGAACCTGTCGCCGCATCTGCGGTTCGGCGAGATCAGCCCGCGCCAGATCTGGCACGCCGCACAGTTTGCCGCCGCGGAGCGCCCGGCGCTCGCGGGCGACATCGACAAGTTCGTCAGCGAGCTCGGCTGGCGCGAATTCTGCCGCCACCTCCTGTTCGATTCGCCGGAAATGGCGACGCGCAACCTGCAGCCGGCCTTCGACGCGTTTCCGTGGCGGCCCGACCAGCGGGCGCTGCGCGCCTGGCAGCGCGGCCAGACCGGCTATCCGATGGTCGACGCCGGCATGCGCCAGCTCTGGCAGACCGGCACGATGCACAATCGCGTCCGGATGGTGGTGGCCTCGTTTCTGGTCAAACACCTCCTGATCGACTGGCGCGAGGGCGAGCGCTGGTTCTGGGACACGCTGGTCGATGCCGACGCCGCCAGCAACCCGGCGAACTGGCAATGGGTCGCCGGCTGCGGCGCCGATGCGGTGCCTTATTTCCGCGTCTTCAATCCGATCCTGCAGGGCGCGAAGTTCGATCCGCTGGGCGACTATGTGCGGCGCTGGGTGCCGGAGCTTGCGGATCTGCCGCCCGCGCTGATCCATCAGCCATGGAAGGCTGCGCCGCTGGAACTCGAAAGCGCCGGCGTCCGGCTCGGCATCAGCTATCCCGAACCGATCGTCGAACACCGCGCCGGTCGTGAACGCGCACTGGTGGCCTACGCCAAGCTGCGCGCGGCGTGATAAGTCGTCGCGCTTCTCTTTGACAGCTTCGGGAATCTCGTTATCGTCCTGCATTGGTTGAAACATTGGGGGACGATATGGACGACGATACACCCATCAGCGACATGACCGACGCGGGTCCGGCAATGCCGGAGCCGATGGAGGCGCCCAAGCCCGCGAAGAAGCGGAAGGCCGCCAAGAAAGCCGCGAAGAAAATAGCGCCGAAGAAGGTCGCGAAGGCGAAGAAGGTCGCCAAGAAGACCAAGAAGGCCGCGAAGAAGGCGCCGAAGAAAACCGCCAAGAAGAAGAAAGCGAAACGCTGATTCGCTTCGGGCTTGCGCAGGTTTGCTAGCCGCAAGCCGCGTTCCGATTTGAAGTCCCGCGGCCACAGCGGCCAGCAGCACGTCAGGGACTTCAAATCGGCGCACCCGGCCTGAGCGAACGGCCTCTTATCCACAACTAAGTTCAGCTCTTGTGCATCGTGCGCAGGAGCTGGCGCAGGGCATCGTGGCGCGCTTTACCACTCGTCCGGGCAGGGATCGACGATCTTCCAGAGCTCGGCGCCGTTCCTGATCTTCTTCATCTCGGGCGTCAGCCCGCCATTGCGGCGGATCCAGTCCTTCACCGTGTTCGGATAAAACGACATCAGCTCGGAGGTCCCCTCTGCGCTCGTGACCTTGATGCCGAATGTGAAGGCCTTGTCATAATAGGCCTCGTGAAAGCCGAGGCTGGCGCGCGGGGTCACGCAGATCCGGTTCATCGGCACGATGCCGAACACCAGCGTGCAGGCCGAATTGCAGATGCCGTCGATTACGACGCGCTCGCCGCTGTCGCGGATCTTCTTGAACTTGGCCTTGTATTCCTCGACATAGCCACCGTGATCGCTGGTGATGTGCAGCACGGCACGGGCGGGCGCGGTGACCACCGTGATCGTGAGCGACAGCAGAACGAGCAGCGGAGTGCGCATCGAGCGGTTTTGACCGGTTCGGCCGTGTTGAGACGCGGAAGGACCGGTCAAGACTTTAGCCGGCCCGCGCGGGAATGTCGCCAGACTGTCTTAGCAATGGGTTAAGCATGCGGAAAAGGCCAAAAATGCGGCGTGCACCGAAGCCTTCTTTGAGGGGATCGACGTCAGCTTTTCGGGAGCCTTTTGCCGTGTTTCGGATTAGACTTGGGATCGGATCGCCTTCTGGGGCACGCGTTACGGTCATATCCGGAGAAAAGAGATGAGCACGACGAGGTTTTTCGCGAGCCTGCTGCTGGCCGGAGCGACCTTGGCCCCCACCTTCGCCCTGGCCGCCGACTACGACGTTCCCGCCATGACCAGGGGCCATTACGGCCGTTCTTACGGCCTGCCTTACCCCCTGAGCCTGGACCATAATTATGGCCCGGGCGCCCAGCCCGGCACGTTCGCCTATTATGACGGCCCCGTCACCAACCGCTGCTATCAGAGCGCGGCGCGCTATCTCGGCCAGGACAATCGCGGCCACCCCTGCTTCTAGGCGTGTGCAGCCGGCGCGGCGCCGCAGGCCGCTCGCATTGTCGATGTCGGCTTCCGCGCCCGGTGAGTGGAGGTCGGAGCTTGCCGGGCGGCTCCG
>NZ_JAFATE010000318.1 GCF_019244115.1 Bradyrhizobium sp.
CAGTCGCTGACACCCGAGCTGCAGAAGCGCTTCATCGAGAGCGAAGCCAAGGCGGCGCTGATCAATGTCGATTGCGATCTGTATGAATCGGCGGCGCCTGTGTTCGACTTCATCGAGCCGTTGCTGCAGGACGGAACAGTGATCTACATGGATGACCTGTTCGTCGGCAACAAGGGCAATCCGGGGCGCGGCGTCGCCCGTGCCTTTCTCGAGTTTCAGGGACGCTCAAGATTCCGGTTCGCCCGTCACCTGGACATCGGCTGGTGGGGACGGAGCTATGTGGCGATCGCCGGCGGCGCCGGCGCGGCCGTCATTTGAGCCCTCGTCGGCATCGCCGGTGGACAGAATGCGGCGGAAGACTTCCGTCGCATCCTTTCGAGCGCTTGCTCCGACCCGGTTGAGCACTCCCGAACCAAGCCACGCGCGAAAATCATCACCCCCAGCGAGCCCAGGGTGATCGAAATCAAGGCTTGCAGCCTGCCGCCGCTCGTGGTCCAACACGAAGGTGTTCGAGCACCGGTTGTCATGCCTGGCGGGTGAGAGACATCGCAATTCGAAAAAGCATTGCATTTTTCAACTGTGGTCGAGAGAGATGGTAATTCGGAAGACATTCCATTTTTCAACCGTGGTCTGGGGGCCGTGGCACACGGGCGTCTTTCTCGACGTCAATCTCACCAGCCTGCTGGCTCCCGGCAACCTTGCCGCGTTCGCACAGAAGCATGACGTCCGCTACCGGATCTTCACCTCGAAGGATGACGTCCAGCGCATCGAAGCGACCAAAGCGTTTCAGCTTGCCTCCAAGATCGTCCGCTTCGAGCTGATCGGGCTGAACATCGACCGCTCGATCGACCCGATCGCGATGCACCACATACTCTGGCGACGGGGCATCGATGACGCTCGCAAAGCGGGCGCCATGATCCTGTTGATTCCGCCCGACGTGGTCTGGTCGAACGGTGCGTTCGGGCACATCGCCGATATCGCCGCGCTGGGCAAGAAGGCGATCTTCATGACCTATATGCGCGTCGTGTCGGAGACGGCCGTGCCCGAGGTCAAACGCCTGTTCCAGGATCAGGCAACCAGCGTGGTGGATGCGCCGTCGCGCCCGCTGGTCGAGCTTTGCATGCGCCACCTGCATCCGCTCGCGCTGACCTATGTGCGGGACTGCCCCAACTTTCCGGTGCATCCGGAGCTGATCCTCTGGCCGGTGGAGGGCGAAGGCTACCTGATGCGCTCGTTGGTGCGCGAGATGTTCGCCTACGATCCGCGCCATTTCGACCTGAACTCGCAGGCCCTGCTGGCCCATCGGCCAAATCCCAGCGACGTCCATTACATCGCGGATTCGGACAATCTGTTTTCGCTCAGCCTGACGCCGCTGATGAAGGATATCGAGTGGTTCGCCAAGCCGGGGCCGCTCGATCCGCTGCGACTCGGCGCCTGGTGGCTGCGCTACGACAGCCCGGCAAACGACATTGTCGCCGATCATCGCTTTTATGTTCACACCAAAGGACGTACCGGCCCGTCGTGGCGCCGCGCCGAGTTGCAATCCGACATTCTGATCCAGCGCCTGATGGGCACGCGCGAAGTGCTGCGCATCCTGAGCGGGCTCGCGCAGCACGGGCGCGCTGACATCGAGCAGATCCTCGCAACTGCCCTGATCGAGGCCAGGCTCGCACGCTGGTGCCGCAGGGACGGGCCGATTACGATTCTCCTGCCGCATAAGAGTGTCACACGGCGCTGGGTCGCCGAGGAAGCGCCTCACCTGGCAAAGCGTGGCGCCAGACGTCGGCTGTTGCGGCTCATTCTGGATCATGTTCTCGCCGGCCACCTGCCGCTCGAGCCCGGCGTCGAGGCGAGCTTGCCAACTCCGGTCGGCGGCTGGCGCAAGCTCACCTGGAAGGGACAAAGTCCGCAGATCGATGGCGTGCCGATCGCCAGCCCCGGACTCGTCATTGGCGGCGTGTGGTGCTTTCCTCTCGAAGCGGAGCTGCCGCCATCGAAGACGAATTCGCGGTGCGATCCTGTCAGAAGAAGTCCTCACCGCGAGTCGGCCGTTGAATCGACGCAATCCCTCCAGATGTAACCGGTCAATGCTGCGTTAATCGAGATCCCATGCAACCTTTACGAGAAATAAGGCGATTGTTGTCGTCGGCGAGACAGCGCCTGCAAAAGCATGCGAGTGGCAAACCTGCATGGGACGGTGACGCTGGCCTGCATGCCGAGCTGCTGCGGACCCAGGTGACCAATCGCCAACTCTGGGCCCAGCTTTCGGCGGTGGGAATGGAACTCGCCGACGCGCGCGTGACGATCGAACGCCTGCAAGACCAAGTGACCGCAAAGCGGTCCACCGCCCCGGCGCGCTATCTGGGCCGCGAGGAGCTGATCCTGTTGCCGCGTCTGATGAAGCTGCTGCCTCCGGATGGGCAGCTGACCGTCGTCGATGCCGGCGCGCGCGAGGTGGATGCCGATCCCAGGTGGCGCCCGTTTCCGCCTACCCGACTGCGCTTCTACGGCTTCGAGGCCGATGCCGATGAAGCCGCTCGGCTGAATGAAGTGGCGTCGGCCGACGGCGCCGAGCGTCACTTCTATCCCGCTGGCTTGTGGGGCTCGACCGGCAGGATACCGTTTGAACACAACAAGGCCGGCGGCGGCAGTTCATTCCTGCAGCAGAATCGCGCCGTCACCGATCGATGGAAGTTCGAGAATCCGAAGGAGGTGTCGATCGCCTCGGACATGTTCTATCCGATCCGCACTGAAGAGCTCACCGTGGTCAGCTTGGCGGATTGGGCCGCCCGCGAAGGGATAACGAGCGTCGACTTTCTCAAGATCAACGTCCAGGGCGGTGAACTGGAAATCCTTCAGGGCGCGGGCCCCCTGCTCGACGGTGTTCTGGGCGTATTCCTCGAGGTTGCCTTCGTGGAGTCGTATCGCGACAGGCCGATGTTCTCCGACATCGATGCCTTTTTGCGCAAACACGGTTTTTCGTTCTTCGACCTGCTCGCTCACCACTATGTCGGACGTGCCGCGTCACCGGTCGCGGCACAGCACCTCGCCATCGTCGAACCGAAGCTCGGCCAGCTCGTCACCGCCTGGGGGCAACTCGTCGAGGGCCACGCGCTCTATTACCGGGATCCGCTTGGGACCGCAGCCGCACCCACCATGTCCCCCGATAATCTGATCAGGCTTGCGGCACTCGCGGAAGCCTGGGGACAGATCGAGTTTGCCTTCGAGGTCCTGGATGCGCTGTCGCGTCACCCTGACCTGGCAGGCACGCCGCGCGCCCGCGAAATCCGCGCTTTGATCGACGATGGCGCGGCAGACTACGCCAAGCACCTGCCCCAAGCCCCGTAAACCGGGTCCAATGGTAAACCCGTTTCATTTCAGATTGTCCTTGGCCAGCTCTTGCTTCGTCAACCGTGCGCCCTTCGCGGTCAGGGAGCGAGCCAGAACCTGGCGATCGAATGTAATCCGCTAAAGCTGGCGGCATCGTCCGTTCGATCGGCCGCGCTCTGGAAGCAGTCCTTTTCGAAGTGAGGCATCGCGACCCTCGGTGATCGGACCTGGCTTGCGGCCGGCCTCGTAGAGGCGGTTGAAGCCGGCATAGCAATCGGCCTGCAGGATGCCGCCATAGCCGTGCAGGTGACGCTCGGCATGCTCGCCGGCGCGGTCGCGCGAGTAGAAGAACACCGCCGCCGGCGGATCGCGTCCGCCGAACGGACGATCGTCGCGCACATAGACCCAGATCCGTCCGGTCGAGGTCTGCCCCTTGGCGAGCACCGGCACCGGTGTCTCATCGCCGTGGACGCGCTCGTCGGCGAGCACGTGCGCACGGATCAGATCGTGCAGCGGCCGCAGCAGCGTCGCGCAACCGCCCACCTGGTCGGCGAGCGTCGACAGGCTCAGCTCGATACCCTCGCGGGCGTAGCGCTCCGACTGGCGGTTGAGCGGCTGGTGCTGCCCGTACTTCTCGAACAGGACCATCGCCAGTAAAGAGGGCCCGGCAAAGCCGCGCGGCAGCACGTGGAACGGCGCGGCTACCTGCGTGATCTTCTCGCTGTCGCGGCACCACTTCCAGTGTCTCGGTGACATCCTCGCCGAGCTTGGCTAGCCGCCTCGAGCCGCAGCAGGCGCAGGCATCGGGACCGGG
>NZ_JAFATE010000335.1 GCF_019244115.1 Bradyrhizobium sp.
CGCGTTGTTGATGCCATAGACCGCGACGAAGGAGCCGAAGCGCGGGCCCTTCTCCTGGCCGAGCAGCACCTTGTAGAGCATGTTGAACCAGTCGAGCGACACGCCGGGCCGGCCATCCCTGCCCTTCTTCACGGGATCGAGGAACGGTTCGCGGCGGCCGATCTCGTAGACGGCGTTCTGGATGTCCTCGGCAGAGGCATCCGGCGGCAGGTTCGCCAGCGCATCGCGCAGGTCCTGCAGCGCCGCACGCTCGCTGTCCGTTGGCTCTCGGAACTCTTTCGTCGGCGCCACGAAGTCGCGGTAGTAGTTGATGGCATAGCCGACCATCGCGTCGAGCTTTGGATGGGTCTGCGGCGTCACGCCCGGGCGATAGCGGCCAATGAACCCCCACAGCGTTTCGGCATTTTCGGCATTCGACGATGACACCAGCGTCAGCAGGAGCTGGAACGTCACCGGCATGTCCGCGACCGGCGGACGGCCTGAATGGATGTGCCATACCGGATTGCCGAGCTGATGCTTGCCGTCCTGGCGCGGGAAGCCTTCCAGAAACTGCTGGTAGTCGTCGACGTTGCGCGGGATCACGTCGAAGTACAACCGCTTGGCCGTCTTTGGCTCGCGATACATGAACAGCGACAGCGATTCCGGCGAGGCGTAGCGCAGCCATTCGTCGATGGTCAGCCCGTTGCCCTTCGACTTGGAAATCTTCTGGCCCTTCTCATCAAGGAAGAGCTCGTAGTTGAAACCTTCGGGCGGCGTGCCGCCGAGCGCCGCGCAGATCTTTCCCGAGAGCTTCACCGAATCAATCAGGTCCTTGCCGGCCATTTCATAGTCGACCGAGAGCGCATACCAGCGCATCGCCCAGTCGGGCTTCCATTGCAGCTTGCAGTGGCCGCCGGTGACCGGCAGCGTGACGCGCTCCCCGGTTTCCGGATCGTCGAAGGAGATGGTGCCCGCCTTCGCATCGTGCGCGACGATCGGCACGTAGAGCACGACGCCGGTGCGCGGACAGACCGGCAAGAACGGCGAATAGCTCGCGGCGCGCTCTTCGCGCAGGGAGGGCAGCATGATCGCCATCACCTTGTCCAGCCGCTCCAGCATGCGGAGCAGCGCGGCATCGAAGCGCCCCGACTTGTAATAGTCGGTCGAGCTCGCGAACTCGTACTCGAAGCCGAACTGGTCGAGGAAGGCGCGCAGCCGCGCGTTGTTGTGCGCGCCGAAGCTCGCATGCGTGCCGAAGGGATCGGGCACGCTGGTCAGGGGCTTGCCGAGATTGGCTTCGAGGAGCTCCTTGTTCGGGACATTGTCCGGCACCTTGCGCAGGCCGTCCATGTCGTCGGAGAAGGCGAGCAGGCGGGTCTTGACCTTGTCCTCGGTCAGCACGCGAAAGGCGTGACGCACCATGGTGGTGCGCGCGACCTCGCCAAAAGTGCCGATATGCGGCAGTCCCGACGGGCCGTAACCGGTCTCGAACAGCACCTCGTCCTTCGGCTGCTTTTTCAGCCGCGCAACGATCGCCTTCGCCTGCTCGAACGGCCAGGCATTGGATTGTTCGGCAAGGGCGCGCAGGTCGCTCGGGCTCATGGTTGCAGCAAGATCGATCGTGGACATTTCAAATATCGGACTTCCAAAGGACCGCGGAAACTAGCGGAGAATGGTAGGGTGGGCAAAGGCGCGTTTGCGCCGTGCCCACCGTTACGACCCCGGTGCGCACGCTTCGCTTTGCCCACCCTACGGCGTTTCGTCAAATCGGCTAGAACGGGCTGACCGAGAAATAGCGCAGCCAGAGGTCGGTGTAGCGGCCCTTTTCCCAGACCCGGAACAACGCCCAGTTGAGCGCCTGACGCAGCAGATCATTGCCCTTGCGGACCGCGATCCCGATCCCCTCGCCGAAATAGCGGCTTTCGACGAACGGCCCGCCGGAGAAAGCGCAGCAATCGCCGGAATCCGTGCCGTTGATCCAGAATGCGAGCGAAATGCCGTCGCCAAAAATGAAATCGACCTCGCCGCGGCGCAGCGCCATGCGCAGCGCCTCGTCATTCGGATAGGAATGCAGCTCGGCGTCGGTGAACATCGCCTTGAGGTAAGCCTCATGGGCGGAGCCCGCGACGGCGCCGACCTTTTTGCCCTCGAGATATTCGGGCCGGACTTCCGGCAGCACGGAATCGCGGCGCGATACGAAGCGGGCAGGCGCCCGGTAATAGGGGTCGGAAAAATCGACCTTGGCGCGCATTTGCGGCGTCACGGCGACCGAGGCGATGATGGCATCGCCGCGATTGCTGGCGAGCGCATCGAGCAGCGTCTCGAACCTGCGCATCTGCACCGTGCAGGTAATCTTGATCTCGTCGCAGATCGCACGCGCCAGATCGACATTGAACCCGGCCGGGTTGCCGTCGGCGCCGGTAAAATTGAACGGCGGATAGTCCGTCTCGGTCAGGAACCGAATCACATTGATGCGCGACAGGTCCGGCCGCTCGGGGCGCCGCCGCGGGTCCCAGAAACCGGGCACCGCCTGGGGCGCTGCCTCCACCTTGGGCCTTGGCAGCGTCTGCGCTCCAACCTCCCCGCCCCACATCGCAAGCGGCAGGAGGGCGCAGGCTGCCAGCCATCCGCCGCGGAACCGACGAGACGGCGGGGCAAAGACACGGAAGACAGCGGACCGCGCGGACATTTGGCCTCAAAATTCCTGA
Source organism: Bradyrhizobium sp. (assembly GCF_019244115.1). Classification (GTDB taxonomy): domain Bacteria; phylum Pseudomonadota; class Alphaproteobacteria; order Rhizobiales; family Xanthobacteraceae; genus Bradyrhizobium. The sequence goes on from NZ_JAFATE010000335.1 coordinate 2,688, forward strand.
AGCGGAATCGGACGGTCTTATAGACCATCAGAGCGGCTCGTGCACCGATTCCAAGGCGCGGCGGAGTCGGCCGTCAAAGGTATTTCTTGAGGTCGGCGGCGGCCTCATCGGGTGTCCGCTTCAGGTTGAAGGGCGCGACAAACTTGCCGTCACGGTCCATCAGATAGACGAGCGCGGTATGATCCATCGTGTAGTCCCCATCCTTCAGCGGAACCTTCTTGGCATAGACCCGGTATTCGCTAAGGACCTTGGCCACCGCCTCCGGATCACCGGTGAGCCCCTTGAGGTGCGGATCGAAGCTCGACAGATAGTCTTTCATGGCGGCTTCGGTATCGCGCTCCGGATCTACCGAGATGAAATAGGCGTTCACGCGGTCGGCGTCGCTGCCCATCGCGTGCAGTACCTCGGACATCTCGAACAGCGACGTCGGGCACACATCCGGGCAATGGGTGAAGCCGAAAAAGATCAACGTCGGACGGCCTTCCAGGGCCTTCTCGGTCACGGTCTGGCCGCTCTGGTCGGTGAGCTGGAACGGCCCGCCGATCGCCGCCGGCGTCGCCACGCTCCGCACCCCGCCAAAGACCGACAGCATCGCGATCAGCCCAACCAGGAGGCTTGCCCCAAAGGCAGCGACAATGACCAGCGGACGGGCGGCGGACTTGATCATTCCCAAAATCTCCCAAGGTCTCAAAGGCAGGCCGCGATGCCGGCCGAGATCGTCTCGAAAAACACCGCGGTCCCGTAATGGACCCATAGCGCGAATGTTCCGACGACGACCGCCGCCCCGATCAGGCCGCAAACGACAGCGAGCGCACGCACCGTCCCGCGCACCGACGGAGTGCCGGCACCGAGCGGATGCGAGCTGGAGAGCGGTTGGCCCATCGCGAACCTTTCATGGCGCGCGTTCCGGCCAAAAAAGTGGCCGTGATGGCTGAAAAAGCGCGCCGATCCGTCTCATGACATAGGATCGGCGGCGTACCAGGGCAAGCTTGATCGCGATCGGCGCAATCACGTCCTCCGGAGTGCGCCTTCTGTTGGGGACGTTCTGTGATCAGCGGGAGGACGCGTTCGCGGCGGGCGCCGGGCCAGAACCGGTGGTGGTGTGTGCTGCCGGGGTCGACAACTTGCTGGCGGACGCCTGGGCGTCGAGGAAACAGGGCTTATACATGGTCTGCAACTGCCTGCCGCGCAGGAAAATCATATGCGGCGTCAACCCCCCACGCTGCGAGATCCAGCGCTTCACCGGCGCCGGATACATCGAATAGAGCATCTGGGTCGCTTCGGGATTGGTGATGGCCCGCCCATCGGCGCCGAAATCCCAGGCGGCGTGAAAGCCCAGATTGGCGTGCGCGGTGACGCAGATCCGGTCATGGGGGATAGCGCCGAGGACGATGGTGCAGGCCGAGGCGCACAGCCCATCGATGATCACCGTTTCTCCGGAGTTGCGCAGGTCCTGATACCTGTCGACGTAAGTCCCGATCCGGCCCCCGCGATCGTCAGAGATCCGCACCACCGCCTGACTTGCCCCCATCCCCGCCAGCAACAGAACGGCTGCGAGCAACCCCGTCACCAATTTCATGTCCAACCTCAGTTCAACCGCCTCGACCCAACCCCGGTGGTCCGCACCCGCAACGCCCCACCCTTGACGATTGCGAATTTCAAAACCGGATCGCGGTGCTAGCGTGTTGCGAGATCGCATTTTTGTCTAGGCAGGGCGAGCCGGGAAGGCCAAATTCAAATCGAGTGTTGCAGGGGCGCTGCACCAATCTCAGCTCGCGATCCCAAACTGAAACAGATCCGCGCCGAAGCGGCATCCGATACGAATCACGACGGCGGGCGAAACTGAAATGACTCGTGATCGCGCGCGAAACCCGGAAGGCCGCGGAACCCATGCGCGGCAGACATGGTCCGGCACGCAACCGTGGGGCGAGAGACCGAAGATGACGGACTCGCGCACTCGATTGCAGGTGATCGCCTTGCTGGCGGCGATTGCTTGCGCCTGCCCAGTACGCGCGGAGACGATCAGCGTTGGTGGCGTGACACGCAGCTTTACCGTCGCGCTTCCGGCAGTCCGGCCAGCGCCGCTCGTCATCGTCCTGCATGGCGCGGCCCAGAGCGAAACCGACATGATGACTCGCACCATGGCGCCGAGTCTGGGATTTTCTTCAAGCGGCTTCCCAAAGCACGCAGTTGTGCATGGCGGCCGCGCCGGGTAGTTAACGGCCGCCATTTCACTGGAGAACCCCATGAGCATTCAGCGTTTTGAGACCGGCCCCCGCATGAGCCAGGTCGTCGTCCATGGCAATACCGTCTATCTGGCGGGCGTTGTCGCGAGCAACGCCAAGGGCGAAAGCGTGACCAAGCAGACCCAGGACATCCTTTCCATCATCGATGGCCATCTGGCCACGGCCGGTACCGACAAGTCGAAGCTGCTGTCGGCGACCATCTACATCACCGACATGGCGACGTTTGCCGAGATGAATGCGGTGTGGGACGGCTGGGTCTCGCCCGGCAACACCCCTGCCCGCGCCACCGTCGAGGCGAGGCTCGCAGCGCCGGTGTACAATGTCGAGATCATGGTGATCGCGGCGAAGTAGGGGATTCCCTATCAAGTCCGTGCGGGACATATCTGCAACCCCAAGCAGGTACGGCTGCCCGTCCGGCAGCCGTACAAACGCCCGTCCCAGACTTTTATGCTGAGAGCCGGGAACCTCGGGGTGTCTGACGCATCCAATGCTCAAAGCTGATATTCTCCTGACGAAAGCGAGGCCGCCATGCACCAGGCACGAGCGCCCCGAACCGACCACCCGGGTCAAGACGACGCCGAACTGATCCGCCGCACGCTCGAGCGCGACGAGGCGGCCGTGCGGACCATCATGACCGCGAACAATCGCAGGCTGTACCGGCTCGCCCGCGGCATCCTGCGCGATGACGCGGAGGCCGAGGACGTGGTCCAGGACACCTATGTCCGCGCGTTCACCCATCTTGCGGAATTTCGCGGCGGCTCCAGCCTGTCGACATGGCTCTCGCGGATCGCCATCAACGAGGCGCTCGGCCGCTTGCGGCGGGAGCGGCCCAGAAGCGAAGTGAGGCTGCAGCCGAACGGCGGCATCGACGCGGAGATCATCCCGTTTCCCCTTGCCACGACCGACGATCCGGAAAAATCCATGGCTCAACGCGAAATCCGAGAGGTCGTTGAACGCGCGATCGACGAATTGCCGGACGCTTTCCGCCTGGTCTTCATCGCCCGCGTGATCGAAGGACTGAACGTCGAGGAGACCGCGGACCTGCTGGATCTGAGAACCGAGACCGTGAAAACTCGCCTGCACCGCGCGCGCGCCATGTTGCGCGACAATGTCGAGCGCAAGATCGGCCCGGTGGTACTGGAAGCATTCCCCTTTGCGGGACAACGTTGCGCGCGCCTCACCAATGCCGTGCTGCAGCGACTTGGCTTCGCATAAGTCACGTCGCAAATATTGCCGGAACCTCCTCCCGCTTTTGCCATCCAACGCCTGTGTACCCGAGACGCGCCGGTCTGGCCCGCGCGGCATCACAGGAGGATCACCATGTTCGTTCGACTGAGCGCAGTGCTGGTTGCCATCGCACTCTCGACCGGCCCGGCCGGCGCGGAAGGCGCCAAGCTGACCGATCCGCAGATCGCACATATCGCCTATACCGCGGGCGTGCTCGACGTCGCGGCCGCCAAGCAGGCGCTGCTCAAATCCAACAGCAAGGAGGTGAAGCAGTTCGCGGAGGACATGGTGCGCGACCATGAGGCCGTGAACAAGCAGGCGCTCGACCTCGTGAAAAAGCTCAACGTCACGCCGCAGGACAACGATACCAGCAAGGCGCTGTCGAAACAGGCCGCTGACAAATACGAGCAGCTCGCCAAGCTGAGCGGCGCGGCCTACGACAAGGGCTATATCGAGAACGAGATCGCATACCACAAGCAGGTCAACGGCGCGCTCGAGACCCAGCTGATCCCGTCGGCGAGCAATGCGGAGCTGAAGGGCCTGCTGCAGACCGGCCTGAAAATCTTCCAGGGTCATGAGCAGCATGCCGAGCATGTCGCGGCCGACCTGAAGTAGGGGCTTACGATGCTGGTCGCTCGCACGCTTCCGATCATGACGGCGATGGCGCTGCTCGCAATGACCGCGCCTTCGCCGGCGGCGACCATCACGATCGTCATGCAAAACCTGGTGATCACGCCGGCCGAGGTCTCGGCCAAGGTCGGCGACACCATCGAGTGGGTCAACAAGGACGTCGTCGCCCACACCGCAACCGCACAGCAGGGCGGCGAGTTCGACGTCATGCTGCCGGCGAACAAGGGCGGGAGCCTGGTCGTGAACACGGCCGGCACGTTCCCTTACTTCTGCCGCTTCCATCCCAACATGAAGGCGACGCTGACGGTCGTCCCGTAACCGGCGCGCCGTCTTGCTCAGAACAGACGGACGACGACGAGGCTGATCGCGATCAGGAACGTCAGCGAGAGCGTGACGGCAGTGGTCACGCGTGCGCCGATTCGCGCCAGAAGCCGCAGGTCGACATTGAGCCCGAGCGCGGCCATCGACAGGATGGTCAGGAAGGCGGCCACGGCCGCAATCGGCTGGGTGGCACCTTGTGGAATCATCCCCGCCGACCGCAATCCCGCGAGCATCAGGAACGCCGGCACGAACCACGGCACCCAGATGAGCGACGACAGCGCCGAGCGGCCCGCGGTCGCCCCCGCCTTCATCGCCTGGTTGCGGAATACGAGCGACAAGGCCACCACGACAGGGCCGAGCAGCAGCACACGGGCGAGTTTCACGAAAGTGCCCATCTGCGTCGCAATCAACCCGACCGGCAGCGTCGCGGCGAGCACCTGCGGCACCGCATAGACCGTGAGCCCCGCCAAAACGCCGTATTGTGTCGCTGTGAGGCCGGCGAACGTCACCAGCAGCGGCAGGCCGATCACCGTGAGCACGCCCAGGACAGCGGTGAACGAGATCGCGGCGCCGACATCGGCGCTGCCGGCCCCGATCACCGGCGCGACCGCCGCGATCGCCGAATTGCCGCAGATCGAGTTGCCGCAGGCGACCAGGATCGCAAGCCGGTTCGACAGCCCGAGCATGCGGCTTACGCCAAAACTCACGCCGAGCGAGGCCACGACCACCGCGACGATGACGGCGAGCAGCGCGACGCCGGATCGCGTCACCAGCGACAGATCGAGCGAAGCGCCGAGCAGCGTCACCGCGACTTCGAGCAGCTGTTTGGCGCCGAAGGCGATGCCGGCCTGAAAACGCCGCTCCGGCGTCCACGCCGCACGCAGCACGGCACCGAACAGGATCGCGAGCACCAGCGCCTCGACGTACGGGTGCCCAAAGCTTCGCAGTTCGAGCGCCTGGGCGGCGAGCGCAAGCGCGGTGATGCCTGCGCACAGCAGAATGCCCGGGCCGCGCACCAAAACGCCCTCGATCAGCCGCGTGGGCAGCGGGCGAACGGAGCTGGGCTGGCCGGACAAGCGATCTCTCCTCAGGCGACGGAGAATATCTTTGCTCTTTCGGCGCCCTCGCGGCTAATATCTTTTTCCCGCAGCCCAATAGAAAAAAGTTATGCCCCTGAACCTGCATCTGCTGCGGCTGTTCGCGACCGTCGCGAAGGCCGGCAGCTTCTCCAAGGCGGCCGATATCTTGCTGCTCAGCCAACCCTCGATCTCGAAGGGCGTGCGGGATTTCGAGCTGCAGCTCGGCTGTCGGCTGCTCGACCGCACCCCCCGGGGTGTGACGCCGACGCGCGAAGGGCTCGCCCTGCTGCAGCATGCGGATACCCTGTTCGCGGCCGAGCGCGCCGCGGAAGACGAGCTGCGCGCGCTGCGGAGCCTCGACAGCGGCTCCTTGCGGATCGGCGCATCGACAACGATTGCGACCTATTTCATCCCGGACTATCTCGGCACGTTTCACGGCCGCCATCCCGGCATCGAGTTGCAGCTCGCCAGCGCCAACACCCGCGACATTGCGCAGATGATGCTCGCCCATGAGATCGAGGTCGGCCTGGTCGAAGGCCCGGTCGAGGACGAGGGACTCTTGGCCGAGCCGTGGCGGAGCGACGAGATGGTGCTGATCGCCGGACCGCGGCATCCCTTCGCGGCGGATCGCACAGCGATCGAGCCCAGCCGCATCGCAGACGAGATCTTCATCATGCGCGAGCCGGGCTCGGGATCGCGTGAGGTCGTCGCGAAGGCGTTGGCGCGGCTCAGAATCGATCCGGCCCGCACGCTCGAGATCGGCAGCACGGAGGCAATCAAGCAGATGGTCGCGGCCGGGCTTGGCGTTGCGATCGTGTCCGCCGCCGCGGCCAAGGACCAGGTCGCGCTCGGCCGGCTGAAGATAATCGAGATGCGCAACCTTTCGATCGTGCGCACGCTGTGGAGGCTGAAGGCGCCGGGACGAGTCGAGGTGCCCGCCGCAACCGCCTTCGAGCGGCTGATCGCGGCGCCCGCCGCCGCGAATGGCCCACGCCGCGCCCGGGTCTAGATCTAACCGACCAGACCGCGCACCACGAGCAGCAGGATCGCAAGCGCGATCAAAAGCGCGGCGCCCTTCAGCCCCAGTGCGGAGTTCGATGACGGCAGCGTCGCCACCAGATGCGATTCGCCGAACGGATCGGGTAGCTCGTCTTGCGCCACAAAAACTCTCGTCGGGTTGTTTCGCCCCGGAAAAATGTGCGGCACAGCGCCGCAAGACGCAATGGGCGGTTCTTGCGTTCTCGCGGGCCCGCCTGGGAGTTTCTTGTCGCGCGCGCCCGGAAGAGGAGAAGATTTGGCTTTTCCGGCGATGCGACGGCACATCTTCGCGCCGCGCGGCATCGCAAAGTGATGAGGACGCGCGCCGCCTGATTTTGTGATTCAAAGTCAAATAGCATGTCATCGCCCGGCTTGACCGGGCGATCCAGTATTCCGGAGACGCCAGTGCTTGAGCCGATAGGCCGCGGCGTACTGGATCACCCGCTTGCGCGGGTGATGACGGCCGAGGGTGTGACGAGCTTTTTTCAAGACAAATCTCAGCGTTCCCGCGGTGCGACTGGCGTCCGGGTCTTGCTCGATTTCACCCTCCGAATTGAAGAGGGCGCAGGGAAGGCCGGGCGCTGGCCGCGCCCGTGGCCCGCCAGCAACAAAAAAAGCTGGCGGCAGTCACCACAGGTTTGGCCGAGGCGACCCGGCCCTCCCTGCGCAATGGCTTTACGACTTATACGTGATCTCCCCGGGGCCCGGGCTCTCTTGCCCCCGTCATCGGCGAAATCATCTCTCGCCGACTTGACACCAGCGTCGGGGTGTCAGGACCACACGATTTCGTCGTCCGCATCAGCGCCGTTCGTCCGCGCGAGAGCATCGCGCGCGTCGCCAAAGCGTCCATCGCATCCCGCTTCGCGTGTCGTGACGATCGCGATACGCCCCTCGTGACGAGGCGGAACGAGCGAACCATACTTCTGATTTGCGGAAACGGCAAGACGGAATATTTTTTGCCGAAGGGCTGGACAAGGTTCTTGTCAGACTGCCCGACGGGCAAATCGGTTGCATGACGATACCATTGCCTCGACTGTGTACGAACGAGGCGACAGCGTTGCTATCGACAACGAACAGTCTGATTTGCCGGCGCGCTGCCGGGTTGTCCTGCCAGCAGAGCGGCAGGCCCGCGCCCTGATCAGGTGCTGATGAGCTAATGCAGGATCAGATGCAGGATAGGTAAAGCGAAGCGAAACGCGCGAGACGACGCCGGGAGAGATGATGTGGATTCCTGAGATTGTGACGCCACCATCCCGCTCCCTCCCCCGCAAGCGGGGAGGGAGCGCACCTCTGTCGCGGCTCCCGCGCCAGGCCCCATGACGTCCGACGTAATCGATTTGATCGCGTGGATCTCCAATAGTCGGGTCAGCCGATTGAACGACGGCTTGATCAAGGAGAAACCATCATGACCGACGCTACGAAAATTGCCCGCCGCTACATCGAGCTGTGGAATGAGCGCACGCCGAGCCGCCGGCGCGAGATGCTGAGCCAGGACTGGACCGCCGATGCGCGCTATGTCGATCCGTTGATGGCGGGCGATGGCGCCGACGCCGTCGACGCACTGATATCCGGCGTGCAGCAGCGCTTTCCGGATTTCAAATTCAAGCTGATCGGCGAGCCGAACGGTTTTGGCGATCATGTGCGTTTTTCCTGGGGACTTGGTCCTGACGGCGCCGACAGCCCGATCAAGGGCACGGATTTCGCCGTGCTGAAGGACGGGCGCATCCAGAGCATTACCGGTTTTCTGGATCAGGTGCCGCCGGGCGCATGATCCTTCGCGGGGCTGAAAAAAACATGGCCCCTGCAGGGGCCATGTTTCGTGTCGGTCCTCGTGGTGCGTCAGTCATAGTCCCGATGATGACGCCGGATGATCACCTCGCGGTCGCCATCATGATGGTACCAGCCCCGATGCCAGCCGCGATCATGTTCGTAGAACTCCGCACGCGGTCCGCGATAGTCCCTCTCATGGTAATAGTCGCGGTCGCCGCCGACATGAATACCGAACTCGGTGGCGCTTGCGATGGTCGGCGCTCCCACTGCGACAGCCGCCAGCGCGGCCAGCACGTAAGACAGCTTCCTCATGGTCTTTCTCCTCTCGGTTGTCAGGAGAAAAACAAATGTCGATCTGCTCTGTTGCAGGAACCGGCAAGAAACTTTCTTGAATGGATGTTCACCATCATTGCCTTGTTGATCCGCGGTGACGCCTGAGCAAGGTGAATCCAGGCTCGCTGTTGCGATACGGACGGTGCGCCCCTTTCCCGGTTCTTACGGAGAGTGTCGAAGGCAGCGACCTCGCGGCGAATCCCCCTCAGTCGGATCGCATCTTGCGATGCGATCCGACCTCTCGCGGCAAGCGGGGAGTGGTGAACCGCACGCAACGTCACCGTCCGAGCTCTCGCAGGCGCGCGTTCGCTTCCGTCATTCCGGCATCGGCCGCCTGCTGGTAGAGCGAAAGCGCGCGCGGGCGATCGCCGGGAATGCCGATGGCGTGCCAGCGCGCCAGCATCTTCGGATTATACGTATCGGCAAGCGCCAGATAGGTCGCCGGGTCGCGCGAGCGTGCGGCGAGTTCGAGCAGGGCCCGGGCGCTGCCGATCTGTCCTTCGCGTATGAGCGCCGCCGCGCGCGCCAGCATCCGGCCGACCTCGCCCGCCGACATCGCCGGCACGTCTGGCTCGGGCGGTTTCGGCGGTTCGGCGACCGCGGTCGCCACCACCGCCTGTGGCGTCGACGCCGCGGCAGGCTCGGCGGCCAGCCTCGACGGGTCCTCGACCAGCTTCTGCCGAGCCGGAGCGAACTCCGGCGCGGCGGGCTGGGCTCGTTGCTCCTCGCGAACAGACCCCAGTGGCAACGCGCGCGACTGCGCGACCACCGTCTGCTCGACGCTGCGCCTTGCTTGCAGCACCGAATGCGCGAGCGGCCATAGGATTGCGATCCCCGCGACCAGCGACGCAATCAAGCCGACTGACATGATGACCCAATTGGGGCCGCTGTTTCGCGACGACAGCTCCTGCAGCTCGGATATCTCCGGTGGCCTCTCGCGTATCCAGGAGGGGAAATCGAATTCATCGTCCAGGTGCTGCAAGTCATTCAGCAGACGCATGTCGTCGGAGCGATCGCGCGCAATCGGCGTCGTAAGCGGGCTGTCCGGCGCCATGATCAGCGCCCCTCGCTTTTCTGGAACTCCTCGAACAGGTGGACGATGTCGTCTGCGGAGAGACGGGTTCCGCCGTTCCTCTGCCGGAGGAAGGCCTTGAAGCGGGCCTGTTCATCGGTGGAGGCCACTTCGGGCGTAGCCAAACCCATCGCCTGCTGGGCGGCCTGGGGCGCCATCCGGTCGAGCCAATCCTGCGCCGGCTTGAACCGCGTCCAGCCGGGCACCGTCGCCGCCAGATTGACCTCGCGCCATTTCGGATGGCGCGGCGGCTTCAGGAACTCGGAAAATTTGGCAAAGAACGCCTCGACGAAATGCGCAACCCGCAGGTAGCGCTCGTTACCAGGGCGCAGATTGTAGACCGCGAGCAGCGTCGGCGCCGCGATGGTGTCGAGCGTTTCGTCCTTGCCCAGCAAATTCGGGTAGTCCTTGCCCGACAGCGTCGCCGGCAGATAATAATCGGCGAGCTTCTCCTCGAAACGAACGGGAACGAGATGATATCTGTTGTCGGCGTTCTTGAAATTGGCGATCCCGACTACCGGATTGCCGCCGAAGAAGATGCTGGCATCGATCTCGCCGGCGCGCAGTTTTTCATAGGCGACCGACTGCTCGTAGGCTGTGGTTTCGACGTGGATCCCGAGGCGCTCGAAAATCAGTTCGGACGAGAAGTGCGTTCCCGAACCGAGCACGTCGAAATTCACCTTCTTGCCGGCAAGTTGCCGGATGTCCGTGATCTCGCGCGGCGCGATCACGTGCATCTCGTCGTCGACCAGCCGTGCGATGTACTGGACCTTGGTCTTGACATCGCCGTACTTGCCCGCGCGCCGGATCGCCTCGACCGAGTCGGTCCGCACCAGCCCCATGTCGACGCCCCGGAGGAACATGATGTCGGTGACGTTCTGCACCGCGCCCGCGCTCAGGATCGGCAGCACCCGCAGGTTCTCGCCGTCATCGAGCACCGAGGCGATATCGGCCGCATAACGCAGATAGGTGCCGGTGATGTTGCCGGAGACGATCGAGACCGTGTTGGCGTTGATCCTCCTGCGGGCCGCCTCGACGGGGTCTTCGCGCATCGGCTTTGCAACCGGAAAACCAGGCGGAGCCTGGCCGGCCGCCTCGGTTGCGATCAGAGAGGCCAGTGCCGCAACGACCGTGGCGCATAAAAACGCGCAAGCCACTCCTGCGATGCGTGCGCGATAACTCATAGCCAACACTCGCCTTGGAGCGAAAACGCGGGCCGCTGCTTACACGCTGACAAAAAAAAGGATAACAGGACTTCAGTCGGTGCTCTCTATGGCGCCAATAAGGCGCATGACAATGTCTCCAGTCTGATCGGCGCTGAAACGCCGCGCTGCCGCAGAAAGTGCCAGGGTTCCACAGCGCGTTGTTCGGCCGGCCTCCTAGAGCTCGGGAATCCAGTGCATCGTCATGACCGGGCTTGTTCCGGCCATCCACGTCTTGGCAGCGAAGAAGAAAGGCGTGGATGCCCGGGACAAGCCCGGGCATCACGAGCCAGCGGGAGCGACGCGCTGCACAAATGGCACCGGACCTGCGGGACGACCGGCCGTGCATGCGATTGTCCTGCCGTACCAAGAGGTCAAGCTCAATTTGCGCCCGCGCGAGCTCAAGGCGACCGGCCCTGCTCCATCGCAAGTTCGGCCTGAAGGCTGGCGAGGTCACGGTAGATCGAGCTGACCGCCAGCACGCGCCCCTTCAACTTGTAGCGCAGCAGGCAGTCGCGGCCCTTGATGTCGCCATCGACCGCGATCTCGTCGAACTCGTCGGCGTGGCCGACATAGTTGATCGGCACGTCGTAATGCTGGCTCCAGAAGAACGGCACGGCGTCGAAGGCTTCGCCATAGCCCAGCATGTTGCGCGCGGCGGCCTGGCCCTGTCGCTCGGCGACCACCCAATGTTCGACGCGGATGTTCTGGCCCGAATGCGGATCGGGCCAGCGCGCGATGTCGCCCGCCGCAAAAATGCCAGGCACGCTCGTCTCCAGATCGGGATTGACCAGGACGCCGCGATCGAGCGCAAGGCCGGATCGCTCGGCGAGCGCCAGCCGCGGCCGCACGCCGACGCCGACCACGACGAGATCGGCTTCGAGCGTGCCGCCGCTCTTCAGCATGGCGCGCTTGCCGTCGATCGCGACGACGGTGTCGGCAAGATGGAAGATGACGCCGTGCTCCTCGTGCAGGCTGCGCACGAAGTCGCCCATCTCGGGGCCGAGAACGCGCTCCATCGGCCGCTGCTCCGGCGCGACCACATGGACCTCGATCTCGCGCGCCCGCAGCGAAGCTGCGACCTCGAGCCCGATGAAGCTCGCGCCGATCACGACCGCGCGCCGCGCAGCCTTGGCTGCCGCGATGATGGCGGCGCTGTCGGCGAGGGTTCGCAGCGTATGAACATGCGGCTGGTCGGCGCCCGGTATCTGCAGCCGTACCGGCTCGGCGCCGGTCGCAAGCAGCAGGCGGTCGTAGGGCAAGCTCGCGCCATCGCCGAGAACGATTTGGCGCGCCTTGCCGTCGATGGCGGTGACGGGCGTGCTCAGCCGCAGATCGATCTTCTCGTCGGCGTAAAAGCTGTCCGGGCGCAGCGGCACCCAGTCCTCCGGCGCGGAGCCTGCGAGATAATCCTTGGACAGATTGGGACGATCGACCGGGGCGGCGGCATCATCGCTGACGAGCGCGAGCTCGCCACCAAAACCTTCGCGCCGGAGCATCTCCGCCGCCGCAAAACCCGCCGCGCCGCCGCCGACAATGACGATGCGCCGCGGCGCGCCCGGTGGCGGCCGCCGCGCCGGTTGCGTGTGATCCTGCCTCGTGCGGACCGACAGCGTGTCGCCCTGCCGCTCGACCTTCCAGATCGCGAGCGCGGAGAGCGCGGGGGCGCGCATCGCCTCACCGCTGCGCAGCGAAAAGCAGGCGTGATGCCAGGGGCAGCGGATGGTGTCGCCGACAACGAGACCATCTGCGAGCGGCCCGTGATAATGACTGCAATGCGCATCGATCGCAAAGACCTCATCCTTGATGCGCACCAGCAGGACGTCCTGATCGCCGACATGGCCGAGCAGCATGTCGTTCTTGAAGTCGCTCAGCGCGACGCCTGAAGCGAGGTCGGGGCCAGCGGGCTCTTTCTGTTGGTCGGCCATTTGAGGTCCTCCTCGGCAGCCCGTCAGCTGCAAGCAGGTCGAAACTCATTCGCCAGATCAAAGCGCGGCAACGGGATCGGTTCCCTCGACCGCCGGCGCTCGACGTCCGATCCTGACTTCTACCGGTTGCGAACCGCCGCGGATGGTTGGAGCGGGCGAAGGGAATCGAACCCTCGTATGCAGCTTGGGAAGCTGCCGTTCTACCATTGAACTACGCCCGCGAGCGGTTCGCTCGATCCGATTCTTTAGCTTAGACTGCGCCATCCGCCAAGCGGCTAAATCGGATCGCAACTCCCCGCAGAGCATTCCGGGCTCGCGGCTTTCGACGGGTCCGGCATCACGACGCCCTGTGCAGGGCTTAACCGTTCTTCAAGATTCCGGATGCGCGCGATTGTGACACTGCTATGGTGAGTGCGGGGTCTGAGGGTTTTGAGTCATGGCGGGGCGTGGGTATGCGGTGTTCGACACCGCGATCGGCCGTTGCGGTATCGTCTGGGGCGACGCCGGCATTTCGGGCGTGCAACTGCCCGAGGCGCGGGAAATCGAAACGCGGCGGCGACTGTTCCGTGTCTTCCCGGATGCACGCGAGCTGCGCCCGCCGGCCCATGTCGCACTGACGATCGAGGGCATCGTGGCCGCCTTGCGCGGCCAAACCTGCGATTTTTCCAACGCCATGCTCGACATGAGCGGCATTTCGAAATTCAACCAGAGCGTCTATGCCTACACCCGCGCCATCCCGCGCGGCGAGACTCGCACCACATCCGAGGTCGCGGCGGCGCTGCGCGCCTCGGGCGCGGTGCATTCGGTGGCCCAGGCGCTTGCGAAAAATCCGTTCATGATCATCGTGCCCTGCCATCGCGTGCTGGACGCCG